>CAYWBG010000187.1:0-4342 GCA_964456005.1 uncultured Halomonas sp.
GCGAGGGCGTCGCCCTCGGCCTGTCGCTCCTCCTCGGTTTGATCAGCCGGTTCCGTGAGTTGACTGACCGTGACGATCTCTGTGTCAGTAGACGACGACAGGGTCGCGTGGGCAAAGCCTGGACTCATCAATGACAGCGAGGCCAAAATTACCGCGGGCTTCCTGAAAAGGCGCATGCGATGTTTCATATCGGTTCTCCTGAATCAGCACTGCCCAGCCACGAAGGACAGTTGCCTGAAATCAACGTTGCCAGCGCTGTTGTCTTCACGATGTAGGTCTAGCCTGCGCTAGCGGTCGTCGAGAGTGGCTCTGATCAGGAAGGGTGATGAACCCTTTTTTCACATAGACTTGTTGCAGATAAGGCCGAAATCAGGCGTTTTCACCTTCTTGTCAGATGGACTTATCATGGGGAATCACAGGCCCACCATCTGTACGGCGGCACACAAAGGCTATGCGTCTTCTGCGTCCATCAGCCCTGATGGATGGCAAAACAGTGTTTGAGATCCGATTCAAGCGTCCAACGAAGTCGAGGGTACCAGCCGTTGGGCGTCGCCTGGGTGCCTTACACCGTTGCTAGCGGCGCCATCGACCTCCGACGCCTTGCCTGTCTCAGGGCAAGGTGTCATCGTCGACCGCAAGTGATTATCCACCTGGCCATGGGAGAGAGTCCCTTGTTCATTGCCATGAACCGTTTCCGAGTCAATCCCGAGAGAGTGGAAGAGTTCGAGCAGATCTGGCTGGAGCGCGAAACGCACCTGCAAGGCCTGCCCGGCTTCGTCGAGTTCCACATGCTACGTGGCCCCGAGAAGGAGGATCACGTGCTCTACGCTTCTCACACGGTTTGGCGCTCGCGGGAGGACTTCGAGGCCTGGACGCATTCCGAGGCATTTCGCGCGGCCCACGCCAATGCCGGCCAGAGCCGGCGCGAGGGACTCTACCTGGGGCCGCCAACGTTCGAGGGTTTCGAGGTCATCCAGACCATCGGTAACGAGAGCGACGCCTGACATCAGGAGCCTGATGCATGAAGCCCGAGGACCTGGAAAAGCTGGTCAGCCGGAAGATGCCCTACGGCAAGTATGCCGGCTGGCTGATCGCCGACCTGCCCGGGCCCTATCTCAACTGGTTCGCGCGTCAGGGATTCCCGTCCGGTGAGGTCGGCCAGCTGCTGCACCTGATGCATGAAATCGACCACAACGGACTGAGCCCGCTGCTCGACCCGTTACGGCAGCGGCAGGCGGGGCAGACAACCCGATAGTCTCCGCCCGCCACTCCCCCGCCCTGTGCCAGCCAAGAGGCCTTCATGCGCAAGATCCTGCTCGTCGATAACGGCTCCCTGCGTGCCCAGGCCACGCTCAACCTGCGTCGCCTTGCCCACGCCCTGGGCCAGGCCACCGGCCAGGCGGTCGACGCCGCCTCCCTGCTGCACTCCTACAAGATCCCGGCCGAAGAGCTCGACGGGGAGAAGGCCATGTCGCTAGGGCCCCGGGCCGAACAGCTGGCGACAGAGGGGGTGACCGAGCTGGTGGTCCTGCCCTTCTTCTTCGGGCCCAGCCAGGCGCTGACCCGCTACCTGCCGGAGCGCCTGGTCGAGGTGCAGGCCCGCCATCCACAGCTCTCCGTGAAGGTGGCGCTACCGCTGGTGGACAGCCAGGCCCCGGTGGACCTGCGCCTGGCACGGCTGCTGGCCGATAACGTGCGCGAGCAGATGAACGGTAAGTCGCGGCCCAGGGTGGTGCTGGTCGACCACGGCAGCCCGATCCCCGAGGTCACCGCGGTGCGCAACTACCTGGCTGGCCAGCTCAGCGTGCTGCTGAATGAGGAGGCCAGCTGTGTCACCTTCGCCTCCATGGAGCGCCGCGACGGTGAGGCCTATCGCTTCAACGAACCGCTGCTGGAGGACCTGCTGGCCGCCGAGGCCATGGCCGGCAGCGAGGTGATTCTCGCCATGCTGTTCCTCTCCCCGGGGCGCCATGCCGGTGAAGCGGGCGATATTGCGGAGATCTGTGACCAGGCGATGGCGCGATCTCCCGGCCTGCGCGTGACCACGACACGCCTGGCGGGTGAGCATGATGCCATCCTGGAGATCCTCGCGACCCGCCTGGCGCAGGGCCTGGCCGGAGCGCCGCTGCTGCTGGAACTGCCCGCCAGTCACTGAGTCGCCGACCCCGCGACTTTTAGGGTGTGGCCAACAGCCTAACGCTCTAGGCTGATAAGGGACTTTGCGGCATTGAGCTCAAGGAGGCGCCATGTCTGCCACCCGCACGAAATCGCTCAACCCCGCCCTGGAGCGGATCCATCTGGCGTGGGACCTGCTGATCATCGTGCTGGTGATCGTCAACCTTACCCTGCTGCTGTTCGACAGCCTCTTCCTGTTGTCGCCGCTGAACGACGCCTTCCAGGCCGCGGCGCCGGGGCTGCACGACGCCTATGATCGACTCATCCATGATCGCTTCATCGCCATCGACCTGGCGTTCGTGGCGATCTTCGTGCTCGACGTGCTGCTCGGCTGGGCGGTCGCCATCGCCGAGCGTCGCTACCACCGCTGGTTCTTCTATCCCTTCGTGCACTGGTATGACGTGCTCGGCTGCATCCCGGTGGGCGGCTTCCGACTGCTGCGTATCCTGCGCGTCATCTCGCTGCTGAACCGCCTGCAGCGGCTAGGGATGATCGACGTGCGCCGCTGGTACCTCTACGCCGTGATCGCCAAGTACTACGACATTCTGCTGGAGGAGCTCACCGACCGCATCGCCATCCGCATGCTCGACAACGTCCAGGCCCAGGTCCGCTCGAGCGACTCGCTCTCCACACGGGTGGTGGATCAGGTGGTGCGGCCCCGCCAGCAGGCGCTGATCCGCGAGATCATCCAGCGCCTGGAGGCCATGGCCGGTACCGCCTACACCCACAACCGTGAGGACATACTGCGCTACGTGCGTAGCCTGATTGGCCGTACTCTGGCGGAGAGCCCGGAGGTGCGCCGCCTGGAGCGCCTGCCGCTGGGTAGCCAGCTGAGCCGGGGGCTGGAGTCTTCGCTCTCGGACCTCTCCTGTCGCCTGGTCAATGAGGCCCTGGAGGGGCTGCAGTCGCCGGAATTCTCCGCTCTGCTGGAGCACTTGGCCGAGAGTGGCTTCGATGCCTGGCTGAGCACCGATTCCCATTCCGAGAGAGTCACCGAGCATGTGCTGGTGGACATGCTGGAGCTGATCAAGGGGAGGATCGCGGTCAAACAGTGGCGGGAGAAGTACGCGTAAGCCTGCTGGTCAGCACCCGAGCGGCCATCGTGGGGGGCGCTGAACCGGCGGCGCCCGAGGCGATATTACGGCTGGCGGGTGGCATTCACGCCCTTCCAGTCCTCTAGGTCCAGCTCGGGCTTCTCGGCGCGGAAGCGGGCGTAGAGCGCGATGCCGCGGGGGTCTTCCAGGATGTCGACCTGCACGCCCTTGTCGCGCAACAGGGCTTCCGTGCCCGAGGCGTTGGTGATGTCGCCCACCACCACCCGCGAGACGCTTCTCATGTGGAGCAGCGTGGCGCATACGTCGCAGGGGCTCAGGGAGGTAAACAGCGTCGTCTGGCCGAAGTCCAGACGGCCGGCATCCCGCATGGCGGCGGTTTCGCCGTGGTTATAGGGATGATTCTCTTGCACCAGGGTGTTGTGCCCCTTGCCGACGATGCGCCGAGTGGCATTGTCGATGATCACCGCGCCGATGGGGCAACCGCCCTCCTCGCGGCTCTTCTGCGCCAGCAGCACCGCGATGCGCATGAGATCGGCATCGCTCAAGCGCCGGGCGAAGGCGTCATCCATCAGCACCGGCAGGCTGGCGGTGGGCATATGGGCAATGGTGGACAGGGCCGCCTCGGTCACTTCTGACGCCGCATTCAGCAAGGGTTCCATGGCACCTCCGGTGGTGGTCACGTGTACATGATAGCGGCGTGTTAGCATGCCGCGATTACCTTCATCCTGACGTCTGGACGGGTTGTCCCCATGGAAGAGATTGGCCTGAGATGGTGGCTGGGTCAGGGCGTGAGCCTGGTGGCGCTGGCGCTTTGCCTAGTGGCCTTCGCCAGCAAGCGCGACGACAAGCTTTTCGTGCTGCTGATCTTCGCCAATATCGCCTTCGCCGCCCAGTTCGCCCTGTTCGAGAGCTGGGTCGCCGCCGGCATCTCGGCGCTGATCGTGCTGCGCATCGCCCTGGTGCGACGCTTCCCGCGCAACCTCCTCCTCATGACGGCAATGCTCCTCGCCACCCTGGCCGTGGCCGCCCTGACCTGGAGCGGCCCCCAGGATATCCCCGCCCTGGCCGCCGGCCTGCTGGGCACCTGGGGCATGTTCATGCTCAGCGGCATT
>CAYWBG010000188.1:0-4335 GCA_964456005.1 uncultured Halomonas sp.
CGGTGACGAGCTTCTCGCCGGGGGTCATGATATCGGCGACGCTGTCGCCGTGGTTAGGTTGGAAGCGCATGTCACGCTCGGTGACGATGCCCACCAGGGTCTCGCCTTCCACGACCGGGAAGCCGCTGAAGCCATGCTCCTGAGCCATGGCCAGCAGGTCCTCCAGCTTCGCATCGGGGCCCACGGTGACCGGATCCTTGACGATCACGCTCTCATGCTTCTTGACCTTGCGCACCTCGGCGGCCTGGTGGGCGATGGTCATGCTCTTGTGAATAACCCCGATGCCACCTTCTTGGGCCATGGCGATGGCCAGGCGGGCTTCGGTCACCGTATCCATGGCGGCGGAGGCGAGGGGGATGTTCAGGAAGAGATCCCGGGTTAAGCGTGTCCGGAGGCTGACATCGTTGGGCAGGACCTCGGAGTAGCCGGGTACGAGCAATACGTCATCGAACGTAAGTGCTTCTTGGGCCATACGGAGCATAGTCGGCAACACCCAGTGAGCTGGTAGGGAATGAGATTAATCGGCCATTATACCGGCCAAGGGCAGGCTGCGTCACGAGTACCGCTTCCGTTTGCTTAACTGGAAGCAAACATTAGCACACATGCAATAGCTGTCGATTTGGCGCGCCTCGACTAGAGTGACTAGTGTCAGCCCACCCACTTCATGGAGAGGAGTGACGCCATGTGCAAGCAGACCCTGACCCTGGCCATTGCGGCCGTTGCCGGTAGTCTGGCCCTGAACGCTCACGCTCAACCCGCCCATGATCCCCAGGGCCTCTACTCCGCCCAGGACATCCTAAGCGCCGACGTCTACCTGGCTCACGCCCCCGACGAGCGTATCGGCGGTGTGGGAGACATCCTGCTCGACGAGGCGATGCAGGTTTCCGCCCTGGTGGTCGAGAGCGGCAGCGTGCTCGGCCTGGCCGGACGCGAGATCATCGTCGAATCGGGGCAGTTCACTCTCACCACGCACTCCGACGACGTCGATGAGCCGGAACACCGCGTGATGCTCGAGGCCAGCGCCGAGGAGCTCGAAACCTACCCGGCCTTCAGCGACGACTGGTGGGAGCTCGCTCGTGAGCGCTCCCGCGAGGCCTGGCTGCAGACCCAGGAGGGTGCCGAAAGCGCCTGGGAAGCCACCCAAGAAGGCGCCGAGCGCGCTTGGGAGACCACCCGCGAGAACGCCCAGCGAGCCTGGGAAGCGGCACGTGACGCGGTGGGAGCCGAATGACTCGCCCCCCGCCACCCTCAATGACGGGAAGATAAGCCGCCGGGCCTTGCGCCAGGCGGCGCTGCGTTCGCCACCCCCTCTGGCATGCTAGGCTTGGGGCGCCATTCCCAGGAGCCCTGACATGTCCGATGCCCCCGAGACACTCTCCGTCAGCGACGTCAATCGCCGCGCCCGCCAGACCCTGGAGCGCGACGTAGGCGAGCTGTGGGTGGAGGGCGAACTCTCCGGCGTCTCGCGGCCGAGCTCAGGCCACATCTACTTCACCCTCAAGGACCAACGGGCCCAGCTCCGCGGCGCGCTGTTTCGCCACCGGGCGCGTTTCATCGGTGCGCCAATGCAAGACGGTGATCGCGTCAAGGTGCGCGGCCGGCTGTCGATCTTCGAGCCCCGCGGCGACTACCAGCTGATCGCCGAGGCCGTGCAGGCGGCCGGGGTCGGTGAGCTACTGGCGGCCTTCGAGCGGCTCAAGGCAAGGCTCGCCGAGCAGGGCGTGTTCGCCAACGCCCGCCCCCTGCCGTGCCCGCCGCGTCACCTGCTGGTGCTGACCTCGCCCACTGGGGCGGCCATCCGCGATGTGCTGGCAGTGCTGGCCGCGCGCTGGCCGCTGACCCAGGTGACGTTGATTCCGTTACCGGTGCAGGGACGCGAGGCGGCCCCGGCGCTGATTGGCGCTATCGGTCTACTCAATCGCCAGCAGGCCCTGGACCCCAGCCGGGACGCCATCCTGATCACTCGCGGCGGCGGCAGCCTGGAAGATCTCTGGGCCTTCAATGATGAGCATCTGGCCCGGGCCATCTTCCACTCGCGGCTGTCGGTGATGTCGGCGGTGGGCCACGAGGTGGACGTCACCCTGGCCGACTTTGCCGCCGATGCGCGCGCGCCCACCCCCTCCGCCGCCGCCGAGCAGCTGGTGCCGGATCAGCGCGAGCTGACTCGCCGCCTGGCGGTGCTACAGGGCCGCCTGCGCCTTGCTACCCAGGGGCGTCTCGATCGAGACGGCCAGCGCCTGGACCACCTGCGCGCTCGGCTGCGCCACCCCGGTGAAGTCGTGACCCGGCAGCGCACCACCCTGGCACAGCTAGAAACACGCCTGGGACGAGCGATGCAGGGCCGGCTGGCCACCGAGCGCCTGCGCGCACGGCAGCTGAGCCAACGCCTGGCGGCTCACCCGCCGGACCGCAGCCTGGAGCAGGCCGAGCGGCGAATGAATGCCGCCCGGGAGCGGTTGCAGGTCGCCATGCAGCGCCAGCTGGCAAGTCATCGCCAACAGCTGGCCGCGGTGGCGCGAGAGCTTCAGGCGGTGAGCCCGCTGGGGGTACTGGGGCGCGGCTATGCGATTATCGAGGATGAACGCGGCCAGGTGGTGCGCCGTGCCGACGCTACCTCACCCGGCCAGAGAGTGACGGCCCGCCTGGGCAAAGGGCGGATCGAGCTCGAGGTCAAGTGACAAGAGGAGTGCGACAACCTGCCTCGGGGAGAGCGTCCATCGAGCCGATAGATTTTGGAATATAGATATTCCAAAAAAAAATACCTAGTATTGAATTCGACAGCGAAGGCGAGACGCCCGTCTCGTCCTCGAGGCAACAGAGTTCCACCGTGAGACCACAACGGCCCCACGCTTCGCTCAGTAGAAAGGAGACACACCATGTCACTGCGCATCAATGACGTTGTACCGGATTTCGAAGCCGACACCAGCCAGGGTCCGATTCGCTTCCACGAGTGGATCGGTGACAGCTGGGCCATCCTGTTCTCGCATCCCAAGGATTTCACGCCGGTCTGCACCACCGAGTTCGGCGCCGTCGCTCGCCTGAACGAGGAGTGGAAGAAGCGTGGCACCAAGGTAATCGGCATCTCGGTAGATGGCGTGGAAGAGCACAAGCAGTGGATCAACGATATCGCCACCTACGCCGGCTGTGACGTCGGCTTCCCGATCATCGCCGACGAAGACCTGAAGGTCGCCAAGCTGTTCGACATGCTGCCCGCCGATGCGTATCTGCCGGATGGCCGCACGCCGGATGACAGCGCCACCGTGCGTGCCGTTTTCATCATCGGCCCGGACAAGAAGCTCAAGCTGGCCATGATCTATCCGATGAACGTGGGCCGTAACTTCGCCGAGGTGGTGCGCGCCCTGGATGCCCTGCAGACCGCCAACAGCGCCGGGGTCGCCATGCCCGCCGACTGGACCGAGGGGCAGGACGTGATCGTCCCGCTGTCGCTCTCCGATGAGGAGGCCGAGGCCAAGTTCGGGGATATCGAGAAGGTCTTCCCCTACCTGCGCAAGGCCAAGCTGCCGACATAACGCCGCCTAGGGTCCACGACCTTCCAGCTGCCATGCTCAGCGCCCCCGGCTCCGGCCGGGGGCGCTTTCGTCCCGCCCCTGATCGGGTAACTCCGGCTGCGTGGCTATCCGGAGCCGGGCTTGAAGACGCCAGGCTCCAGGTCGTGGCGCCCGAGAAGCTTGTAGAAGTCGGTGCGGTTGCGGCCGGCGATACGCGCCGCCTGGGTGACGTTGCCCTCGGTGATCTTGAGCACCTTGATCAGGTAGCGGCGCTCGAAGGCGGCCCGGGCGTCGCTGAAGGTAGGCAGGGCACTGTCCTCGGCAGCCAGGGCCTGGGCCACCAGCGCCTCGGGAATCATCGCCGAGCTGGTCAACGCCACGCACTGCTCCACCACGTTGACCAGCTGACGAACATTGCCCGGCCAGGCGCTCGAGGCCAGCAGGTTAAGGGCCTCCGGCGAGAAGCCCTTGACGAAGGGCTTGTGACGCTCGGCGGCCTTGGCCAGCAGGTGCTTGGCCAGTAGCGGCACGTCCTCGGCGCGCTCCTTGAGAGATGGTAGACGCAGGTTGACCACGTTGAGGCGGTAGTAGAGATCCTCGCGGAACTCCCCCTCCCGCATGGCACGATCCAGGTCACGGTGGGTGGCCGAGATGATGCGCACGTCGATGGGCACCGAGGTGGTAGAGCCCAGGGGGCGGATATGCCGCTCCTGCAGGGCGCGCAGCAGCTTGACCTGCAGCGACAGCGGCATGTCGCCGATCTCGTCGAGAAACAGGGTGCCGCCGTCGGCGGCCTGGAACAGGCCCCGATGCTCGCTCACCGCCC
>CAYWBG010000189.1:0-4328 GCA_964456005.1 uncultured Halomonas sp.
GCCATGAGCTCCACCAAGTCGCTCACCGGCCACTCCCTGGGCGCCACCGGCGTGCAGGAGGCGATCTACTCGCTGCTGATGATGGAGAACGACTTCATCGCCGCCTCGGCCAACATCGATACCCTCGACGAGCAGGCCGACGGCTTCGATATCGTCACCCAGCGCCGCGATGACGCCAAGGTCGAGCGGGTGCTCTCCAACAGCTTCGGCTTCGGCGGGACCAACGCCTGCCTGGTGCTGGAAAAGTTCCAGGGCTGAGCTCACGCCCTGAACGGCGACGGGCCCAGCGAGTATTGGCCCAATGCAAGAACCAAGAAGGCGCCCCCGGGGGCGCCTTCTTGCATTGCAGGACCCCACCGGCGTCTTCGCCTCAGGCCGTGTCCTTATGCTCGACGACGCTTGGCGCCGGCGTCGCCGGCCGCGGCACCTCGGAAATCTCGGCCAGGGTCGCCTCGATCCATGCCTCCACCTCGGTCATCACCGCCTCGGGAGTGCGCCCGGCGGTCTCGATGGGCTCGCCCACCACCAGCGACAGGCGCCCCGGGTTCTTGACCCAGTGGCGCCCCGGCCAGCGCTCGCCGGCGTTGTGGGCTACCGGCAACACCGGCACGCCGGCGCGACAGGCGATCACCGGGCCGCTCTTGTTGTAGCGCTTGCGCTGCCCCGGGGGGACCCGGGTGCCCTCGGGGAAGATCAGCACCGAGAGCCCCGCCTCCAGACGCTGCTTTCCCTGAGTGAGCACCTGCTTCATGGCCCGGGCGGGCCTGCTCCGATCCAGGGCGATGGGATGCAGCAGACGCAGCCCCCAGCCGAAGAGCGGAACATGCAGAAGCTCCTGTTTGAGCACGGTGCATACCGGCGGCTTGAGGATCTGCAGGAAGATGGTCTCCCACTCGCTCTGGTGGTTGGATACGATCACGCAGGGGCCCGCCGGCAGGCGCTCGCGTCCGCGAATCTCATAGCGCACCCCGCACGCCCATCGGAACCAGGCAGTGATCAGGTGATTGTAGACGTTGAGAAGGCGGTAGCGACTGCTCAACGGCAGCAGGGGCGCCAGCGGCACGAACAGCAGGCTGCACACCAGCATGATGAGGAAGTAGCCCACATAGAAGAGCAGGCTGCGCAGGGCATTCATGGGCGAGTCTCGTCCTCCGCGTCGGGCCGGCAGCCCTGGTGGGCCTGGCACCAGGCATCCAGCATCCGCCCCACCTCCAGCCGCCAGGGCTTCTGATGGACGCCAAACACCTCCAGCACCCGCCGACAGTTGAGCACTCGGCGCAGGGGGTGGTCGTGGTGGTGATGCAACGCCCTGACGCCGCCCAGTTCACGATGGTCACCGCGCCCTTCCAGCCGCGTGGTCAACTGAGTACGCACCATGGAGATAAAGGTATAGACGCTTACCGGCTCTGTGCCGGCCAGGTGGTAGCTGCCCCAGGCACCGGCGCCACAGCGCTGCTGCTGCAACATGCCGACAAGCGCCATGGCCACAGCATCTGCCGAGGTGGGGCAGCAGGTCAAGTCGGCCTCGCCACGCACCTCGCCGCCGCTCACCAGGGTATCGATCAGCTCGCCGAGCCAGGCGTGACTGCCTTCCAGGGCGAACAGCGGGCCCAGGCGCACGATCAGGTGCCACGGATATTCCGCGCGGATACGGTCGCCGGTGGCTACCAGGCGGCGCAGGCTCTCGTCCCGCGGGCGAGGGATGACATGCTCATCGATAGGCTCGGCAAAACCGTCCTCATAGAGTTGGTCGGACACGCACCACACCAGCGGCACACCGGCTTCACGACAGGCCTCCATACACTGCTCCACAGCCTCGGCGTGGTCGGTGACCCCCGCAGGCGCCGCGTGGATCGGCCGCGACAGGGGCGGAATGACCAGCGCATCCGGCGCCATCTCGGCGAGCCGTTCGACATCGACCCGGCTGGCAGCTTCGATCACCAGCTCGACGTCGGTGCGACGGTTGGCCTCCCGAGCCAGTGCCAGGCTCAGGCAGTGTCCGGCATCCAGTATCAGCAGCTTCACTCACACTCCTCCCTGCCCGGCGCCTGGCCCCGCTCTTAGAACGGGATCTCGTCATCGAAGTCATCGAAGCTGCCCGGATCTGGCGCCCCGTAGTTGCCCTGCTGCTGGCCACCCTGCTGGGGAGGAGCGGGCTGTTGCTGGGGCTGGGCAGGGCGCTGAGGCGCACCCCCCTGCTGGGGTTGGCCACCGACGTTGCCGCCCTGCTGCGGCGCGTTGCCGTACCCTCCCTGGGGCTGACCACCGTAGCCGCCCCCCTGAGAGGCACCACCGCCCTGGAAGTCGCCGCCGCCACCGCGGGAGTCGAGCATCTGCATGTCGTTGACCACGATCTCGGTGCTGTAGCGATCCTGACCATCCTGCCCCTGCCACTTGCGGGTCTGCAGGCGCCCTTCGATGTAGATCTTGCTGCCCTTCTTGAGGTACTGCTGGGCGATCTCGGCGGTTTTGTTGAACATCACCAGAGTATGCCATTCGGTGCGCTCCTGGCGCTGGCCACTCTGACGATCCATCCAGGTATCCGTGGTAGCCAGCCGCAGATTGGCGACCGCCGTGCCGGAGGGCGTGAAGCGTACTTCCGGGTCCTGCCCCAAATTGCCGATGAGAATGACCTTGTTGACGCCGCGGGCCATGTTGGACTCCTTTGTCGTGAATTCAGTGCCTGCAAGCGCTGCCTGCAGGATGGCGCAACCAGCGCCGTGTGCGTGATGACGCCCTCAGGCGCCGCGATTGCTTCCCGTGTCGATCAGGCGTTCCAGGGCCTTTTCGTCGAGACGCTGGCGGTCCACCTTGAGGTAGGCGAGGCGCTCCTCAGGCACCACCAGCACGTCCTCCACCCCGGCCACTTCGGCGAAGCGCGCCATCAGGGCATCCAGCGCATCACCCCGCGGCTCCCCGTCGAGGGCCACCACCTCGCTGGCCAGGTGCGGGGGCGGCGACATGCCAACCATCAGCGCCAGCCAGACCAAGCCGAGCAGGGCACAGCCCAGAAATACCGCGGCGAGCCCCCACTGCTGGGCCAGGAAGCCACCCAGCACGCCCCCCAGAAAGGCGCCGAGAAACTGGCCGGTGGAGTAGACCCCCATGGCCGTGCCCTTTCCCCCCGCCGGTGCCAGCTTGCTTAACATCGAGGGCAGCGTCGCCTCGAGCAGGTTGAAGGCGATGAAGAACAGCAGCAGCCAGCCAAACAGGCTCGAAAGCCCGCTGCCTAGGCCAGCCAACCCTCCCAGGCTCAGGGTAATCGCCGCGATGGACGCCAGGCACATGACCTTCATCTGACGGCGCTTCTCGGCCAGGATCACCAGCGGCACCATGACGACGAAGGCCAGCAGCATGATGCCCAGGTAGGTGAGCCCATGACGCTCCACGGCGACGCCCGCTTCTAGCAGCCGGAAGGGCACCGCCACAAAGATCGCCATCAGGATCAGATGCAGGGCGAAAATCGACAGGTCCAGGCGCAAAAGATCGCTTCGCCCCAGGGCCCTCCGCAACTGGGCCCGGTCGATCCCTACGTCGCGATGCCGCACTCGTCGCGGCGCCGGTGGCACCAGCCTCCACAGTACCACGAGGCCAGCAGCGGCCAGCAATGCCGTGAACCAGAACACCGCCGAAAGGCCGAAACCGGCGGCCAGCCAGGGGCCCAGCACCATGGCCACCGCAAAGGCCACGCCAATGGAGAGCCCGATGGTGGCCATGGCTGCGGTGCGCACCTGCTCGCGAGTCTGGTCGGCGAGCAGCGCCATGATGGCGGCCGCCACCGCGCCGCTACCCTGCAGACAGCGGCCGACGATGACGCCGCCGATGGTCTCGGCCTGGGCAGCGACCACGCTTCCCAACAGGAAAAGCAGGAGACCGAAGGCGATGACAGGCTTGCGACCGAGGCGGTCGGAGACCAGGCCGAAGGGGATCTGAAAGATCGCCTGGGTGAGTCCGTAGATGCCCAGCGCTACGCCCACCAGCAGCGGCGTGGTGCCGGCCAGGTCGTCGGCATACAGGGCCAGGACGGGCAGCACCATGAACAGGCCCAGCATGCGGGTGGCATAGAGCCCGGCGAGCCCGGTGATGGCCCGTCGCTCGGTGGCGAGAAGCAGTCCAGAGACCTTGCGCATAGGGTGACGGTATTCCATGGACGGGCGCGTTGCACCCTAGAGTGAGCCGCCTATTCTAGCGGCTCGCCGCTGGCCAGGGAAAGCCGCCCCGGTGATGCTTTGCCGCCGCGGCGGCCGGACACGTATAATCGATCTTTTGCTGCGCGCCCGAGGTGGGAATGGACAGGATTCTGGTCAGGGGTGCCCGCACCCACAACC
>CAYWBG010000190.1:0-4317 GCA_964456005.1 uncultured Halomonas sp.
TCGGGATCCTCGGGATCGACCGGGTCTTCCGGGTCGGGATCCTCGGGCGCAACGGGGTCTTCCGGGTCGGGGTCCTCAGGCTCAACGGGGTCTTCCGGATCGGGAACACCAGGATCGGCCGGCACGGTGGGAGTATCCTCAGGAGCGCCGGGTACCGCGGCGGCAACTGCCGCTGATGCATCCCGCGTTTCAGGCAGTTCGCGCCCGGCGGCCCGGTCAAAATCGTAATTCAGAGGGTCGACGTTCTCGACGATCCTGGGAAGACGGACGAAGTCATGGCCGCCGCCCTCGCCCCCAGCATCGGGACCGGCACCCGCGGGATCCAACACCGCGAGGAGATCGGCGTCGGGATCCTCAAGGGCGGCCAGCAGCTCCTCAAGATCTTGGTCGTCCCGCGGACTGTCGGAGTCGGCGCCCGATAGGGAATCGAGTACCAAGGCGTCCAGCTCCACGACGCGCCCACTGCCCACCGCCAGGGTCTCGGGAGAATCCATCAGGTCCAACACGGCCCGGGAACCGCTACCGGTAACCAGAAACTCACCGGGCTGCAGGGCATCGCCAATGCGCAATTCACGTAGTTGGCCATCGGGTGTACGCGCCCATGCCAGCCCTTCAAGGGAAATTAGGTTCGCGATGCTCATGGCAGAGTCCTCCGGTAGTCGAGTGAGACACCATCAACAGTCGAGATAGCTGTCGTATGAATGAGTGTCTCACTCGGAAGCATGGGATCTCTCAGCAAGGAAAGCCACTGTACCGAAGGGCAGTTTGGCGCGATTATTGATCTGGCTCAGTGATGGGCATGTGCTGGCCGGAAAGACGCAGCACCAGCTGCATTCGATCGCGCACGCCAAGCTTGCCGAATACCGCACTCAGATGCGCCTTGACGGTGCGCTCGGTAATATCGAGCCGACGCGCGACTTCCTTGTTGGTTAGCCCTTCTGTCACCGCCAGCGCTACCGCCCTCTCACGCTCGGTCAGGGTCTGCAGCTCATCATCGCCACCCTTCAGCCCGCCCAGCGCTTTGAAGGTGCCCCCCACCACCCTTGCCATCAGTTCCGGTGGCACCCAGACCCCCTGATGGGTGATAACGAGCTCCAACTGCTTCAACAGCGCTGGCGGCGACAGTGCATGGGCATAGCCCCGAGCACCGGCCTCAAGGGCTTTGAGCGCCTCGCCGGCCTCGGGCCGGTAGCTGAGCACCGCCAGGTGGACGCCCGACGCCGACAACGATGACACCAGGTCGGGCCAGTCCGGCAGATTGCTCATCACCCAGACCAAGTCACCCGACCCGATCCGCTCGCGAGCCTGCTCCGGCTCGAGCCGCTCTGCCTCCGGGAAGGCTTCTTCCCACCTCGGTACCACCTCCCGCTCCCTGCAGACGAAAACGTTCGCCATCATCGTTCTCCCAGTGAATCATCCCAGGCCCGCAGGACGGGCTTGAGCATGAACTGCATGACGGTGCGCTTCCCGGTCATGATGTCCACCTGGGCGGTCATCCCCGGAATCACGGACAGCTCCTGGTTCACTTCCTCGCCGTCAAGGGCCCGCACGCGCACCAGATAGAAGGTGTTGTCGTTATCGTCGGTAATGGTGTCGGCACTGATATGGTCGAGCTCGGCCTGGAGCCCCCCATAGATGGCGAAGTCATAGGCGGTGAGCTTGATCGTCGCCGGCTGGCCGGGCCTGAGAAAGGCGATATCCTGAGGGGCGATACGCGCCTCGACCAGCAGCTGGTCATCGCTGGGCACGATCTCGACTACCTCCTGGCCCTGCTGGGCCACGCCGCCGATGGTGTTGATGTTGAGCCGCTGGACCACGCCATCCACCGGCGAGCGCACTTCAGCCAAACGCACCCGGTCCGCCAGCCCAGCGCTGGATTCGTCCAGGGCATTGAGGTCGCCCATGGTCTGGGCCAGGTCGTTGCGCCAGTCACTGCGCCGTTCGCTGCCCAACTCGCTGAGCTGGTTCTCGGCCTCTTCCACGGCCGCCTGCAGGCGGCTCACGGAGGCCTCGGCCTGCTCGCGCTCGCCGCGTGCCCGCGATACCTCGCGCTGCAGGCGCAGGACATCGACCTCGGAGACGGCCCCGGTGTCGAGCAGCGGCCGGGTCAGGTTGAGTTCCTGGCTCGCCATGTTCTGCTCACGCTGGGCGGTGGACACGCGGGCCCGGGCTTCTCGGAGCTCTTCCTCGCGTTGGCGAATGCGATCGCGCAGCACCTGCTCCTGCTCACGCAGCTCCTCGCGGCGGCTCTCGTAGACCTCGCGCTCCTGGGCGACGATATCCGGCACCTCGGCGCGCAGGCTTTCCGAGGGATCGAAGGGGGTGTCGGTAATCAGCGCCCGAAGCCGTTCTGCGCGTGCTTCGAGTGACAGCGCCTGGGCGCGATTCTCGCGGAAGCTGGCCACGAAGCGGGTGGGGTCGATGCGCATCAGCACCTGGCCGGCCTCGACCATCTGACCTTCGCGCACCAGGATCTCCTGGACCACGCCACCGTCAAAGGTCTGCACGCGCTGCAGTTGGCTGGAGGGAATCACCCGGCCGCTTCCGCGGGTCACCTCGTCGATGGCGGCAAAGTACGACCAGACCAACAGGGCCGCCACGGTGAGCAGCACTACGTAGAGGAAGGCTCGAGCGCGGATCGGGTCCTGCTGCATGCGTGCCCAGTCGGCGTCGCTTGCCCAGTCACGGTTGAGGTGGGCCGAAGTGACACGCTTGGCGAAGAGACGATCCATGAACGGCCGGAAAGGCTTGCCCCCCTTTTCGGAGAAACGCCCGATGGCCTCGAAGCCACGCTGTTCGGCGCTGCGGGTGCCTGATTTCGCCATTACTGTGCCCTCCCGATCTGGCCCTTGCGCAGGGCCTCGACCACCTTGTCACGCGGGCCGTCGGCGACCACCTTGCCGTTGTCGATGACGACGATGCGGTCGACCAGCGAAAGCAGCGACGTACGGTGGGTGACCACGATCATTGTCTTGGCCTGTGCAAACTGCTTGAGGTCGCTCTTGAAGGCCTCCTCACTGGCGTGGTCCATCGCGCTACTCGGCTCATCGAGCAGCAGGATCTGAGGGTCGTTGACCAGCGCTCGGGCGATGGCCACCGCCTGGCGTTGGCCACCGGAGAGCGCCAGGCCGCGCTCGCCCACCTGCAGATCGACGCCCTGGGGGTGCGTATTCACCAGGCTCTCCAGGCCGCTGAGCTTAATGGCACGCAGCAGGGCGTCGTCATCGACGCCATCGTTGCCCCCACCGGCCACGATGTTCTCGCGCAGCGAGCCGAAGAACAGGCTCACGTCCTGGGGCACATAGCCGATCTGCCGACGCAACTGGATAGGGTCGAACTGGCGCACGTCGACCCCATCGATCAACACCGCGCCGGCGGTGGGCTGGTAAAGGCCGAGAACCAGCTTGTTAAGGGTGGTCTTGCCGCAGCCGACCCGGCCCAAAAGCGCCACCTTCTCCCCTGCCTCGATGGTGAGCGAGACATCCCGCAGCGCCTCGCGCTCCTCTTCGGGGTAGCGCAGGGTGACCTTGTCGAAGCGAATGTCGCCGCGAATCGCCGGGCGGCTGACGAAGGCCTTGCCCTCAGGGCGCTCCACCGGGCGCTGCATGACGTCATTGAGCGACTGCAGCGCCGTGGCGGACTGGTGGTACTGGGCCAGCAGGGCAGCGGCCTGACTCACCGGCGCCATGGCCCGAGACGAGAGCAGGTAGGCGGCGATCAGCCCGCCCTGGGTCAGGTTGCCCTCGATGATCAGATAGACCCCGATGATGATCACGCACACGGCTACCGAATGCTGGGCCCACAGCGCGACGCTGGAAACGGAAGAGCTGACCAGACGCAACTGGGCGGCAGTGCGCGACAAGAAGGCAGAGGCTTTTTCCCAGATGCCCTGAATATGGCTCTCGGCGCGCAGCGCCTTGACCGTCTCCAGTTGAGAGACGGACTCCACCAGGGTGGCGTTGCGCTGGGCGCTGACCCGCCAAGTCGTCTCGGAAAGCTCATGCAGCTTGCCCTGGGCGGCGAGGGCGTAAAGCAGCACGAAGACGATACCTACCAGCACCGGGATCACCAAGGGCGGGCCGATCAGGGCAATGATGGCGGCGAACATCAACACGAAGGGCAGATCCACCAGCGCCACCACCGTGGCGGAGCCGATGAAGCCGCGCACCGACTCGTAGGACTGCAGGGTGGCGGCGAAAGAGCCGGTGGACGCCGGCTTGGCTTCCATGCGCAGGCCCA
Organism: uncultured Halomonas sp.; assembly: GCA_964456005.1. Lineage (GTDB taxonomy): Bacteria > Pseudomonadota > Gammaproteobacteria > Pseudomonadales > Halomonadaceae > Halomonas. Next base: position 4,240 of record CAYWBG010000190.1, read on the forward strand.
GCACCCGGGCCATGATGGAGGAGGAGAGCTTGACGTCGGCGCGGCTGGCGGCCAGGTCGACGAAGGCGTTGCGCATCA
>CAYWBG010000191.1:0-4304 GCA_964456005.1 uncultured Halomonas sp.
GGCAGGCATCCAGCAGGGTGCGGATATTGTACTTGCGGTTGAGCGGCACCAGCTCACTGCGCAGCTCATCGTTGGCGGCATGCAGCGAAATGGCGAGGCTCACGTCGAGCTCGTCGCCAAGCTTGTCCAGCATCGGCACCACCCCGGAGGTGGAGAGGGTGACACGGCGCTTGGAAAGGCCGTAGCCGTCGTCGTCGAGCATCAACTTCATGGCCGGCACGACGTTATCGTAATTGAGCAGCGGCTCGCCCATGCCCATCATCACCACGTTGGTGACCGGGCGGTTGGCGGTGTCCTTGCGCGGTCCCACGCTGCGTTGGGCGACCCACACCTGGCCGATGATCTCGGCGGCAGTGAGATTGCGCTCGAAACCCTGCTTGCCGGTGGAACAGAAGCTGCAGTCCAGTGAGCAGCCTACCTGGGAAGAAACGCAGAGAGTGCGGCGCTTGCCGTTTTCGGCGGGGATCAGCACCGTCTCCACATAGCTGCCGTCCTCCACTTCCAGTACCCACTTACGGGTACCGTCGCTGGAGGTGCCTTCATAGACCACGCCGGGGCCGCGAATTTCGGCCACCTCGTCCAACTTGACGCGCAGCGCCTTGGAGAGGTTGGTCATGGCCGCGAAGTCGTCACTGCCCTCGTGGTGAATCCACTTCATGACCTGAGCGGCGCGGAACTTCTTCTCGCCGATGGAGAGGAAGAAGGCTTCCATCTCCTCGCGGGGCATGCCGAGCAGGTTGGTCTTCTGGGGTGCGGTATCAGCGGTCATGGCGGTCAGCGGGTCGGGAAAGGGGAGGCGGGGGCTGAGCCCCCGTCCGGGGCCTGGATCAACGCGGGCAGATGTCGCTGTCCTCGAAGAAATAGGCGATTTCGCGCTCGGCGGACTCGGGGGAGTCGGAGCCGTGCACGGCGTTGGCGTCGATGGTCTCGGCGAAGTCGGCGCGGATGGTGCCCGGCGCGGCTTCCTTGGGGTTGGTAGCGCCCATCAGATCGCGGTTCTTGGCGATGGCGTCCTCACCTTCCAGCACCTGCACGACCACCGGGCCGGAGGTCATGAACCCGACCAGATCCTTAAAGAAAGGCCGTTCCTTGTGTTCAGCGTAGAAGCCGCCGGCCTTGTCGTCGTCGAGGCGCAGCATCTTGGCGGCAACGACCTGGAGGCCGGCCTTCTCGAAGCGCGAAATGATGTCGCCGATGGCATTCTTGGCGACGGCGTCGGGCTTGATGATGGACAGGGTGCGCTGGGTAGCCATAGGCATGTCTCCAGTGAAGGGGTGAGAAGTCTCAGCGAATAGCGCCGCGCCGCCCTTGGGCTCCCGGGTCGGAAGCGTGGGCGGCGCGGTGAAGCTGTCTGGCAATACGGCGGTCAGCGACCAGTTGGTTCGGCTGGGTACGCCGGCGGGTCGAAGATTATACTCCCCCGGAGCGACATTGAACACTCGCCGCTTATAGCAAGGCGCCGATCCGTCGACAGGCCCCGGGGTGGCTCGGGTCTCCGGAGTACGGTGAATCTAGACGGTAAAGCTCTCGCCGCAGCCGCACTGGTCCTTGACGTTGGGGTTGTTGAACCGGAAGTAGCGGTTAAGCCCCTCGTTGACGTAGTCCACCTCGCTGCCGTCAAGCATCTCCAGCGCCTCGGGGGCGACGAAGACCATGACGCCATTCTCCTCGAAGCAGGTATCGTCTCCCGCGGCCTCGTCGGCGAAGTCGAGTACGTAGCTGTAGCCGGAGCAGCCGCTGGGCTTGACCGAGACGCGCAGGCCGAGGCCATCTCCGCGCTCGGCGAGCACCCGGCGAATCTGGTCGGCGGCAGCGGTGGTGATCGAAACATGCGCCATGGTGTCTCTCCTGAAAGGATGAATGGGGACGCTGGGCGAACTCAGATCGCCTGGCGTCTCAGCCCGTTGAGGGCGTGCCGAAGTGTCTGCAGGGCTCGTTCGATGTCGTCCTCCGTGGTGAAGCGACCGAAGCTGAAGCGCAGCGACGCCAGCGCCAGTTGCCGCGGCACCCCGATGTTCTTCAGTACATAGGATGGCTCCACGCTCGCCGAGTTGCAGGCCGAGCCCGTGGAAAGGGCGATGTCGCGCAGTGACATGAGCAGCGATTCCCCGTCGACTCCCTCGAAGGCCAGGTTGAGGATATTGGGCACCGCCTCGTTTACCGCGGTGTTGTGGTGGATACCCCCGACTCCCTCGAGCCCCGCCAGGAAGCGGTCGCGAAGGGATTCGACCTGCACCTGGTCTGCCTCCCCTTCAGCGTTGGCCAAGGCGAAGGCCTCACCCATGCCGACGATCTGGTGGGTGGCCAGGGTGCCGGAGCGCATGCCGCGTTCATGGCCACCGCCGTGGATCAATGCCTCCAGGCGCATGTCCGGGTGGCGCTTGACGTAGAGGGCACCAATGCCCTTGGGGCCGTAGGCCTTGTGGCCGGACAGTGACATCAGGTCGATACCGAGTTCGGTCACGTCCAGGGGCAGACGGCCCACCGCCTGGGCGGCGTCCACGTGGAAGGCCGCGCCACCGTCGTGAACGACCCTGGAGAGCGCCGCCAGATCATGCACCACGCCCAGTTCGTTGTTCACCGCCATCAGCGACACCAGTGCGGTATCTTCGCGCATGGCGTCGCGCAGCTGCTCCGGCCTGACAAGGCCGTCGCGTCCCGGGGTTAGCCAGGTGACCTCGAAGCCTTCGGCTTCGAGTGCCTTGGCGGTGTCCACCACCGCCTTGTGTTCGACACAGGACGTGACCAGGTGACGACCGCGGTGACGATTGGCGCGCAGGTAGCCGATCAGGGCGAGGTTGTCGGCCTCGGTGGCGCCGCTGGTCCAGACGATTTCGCGGGGATCGGCGCCGATCAGGTCGGCGACCTGGCGGCGGGCGCTCTCCACCGCCTGCTCCGCCTGCCAGCCCAACATATGGCTGCGCGACGCCGGGTTGGCGAAGATGCCGTCGAGGGTCAGGTGGCGGCCCATCACGTCGGCGACGCGGGGGTCGACGGGTGTGGTGGCGGCGTAGTCGAGATAGACAGGTGTGGTCATGGACTCGTGTGTCGTCGAATTCGGTCGGGCGCCATCAGGGCGCCGAGGCGAGGATGCCGTCATCGCCGAGACGGCGATGCTGGCGGCCTGCGATCTGCCGCACTTCCCGTCGATCCGCCAGCTGCCCCAGGCTGATGCCGTCCAGGAAGCCATGGATCTGCTCGGAGAGTTCGCACCACAGGTGATGGGTGAGACAGATATCGCCATGTTGGCAATCGGAGAGGCCGCCGCAGCGGGTGGCGTCTACCGATTCGTCCACCGCATCGATCACCCGGGCGACGGAGATCGCATCGGCGTGCAGCGCCAGCAGGTAGCCTCCCCCGGGGCCGCGCACGCTCTCGACCAGTCCCGCCCGGCGGAGGCGAGCAAACAGCTGTTCCAGGTAGGAAAGCGAGATCTCCTGGCGCCGCGATACGTCGGCCAGGCTGATGGGGCCGGTCCGGGCGTTCACGGCCAGGTCGAGCATGGCCGTAACGGCATAGCGTCCCTTGGTGGTCAAGCGCATGGCGGGTGGCTGCCTCGGCGCCGACACATGTCGGCGTTCGGTTGTCGATGGCGCTCCAAGGTGGAGGGCCCTCAGGTTAGTGGGCCATTATGGTAAAGACCAAGCAACAAGGTCAACCATTCTGCCCCTGGCGCTTGCGTTCTGGATCCGCTGCTGTCTCGTCGCTGGAGGCCGCCGCCGGAGTCTTGTCGGGCATGGCGCAGGGATCGGCATCGTCGAGAATGTCGGCGAAGTCCTCGTCGCGCAGTTCGGGCAGGCGGCCGTCGCGATAGCTGGCATCGACCTTGCGCAGGGTCTGGCACATGCGCTCGATGCGCTCGTCCACGGCATGCATATGGTCGAGTATCGCCTGAATGGAGCGGGCCACAGGGTCGGGCATGTCCTCACTGACCCCGTAGGCGTCGAAGCCGAACTTGCGGCGCATGGCCTCGCGGCGCTCAGGGTCCACCTCCAGCGCTTCCTCGGTGTCCGGCTCGAGGCGCTTGACGATCTTGCCGGGGATGCCCACGACGGTGGCGCCTGCGGGCACCTCCTTGGTCACCACGGCGTTGGAGCCTACCTTGGCGCCGGAACCCACGGTGAAGGGGCCCAGGATCTTGGCGCCGGCCCCGACGATCACGCCATCCTCCAGGGTGGGATGGCGCTTGCCGCTGTTCCAGCTAGTGCCCCCGAGGGTCACGCCCTGGTAGAGGGTGACGTCGTCGCCAACCTCGGCGGTCTCGCCGATCACCACGCCCATGCCGTGGTCGATGAAGAAGCGAC
>CAYWBG010000192.1:0-4300 GCA_964456005.1 uncultured Halomonas sp.
TCCTTGAAGTGGTCCAGGTCCAGGAAGAGCACCGCCAGCAGGCTGTTTCCTGGCTGGGCATGGCGGATCGCGAGGCTGAGATACTGCTCGAGCTGGGTGCGGTTGGGCAGGCCGGTGAGCTCGTCATGCAGGGCCTGGTGGCGCACCATCTCCTCGGCGACCTTCTGCTCGGTGATGTCGTTGAAGATATGGATATGGCGCAGCAGTTTGCCGTCAGCATCACGCACCGCACTGATGGTCTGTAGCGCCACGAGGGTGGTGCCGTCGGCGCAGCGGTAGCGAACTTCGCCCTGCCAGGAGTCCTCGCGCTCCAGCTTGGCCAGTACCGCCTGGATGTTGGCCTCGAGGGCCTGGCCGGGTTCCAGCAGCTCGATCAGCGATCTCCCCGAGAGCGCTGGCATGTCGTAGCCGGTCAGCTGGGTCACGGTGGGATTGGCCTCCACGACGGCGTGGTCTTCATCGGTGATCAGAATCGCCTCCTGGGCGTGGCGAAAGACGCTGGCCGCCATCTTGAGCTGTTGTTCCGAGTATTCCAGCTGGTGGGCCTGCGCCTCCACCCGGGCGAGCAGGGGGTGCAGCGCCCGGCTGACGACAAGGGTTCCCGTGCTGGCCATCAGCAGGATGGCCAGTGCCGGCCACGTCAGTAGCTCCAGGGCATCATCGTGGAATTGCCTTGAGGGCTTCTTCACCAGCAGCCGCCAGCCCTGCTCGCCCAGCGGCGCCCCGAAGGCAAGCTGCATGTCACGCCGGGGGGCGTTTGCCTCACTGGGCGAACGCAACTCCGGTCCCTTCGGGCCCAGGGCGAGTACCTGCTCGCCGCTGGCATCGCCCAGGCTTATCTCGGCATTGGCATCCGAGCGGTCGGGGTGGGTCAGCAGGGCCAGCAGGGGAGCGGCATGGAAGAAGACCATGTCCCGGCCGAGGCGCTCGCCGTCGGCGTCGAGTATCGGGGCGCAGGCCTGTATCAGGAGCCCGCCCCCCTCCTGAAGATGGAAGCGGCAGGGGTAGCCTTGCGCTGAGTCGCCCGGAGGCGGTGGCGTTTCGTCCGGGACCGTGCCGAGTCGTGAGACGAGTTCGTCGTCAGGGCCCAGCCTGACCAGGCCAGCCACATCCGGCGCCTGGGCCATGGCGTCGGCCAGGCGCGGCGTGGTGAAGTGCGACAGGGCGGCCAGGGAGATGTCGCCGTTGGCATAGGCCTCCAGGCGGTGGCGAATCTCCGTGCGGCTGGTGAGCTGGCGGGTGACGTCCTGGTAGCGTCCGAGCTGGTGGTGGAGGGCGTCAGCCTGGGCTTCGACGCTGAGCTGGCTGATGGACTCCATGCCGCTGCGCAAGGCGTGGTAGAAGGGCAGGGCGGTGGCCAGTCCGGCCAGCAGCGCCGTGGCCAGGATGCCGAGCGCCGTCAGGGTCCGGATGCGCAGGTGCAGCCGGCGAATATAGCGTCTCGTGGGGGAGGGGTTGCCTGTTGTCATCGAGCCTCGGGTCGACTTTCCCTGGGGCGTCTGACCATCGAAATGTCGCTAATAATAGCTTATCGGGGCGTGCCGGGGGGCCTGCAGGAATTCAACGACCCCCGGCTCGCCCGCTCGGGGGGAGGGCCGGGGTCAGCTCCAATCCGTTCTGTCTAGGCGGAAAGGGACTGGGCGCGTACGTGCCTGGGCTCGAAGATGCGGCCGCGTAGCTGATCATGGCGCGGGTCGTTCTCGATCAGCACCTCGAGTACCTCGCGGGCACGGTCACGCATCTCGAGGCCCAGGTAACCCTCCACCATCACGGCCAGGGCGTCGCGGGTGGCCTCGGTCTGGGGGTAATTCTCGATCACCCAGCGGCCGCGCTCCACGGCGGCCAGGTAGGCCCCGCGGCGCAGGTAGTAATCGGCCACGTGCAGCTCGTGACGGGCCAGCAGATTGCGCAGGTAGACGATGCGCTGCTGGGCGTCGGGGGCGTATTCGCTGTTGGGGTAGAGCCGCACCAGTTCGCTGAAGTCGGTGTAGGCATCCCGGGAGGCGCCAAGATCACGCCTGGAGATATCGATCAGCCTGAGGCGCTCCAGGCTGAAGCGACCCGCCTGCCAGGAGGCCAGGCCGCGCATGTAGAGCGCATAGTCGGCCTGGGGGTGGCTGGGGTGCAGCCGGATGAAGCGGCTGGCGGCCGCGCGGGCGGCCTCCCAGTCGCCGGTCTCGTAGTAGGAGTAGATCAGCTCCAGCTGTGCCTGTTCGGCGTGGTTGCCGAACGGGAAGCGGGTATCCAGGGCCTCGAGCCGGGTGATGGCCGCGGTGTAGTTGCCACGGTCCAGGGAGCCGCGGGCCTCTTCGTAGAGCTCACGCTCGGCAACGCCGGCGAACTCGTCGTCCTCTCCGTTGGAACCGCTGCTGGCGCAGCCCACCAGCAGGGAGGAGGCCAGCAGCAGGGTCGCAAGACGGGCAGGGGGGGTAAAAACGCGCATCGTGATCCTCGTGTCAAACAACGCGGACTGGCCATGGTAGAATCGGCCTTAAACCCGCTCACTATAAAGCACTGCGTGGCAAAACGCAGTCTCCTGGCGGCATCCCGATCACCCTGCCTGAAGGGGGCCCCCTTTCCCTCATGTCCCAGACTCTGGAAGCACAGCAATCCGTTCCCGACGCCATGGCCGGCTTTCGCCTGGACCAGGCCGCCGCCGAACTCTTCGCCGACTACTCGCGGGAGCGCCTCAAGGCCTGGATCAAGTCGGGCAGCCTGACCGTCGATGGCAGCCCCGCCAGGCCCAGGGACAAGGTTTATGGCGGCGAGCAACTGGCGCTGAGCGCCGAGATCGAGGATGACACCCGCTTCGAGCCCGAGGATATCCCCCTCGAGGTGGTCCACGAGGATGACCAGGTGCTGGTCATCGACAAGCCGCCGGGGCTGGTGGTGCATCCGGCGGCGGGCAATCCCGACGGTACCCTGCTCAATGCGCTGCTGCACTACTGCCCGGCGTTGGCCGGGGTGCCCCGGGCGGGCATCGTCCACCGCCTGGACAAGGACACCAGTGGGCTGATGGTGGTGGCCAAGACCCTGGCGGCCCAGAACGCGCTGGTGGAGCAGCTCCAGGCGCGCTCGGTCTCCCGGGAGTACGACGCCGTATGCGTGGGGGTGATGACGGCGGGTGGCACGCTGGACGCCCCCATCGGCCGCCACCCCAAGGATCGCAAGCGCCAGGCGGTGACCGCTTCCGGCAAGCCGGCGGTGACCCACTATCGGGTGGTGGAGCGTTTCCGTGCCCACACCCATGTGCGCTGTCGGCTGGAGACCGGGCGCACCCACCAGATTCGGGTGCACCTGGCCCATCTGCGCTATCCGCTGGTGGGCGACCCGGTCTATGGCGGTCGGCTCAAGCTGCCGCCCGGGGCCGCCGACCCCCTCAAGGAGATCCTGCGCGAGTACCCTCGCCAGGCACTGCACGCCCGTCGGTTGGCCTTCGTGCATCCCGGCAACGGGGAGCGCATGACCTTCCGTTCGCCCCTGCCCGATGACATGCTGATGTTGATCGACTACCTGCGCGACGACCATGCCACCATGCGCTGAGGACTCCCATGAGCGACGCCCTTGATCTGCGCCCGACCCTGATCCTGCCCGACTGGCCGGCGCCCACCACGGTGGGGGCTTTCGTCACCACCCGGGAGACGGGGCCCAGCCAGGGTGACTACGCCTGTTTCAACCCGGCGGAGCACGTGGGGGACAACCCGGATCATGTGGCGCTGTGTCGGCGGCTGCTGCGCAAGCAGGTCGATGACGAGCGTCCGCTGTTGTGGCTGAACCAGGTGCATGGGGCCCGGGTGCAGCATGCCTTCGCGAAGAGGCCACCCGAGGCCGATGCCGCCGTGGCCGTCAATCGTGACTATGCCTGCGTGGTGCTCACTGCCGATTGCCTGCCGGTGTTCTTTACCGATCGTCGCGGCACCCGGGTGGCCGTGGCGCATGCCGGCTGGCGCGGGCTGGCCGGGGGGGTGCTGGAAGCCACGGTGGCGGCGCTGGGCATCCCCCCCCAGGAGCAGCTGGCCTGGCTGGGGCCGGCCATCTCCAACGCCCAGTTCGAGGTCGGCCCCGAGGTGCAGCGGGCCTTCGTCGGCGTGCACCCCGAGACGGTCGAGGCCTTCGACCCCAGCCCCTATCGCCTGGGCCACTTCATGGCGGATCTCTACCGCCTGGCGCGCCTGCGCCTTGAGCGCCTGGGCGTGTCGCACATCAGCGGTGGTCACTTCTGCACCGCCTGCGAGCCGCGCTTCTACTCCCACCGTCGCGACGAAGGCAGCACCGGGCGCATGGCCAGTGTGATCTGGTT
>CAYWBG010000193.1:0-4299 GCA_964456005.1 uncultured Halomonas sp.
ACCCTGTTCAACGCCAGCATCGCCGACAACATCGCCTACGGCGAGCCTGACGCCGACCCCGCGGCCATCGAGGCCGCCTCCCGGGCGGCCCACGCCCATGAGTTCATCGATCGCCTTCCCGAGGGCTATGCTACCCAGGTGGGCGACAACGGGGTGATGCTCTCTGGTGGTCAGCGTCAGCGCCTGGCCATCGCTCGCGCGATCTTCAAGGATGCTCCGCTGCTGATCCTCGACGAGGCTACCTCGGCGCTGGACAGCGAATCCGAGCGCTACATTCAGGCCGCCCTGGAAGAAGTGTGCCGGGGGCGGACGACCTTCGTGATCGCGCATCGGCTGTCGACCATCGAGCGTGCCGATCGCATCCTGGTAATGGAACAGGGCGAGATCATCGAACAGGGCACCCATGCCGACCTGATCGGCCGTGACGGCGCCTATGCGGCCCTGCACCGCCTGCAGTTCCAGGAGGCTCCGACGGCATGAGCGGTGAGCTGGGCGAGCGCTGGCTGGCGGCCGCCTATCGTGGGGCCGGCTGGCTGCAAGCGCTGCGCCCGCTGGAGGTGCTCTACCGCCGCATCGTGGCCAGGCGCGCTGCCGCCTATGCCGAGGGGCGCAGGCAGGTGTGGCGCGCGCCGGTGCCGGTGGTGGTGGTGGGCAACATCACCCTCGGCGGGACCGGTAAGTCGCCCCTGGTGGGCTGGCTCGCGGGGATCCTGGTGGCGAGGGGCTGGCGTCCTGGCATCCTCTCGCGGGGCTACGGCGGTCGGGCGTCAGCCTATCCGCTGCGGGTCACCGCCGACACCCCGGTGGCGCAGTGCGGCGACGAGCCACGGATGCTCGCGGAGCAGACCGGGCTGCCGGTGGTGGTCGACCCGGACCGCTCCCGGGGGGGGCGTCTACTGCTCGAGGCGGGGTGCGATATCCTGCTGGGGGACGATGGACTGCAGCACCTGGCCCTGGGCCGCGACCTGGAGCTGGTGGTAGTGGATGGTCGGCGCGGATTCGGCAACGCTCGCTGTCTCCCGGCGGGACCGCTGCGCGAGCCGCTGTCGCGGCTGGCCAGCGTCGATGCCGTGGTGATCAACGGTGAGCCTATCTTCGAAGCGCCGTCTGGCGCCTTCGGCATGCGAATCGTGCCCTCGGCGTGGCGCCGACTGGGCGATGGTGAGCGGCGCCCGCTGGCTCCGCTGCCCTTCACGGGTGAGGTCCACGCGGTGGCCGGCATCGGTAACCCCGGCCGCTTCTTCGCGACTCTGGAAGGGCTCGGCGTGACGGTGATCCCCCACCCCATGGCGGATCATCATGCCTACCGCGCCGGGGAGCTTGCCTTCGATGACGGTCGACCGCTGGTGATGACCGCCAAGGATGCGGTCAAGTGCCGCGGGTTGGCACCCGACGAGAGCTGGGTGCTGGAGGTGGTCGCCGAGCCCGACCCGGCCTTCGAGGCCTGGTTCGTACGGCGGCTTGAGAGTTTTCGAGCGCCCCGGGAGACCGCTCGGGGCCAAGCAAGTGGCTGACCCTCGGGTCGGCCCAGGAGGTTCGATAATGGACAAGGAACTTTTGGCCATGCTGGTCTGCCCGCTGTGCAAGGGCAAGCTCAAGTATCATCGCGAGGCCCAGGAACTGCATTGCCTCTTCGATGGTCTGGCCTATCCGGTGCGCGATGGCATACCGGTGATGCTCCCCGAGGAGGCGAGGGCGCTCTCCGTCGATGAAAAGCTGCACGACTCCCCCGGGCGTTCGGGAGAGGCATGATGGCGGCCAGGCAGTTCATCGCGGTCATCCCGGCGCGCTTTGCCTCCTCGCGGCTGCCCGGCAAGCCCTTGGCAGATATCGCCGGCGAGCCCATGCTAGCGCATGTCTGGCGACGTGCCTGTGAAAGCCGGGCCGAGCGGGTTGTGGTGGCCACCGATGACCAGCGCATCCGCGAAGCGCTGGTGCCCTTCGGGGCCGAGGTGGTGATGACCCGTGTCGACCACCCATCGGGTACTGATCGGCTGGGCGAAGTGGCCGAGCGGCTGGGCCTGGCCGATGATGACGTCCTGGTCAATGTCCAGGGTGACGAGCCCTTGATCCCGCCGAGACTGATCGACCAGGTGGCCGACCGACTCTTCGACGATGCCGAGGCCTCCATTGCCACCCTGGCGGAGCCGATCATTGATGTGGAGACCCTCTTCAACCCCAACATAGTGAAGGTGGTGCGAGCGCTCAGTGGGCGCGCCCTCTACTTCTCCCGGGCTCCCATCCCCTGGGATCGCGATGCCTTCGCTGCCCGGCCCGAACTGCTCGAGACCGACGCCTGGCTGCGCCATATTGGCCTCTACGCCTATCGGGCCGGCTTCCTCGACGATTACCGCGACTGGCCGCCCTCTCCCCTTGAGCGGCTCGAGCATCTCGAGCAGCTGCGTGCCCTGCATCACGGCCATGTCATTCAGGTGGCTCTGGCCCGCGAGCCTCACCCGGCGGGTGTGGACACCGCGGAGGACTTGGCCCGGGTGCGTACACTGCTGGAACCGGACACTCTCCGAGGAGACCGCTGATGCGCGTGCTGTTTGTCTGTCTTGGCAATATCTGTCGCTCCCCCACCGCCGAGGGCGTGTTTAGGCGACTGCTCGACGAGCGTGGCCTGGCCCGCCAGGTGCACGTGGACTCCTGTGGGATCGGTGGCTGGCACGTGGGCAAGGGCCCGGATGGCCGCGCCCGGGAAGCCGCCGCGCGCCGCGGTATTGACCTCTCATCGCTGCGTGCCCGTCAGCTCAGCGATGGGGACTTCGAGGCCTTTGACTACCTGCTGGCCATGGACCACGACAATCTGGACGCACTCGCGTCCCGCCGACCCGCCGGCAACAGTGCCCATATCGGTCTCTTTCTCGAATTTGCCGGCATGCCGGATCGCGCCGTTCCCGACCCCTACTTCGGTGGCGAGGACGGCTTCGAGGAGGTCCTCGACCTGGTCGAGGCGGCGTCTCACGGCCTGGTCGAGGCCATTGAGGCCCGCCTGGAAGGCGGCCCTTGAGCCCGACGCTCTTCCTTGGGCGCGACCTCAGCGGGGCCAACACCCTGGGGCTGCCCTGCGTGGCGGAGCGTTTCGCGGCGCCCACGAGCCTGACCGAGTTGCGGGCGGTCCTGTCGAAGGCCCGAGGTATGGGCTGGCCATTGACCCTGCTCGGCGGCGGCAGCAACCTGATCCTGCCGGAACGCCTGGGGGGCCTGGTGGTTCAGCCGGCCATGAGTCGCTGGTGGCTGGAAGGGGGCGAGGGTGACACTGTCCGTGTCCACGCCGAGGCGGCGGTGTCCTGGCACGAGCTGGTGATGGCTCTGGCCGGCCGTGGCCTGTGGGGCACCGAGAACCTGGCGCTGATCCCCGGCCACTGTGGTGCGGCACCGATCCAGAACATCGGTGCCTATGGAGTGGAGCTTGCCGAGGTGATCGAGGCCGTGCAGGTAGTGTATCGGGATGACGGCCGCACCGAGTGGATGTCCACCGAGGCCTGCGACTTCGCCTACCGCGACAGCGTCTTCAAGGGGCGCCTCGCAGAGCGGGTGGTGATCACCCGTTTGGTCCTAAGACTCTCGTGCGGATCGCGCCCGCGACTCGGCTACGGTGACCTGGCGATCCGCGCAGGGGAAGCCGCCACCCCCCTTGAGGTGGCCCAGGCGGTGTGCGCCATTCGGCGCGAGAAGCTGCCCGACCCGGCGCTGCTGGGCAATGCCGGCAGCTTCTTCAAGAATCCCCAGGTAACGAGGGGGAAGGCCGAACGCCTGCTCGTCGCGGCGCCCGACATGCCTCACTTCCCCCAGCCCGATGGCCGGGTCAAGCTGGCTGCTGGCTGGCTGATCGATCGCTGCGGCCTCAAGGGGTGGCGACAGGGCCACTTTGGCGTCCACGATCGTCAGGCGCTGGTGCTGGTGCACTTCGGCGGTGGCAGCGCTGCAGAGCTGCTGGAGTTCGCCGAGTGCATCGCCACAAGAGTCCGTGAACGCTTCGGGGTGGCACTGGAGCGCGAACCGCGTCTCGCCGCCCCGGTCTGAACCACCCCGAAAACGACAGCGCCCGCAGCCATTGGCTGCGGGCGCTGTCGCTAGGGGGAAAGGAAAGAGGGCTTAGCCCTGTTTGCCTTCCTGGGCCTTGGCCTCCTGCTCGCGACGACGGATTTCCCGTGGGTCGTTGTGAGCACGACGCCGGCGGCGGCTCTTGGCCTCGGCCTTCGTTTCGTCTGACTTGGGCGCGTCGGGTGTTGCCTCCGGCTTGGCATCGGTGGCCATGGGCGCTTCGGCCTTGGCCTCGGCGGGCTTCTGCTC
>CAYWBG010000194.1:0-4271 GCA_964456005.1 uncultured Halomonas sp.
GGCGCGCCTCGATCAAGTCGGCCTGAACGCCGTGGCGCCAGCCTTCATGGCCGGGAAGTCCCAGGAACTCGGGTTCGAGCTGCAGGCGGCGCGCCATCCCGTGCCACAGGGTGGCGAAGTGACCGGTCTCGAACATCAGCACCTGATCGCCAGGCGACAGGGTGTTGGCCAGCGCTGCCTCCCAGGCGCCGGTGCCGGAGGCCGGGTAGATTATCACCGGGTTGTCGGTCTTGAAGACCTTTTTGATCTTGCCGAGCAGATCGAGGCCCAGGGCGGCGAATTCAGGACCCCGATGATCGATGGTCGGCAAGCTCATGGCCCTAAGGATGCGGTCTGGCACTGGCGACGGGCCAGGGATCTGAAGGAAGTGGCGGCCGGAAGGATGGAAGTCGAGATTGAGCATGGGATCACTCCGTAGGGTTCGTCAGGGCTGGGCTACTTGATGCAGCCATTGTCACGCAGCGTGGCGAGTTCGTCGGGGGTCAAACCGAGGCCGGCCAGAACGTCGTCGGTGTGCTGGCCGAACAGCGGCGCCGGGGAGCGGATCTGCGAGGGTGTGGCCGAGAACTTGCTAGGAAAGCCGACGGTTTTCATCTTGCCGATCACCGGGTGCTCCATCTCCTGCACCATGCCACGCGCCAGGTAGTGCTCATCCTCCATGGCCTGGGCGAAGTCGTTGATCGGCCCGGCGGGGACGCCGGCCCGGTCGCAGCTCGCCAGCCAGTCGTCGACGTCCCGGTCGGCCATGATCGACTCCAGCAGCGCCTCGAGCTCCTCGACCCGCTGGCCGCGATCGGAGTTGGTAAGAAATCGCGGGTCCTCCATCAACTCCGGGCGCTCCAGCACGTCGCCGCAGAAACGCTCCCAGGTGCGCTGATTGGCGCAGCCCAGCATCAGGTAGCCGTCACGGGCCTTGACCGCCTGGTATGGCGCCGAGACACGATGCCGCCAGCCGGTGGGCTCTGGCACCTTGCCCTCGGAGAAGTAGGCGGCGGCTTCCCAGGTGAACCAGGGCAGTCCGCACTCGGTGATGGCGATATCGATGTGCTGCCCTTCACCGCTGGCCATCCGGTGGATATAGGCGGCCAGGATCGAGTAGACCGCAGTGATGCCTCCGCCGATGTCATAGACGGCCACGCCGGTCTTGAGCGGCCGACGCCCCTTCTCCCCGGTCATCGACATCAGCCCTGTCATGCCCTGGGCCACCAGGTCGAAGCCGCCGCGGTGGCTGTAGGGGCCGGTCTGGCCATAGCCGGAGATTGAGCAGTAGATGATGCCGGGGTTTATCGCCTTGAGGGTGTCGTAATCGATCTTAAGGGAAGTGGTCACGCCGGGACGGTAGTTCTCGACGATCACGTCCGCCTCCCGGGCCAGCCGGTAGAAGATCTCGCGGGCCCGCTCCTCCTTGAGATTGAGGGAAATGCTCTTCTTGTTGCGGTTGATCTGCGAGAAGCAGGTCGACTCGTCGTTGACGTAGGGGCCCATTTGGCGGCTGTCGTCCCCGCCGTTGATCTTCTCGACCTTGATCACCTCGGCGCCCATGTCGCCCAGCACCATGGTGCAGTATGGGCCGGCCATGATCTGCGAGACGTCCAGGACCTTGAGTCTTTCCAGGGGAAGCATCGGCTTCACCTCTCTTATATGGTTCTCGTGGGGACCCCGGCGCGCCCTGTCAGCGTCCGGTCCACTTGAAGGGTGTCTTGTGCAGGAACTTGCTGACTGCTGCCTTGAAGTCATCGCTCATGTAGCAGGCTGTGACCCAGTCGTCGCTGGCCTCCCGCGCGAGGCGGCGATGCGCCAGAACCCGGCCCACCAGCGCCTTGCTGGCCTTGAGGGTAAGCGGCGCCCGCCCCCCCAGTTGCTCGGCCACCTTGGCTACCTCCGCATGAATCTGATCGGGCGCGACTACAGCGTTGACCAGTCCCGCCTCGCTAGCCTGCTCGGCATCGAAGAGGGTACCCAGCATCAGCGCCTCCTTGGTCCGGGCCACTCCCAGCATGTCGATCAGCCGCGAGACGTTGGTGATGGAGAGCGTGTTGCCCAGGGTGCGAGCGATCGGCACGCCGAACTTGAGATTCGGCGTGGCGTAGCGGAAATCGCACACCAGGGCGAGGGCCGCACCGCCGCCCACGCAGGCCCCCTCCAGCAGGGCGATGGTGGGCTTGTCTAGGGCCTCAAGCTTGCCGACCACCGCATCGATGCGCTGCTCATAACCGATGCCGTCCTCGGGCTCGCTGAAGTGCTCGAACTGGCCGATGTCGGTGCCGGCCACGAAGGCCTCGCCACCCACGCCGTGGAGCACCACCGCGTGGATGGCGTCATTCGAGGCAATGCGGTCGCAGTATTCAGAGAGGGCGTCATACATCTCCCAGGTCATGGCGTTGCGGCTCTCGGGGCGGTTGAAGCCAAGCCAGGCCACACCGTCGCGCACCTCATACAGCAGAGTGTTGGCTGTCATCATGCCTCTCCCTCGAACCGGCCTGATGCCGGCAATGAATAATGAATGCATTTTTGCTGCTATCATCTCCCCGCCTAGGGCCCGGCCCGGCGGAGGGCTCCCCCGCCGGGCCCCTCTTCACTAGCGGTAGAAGAACTCCACCAGGGCCATCGGAATAGCGGGGATATAGGTCACCAGCAGCAGGATGAAGAGCAACACGGTGATAAAGCCGAGATTCGACCGGGTCACCGACCAGACATCCGCCTTGGCGATCGAGCAGGCCGTGATCAGCACGCTGGCCACCGGCGGGGTCTGCTGGCCGATGGCCAGGTTGAGACACACCACCAGGCCGAAGTGGACTGGGTCGATGCCGGCCGCGCCCACCAGCGGCATGACGATGGGCACCACCAGAATGATCGCCGCCGCCGAGTGCAGGAAGAGCCCGATCATTAGGAAGAAGACGTTCAGCATCATCAGGATGGCGTACTTGTTATCCGTCAGGCTGAGCACAGCCTGGGCCAGTTGCTGGGGCAAACGCATCTCAGTCAGGAACACCCCGATCAGGGCCGAGGCCGCCACCAACAGCATCACCACGGCGGTCTGCTGACCCCCGTCGACGATCGCCTTGTAGAGGGTGCGCAAGTCCAGCTCGCGGTAGATGACGGCACTGATGAAGATTGCCGCCGCCACGGCCAGGCCCGCGCCTTCGGTGGCGGTCACAAAGCCGCCGAAGATGGAACCCAGGATGATGATCGGCAGCGTCAGGGCCCAGCTGGCTTCTTTGGCGGTCTGCTTGACGCGCTTGAACTGGAACACCTCCTCCACCGGCCAGTCGTACTTGCGGGCGTAGTAGTAGCTCAGCGCCATCAGGCCCGCGGCCCCCAGCAGCCCGGGCACGATACCGGCCACGAACAGCTGGACGATGGAGGCGCCCGACATCACCCCGTAGAGGATCATCGGAATGGAGGGGGGAATGATGATCGCCAGGGACGCCGACGAGGAGGTCACGGCCGCGGCGAAGGCGCTGGGATAGCCACGCTTCTTCATGGCCGGGATCAGCACCGAGCCGGTGGCGGCCACGTCGGCCACGGCGGAGCCGGAGATCTCGGCGAAGAACAGCGAGACGCCGATGTTGATCATCGCCAGGCCCCCGCGGATGAAGCCGAACAGCGCCGAGGCAAAGGCGATCAGACGCTTGGAGATCCCGCCGGTGTTCATGATGGCCCCGGCCAGCACGAACATCGGGATGGCCAGCAGGGGGAAGCTGCTCGCCCCCTCGAACATCGTCAGCCCGATGTTGGGAAGCATGTCCACGCCCTGGTGGACCACGATGGCCACCGTGGCAACGATCGCCAGCGCCACCGCGATGGGTAGCCCCATCAGGATCAGCCCCAGCAGGCCCATTATCATGATTGGCAGTGTCATGGCTGATCCCTCTTCGTCAATGCATCCGCGGTGAAGCCGGCCCGAGCATTGTCACGTTCGGCCTCTGCGATGGCGTGGCGTATCTCCTCCTCCTCTTGGGTCAAGCCGGAGCGCACCTTGGCGAGGTGAGCGGGCATGCTGAGCAACTGGGCGATGATGAACAGCGCCGCCCCGATGGGTATGACCGATTGGGTGAAGGTGAGCGGCACCCAGCGCAGGGTGATCAGCGCCATGCCCTGCATGACATCGAGTACCACCAGGCCTGCCCAGCCCAGCACCAGGAAGAAGCCGATGAACAGCGCTTCGGTGAGGTAGGTAATCGGCATGCGGATATGCACCGGCAGGGCGGCCACCACGCCATCGACACCGATATGGCCACGCTTGAGCGCCGCCAACGCGCCGGCATAAT
>CAYWBG010000195.1:0-4250 GCA_964456005.1 uncultured Halomonas sp.
ACACCCTGGAGCGATTGCCGGCCATGCGCGGCGAGATCTCGCTGTTCCTGTGTGCGGGCCTGCTCACCCAGGGGCTCTCCGCCCTGATTACCGCTGCCACCCACAGCGAGTGGCAGCTGTTCGCCCACTTCGGAGCGGCCCAGGCGATCGCCAGCTTCCTGGCCATCGTGGCCAGCGCCGTGGTCGGGTTGCACCCCATCATCGGCGTCTCGGTGCTGGCTTCGGTGCTGGATCTTGAAGGAAGCCGCCAGACCCTGTTCGCCTTCGTGGCGCTGGCATCCTGGGCGGTGGGCACAAGCGTCGGTCCGCTCTCGGGCATCAACCTCTCCCTGCAGGGCCGCTACGGCATCAGCGGCACCCAGATGATGCGCCACAACCTGGGCTATGCGGCGATGCTTTCGACACTGGTGGTCGCCAGCATCGTGATCCTCGACGCCTTGCTATAAGGGGCAAGGGGCCAAGGTGCGGCTTGTTCCTTGACTCCTTGCCCCTGGCCGAAGGTCTAGTCCGAGACCCGCTTGAAGTAGCGATGCCCGCACTGGTGGCAGGGCTCGATACGCGCCACGCCTTCCAGTTCCACCTGGCTGCCGCAGTGCACACAGGCCATGCGACCGGGCACCGCCATCTCGCCTTCGCAGTAATCGGCTTGGGCGGCCTCCAGGTCTTCCTCGAAGCGCTCGCGTTCGACGATACTGCGGTCGGCGATGGAGAGCAGCGATTCGCTCACCTTGCGTGACAGCGCCGAGAGATCGATCCCCAGCCAACTCGCCACGCTCTCGCCCCCCGCGCCCAGATAGCGACGCATCTCCTTGAGGTCGCGTTCGACCCAGGCGCGCAGCAGCGAGAGCTCATCCTTGGTGAACTCCTCGAGTTCCGCCTCAAACTCCACGGCGTCATCAAGGTCCTGCTGCAGGTTCTCCCAGGTTAGCTCCTGGGCCCCCTCGCGAAGGCGCTCCAGCATGCGCTCGTACCCCTCGCGCAGCCGGTGGTCCTGGTGGGGCTTGTGCTGATCGCTCATGATCCGCTCCTTCTCCTGGGGTAAAGCGGCCGGGACCGGGCATAGCCGGACCCTGCCGTGCTGGGGTATCCTTGCTTACCATTTAGACGACTTCCCGCCGGCAGTTCAATGTCTTGTCGCCATCCTGGGCCCAGGACATGACGCCGGACAAGCCACGACCGCGCGTGCTAACGGCCGGCGCGCCGACTTGCAAGGTATCCGTAGACAGCGATGGACGCACAGTACAAGCCCCAAGAGATCGAACGCGACGCCCAGCAGTTCTGGGTCAAGAACCAGTGCTTTAAGGCGGTGGAGGACGCCAGCCGCGAGAAGTTCTACTGCTTGTCGATGTTTCCCTATCCCAGTGGCAAGCTGCACATGGGGCACGTGCGCAACTACACCATCGGTGACGTGGTCTCGCGCTACCAGCGCATGCGGGGCAAGAACGTACTGCAACCCATGGGTTGGGACGCCTTCGGCATGCCGGCCGAGAACGCCGCCATCCAGAACCGGGTGCCGCCGGCCAAGTGGACCTTCGACAACATCGACTATATGCGCGACCAGCTAAAGGCGCTGGGCTTCGCCTACGACTGGAACCGGGAGTTCGCTACCTGCGACGTCGACTACTATCGCTGGGAGCAGTGGTTCTTCACCAAGCTCATCGAAAAGGGCCTGGTCTACAAGAAGATGTCCACGGTCAACTGGGACCCGGTCGACCAGACGGTGCTGGCCAACGAGCAGGTCATCGAGGGTCGTGGCTGGCGCTCCGGCGCCCTGGTGGAGCGCAAGGAGATTCCGCTCTGGTTTCTCAAGATCACCGACTATGCCGAGGAACTGCTGGCCGACCTGGACACCATCGAGTGGCCGGAGCAGGTCAAGACCATGCAGCGCAACTGGATCGGCAAGTCACGCGGGGTCGAGCTGTCGTTTGACGTCAAGGCCACCGACGGCACAGCCTGCGAGCCGCTCTCGGTCTACACCACCCGCCCCGACACCCTGATGGGCGTCACCTACATGGCGGTGGCCGCCGACCACCCCCTGGCCCGCCAGGCCTCTGAAGGCAACGCCGAACTGGCCGCCTTCCGAGAGGAGTGCGCCCGCGGCGGCACCTCCGAGGCCGAACTCGCCACCCGCGAGAAACGGGGTATGCTCACCGGCCATGTCGCCGTGCATCCGCTCACCGGCCGCGAGGTACCGGTCTATGTGGCCAACTTCGTGCTGATGGAGTTTGGCACCGGCGCGGTGATGGCAGTACCCGCCCACGACCAGCGCGACTGGGAGTTTGCCACCAGGTACGACCTGCCTATCGAGCCGGTAATCGCCGATGCCTCCGGCGAGGCCCCTGATCTCTCCCAGGGCGCTTTCGAGGACTACGGGACCCTGATCCACTCCGGCGAGTACGATGGCCTGGACTTCCAGGCGGCATTTGACGCCATCGCCGCCAGGCTCAAGGAACTCGGTCGCGGCGAGGTGAAGACCCACTACCGACTGCGTGACTGGGGCGTCGCCCGCCAGCGCTACTGGGGCGCGCCCATCCCGGTCAAGTACGGCCCAGAGGGCCAGACGGTGCCGCTCACCGACGCCGAACTGCCGGTGGCCCTGCCCATGGAGGTCACCGTGGATGCCTCCGGCTCGCCGCTCAAGCGCATGCCGGAATTCAGCGACCTGGGTGACGGCTGGGTCCGCGAAACCGATACTTTCGACACCTTCATGGAGTCTTCCTGGTACTTCGCGCGCTTCTGCTGCGCCGATAACAAGGAGGCAATGCTCGACGAGCGGGCCGACTATTGGCTGCCGGTGGACCTCTACATCGGCGGCATCGAACATGCCATCCTCCACCTGCTCTACGCGCGCTTCTTCACCAAGCTGATGCGCGACCTGGGACTGGTAAAGGTGGACGAGCCCTTCCAGCGCCTGCTCACTCAGGGCATGGTGATCGCCGAGACCTTCTACCGTGAGACCGAGAACGGCGGCAAGCAGTGGTTCAACCCCGCCGACGTCGAGGTCAAGCGCGACGACAAGGGGCGCCCGGTCAGCGCCGTGCTGATCGAGGACGGCCAGCCGGTGGTCATGGGTGGCATCGAAAAGATGTCCAAGTCGAAGAACAACGGCGTCGACCCCCAGTCGATGATCGATCGCTTCGGCGCCGACACCGTGCGGCTGTTCATGATGTTCGCGGCCCCGCCGGAGCAGTCCCTGGAGTGGTCAGACAGCGGCGTGGAGGGTGCGCACCGCTTCCTCAAGCGCCTGTGGCGCCTGGTCGGCGAGCATCTCGCCGCCGGACTGCCCGGCGGCCTTGACCTGGAAACCCTGAGCGACACTCAGCGTGAGCTGCGCCGCAAGACTCACGAGACCATCCAGAAGGCCAGCGACGACATTGGCCGGCGCACCACCTTCAATACCGCCATCGCCGCGGTAATGGAACTGAGCAATGCGCTGGGCCGCTTCAACGATGCCACGCCCCTCGGCCTAGCCGTGGCTCGCGAGGCGGTTGAGGCTTGTGTGCTGCTGCTGGCACCCATCGCCCCCCACACCTGCCACGCCCTATGGGCCGAGCTTGGCCACGAGGAACCGGTGATCGACGCTATCTGGCCGGTGGCAGATGAATCTGCCTTGGTCCGCGACACCATCGAGCTGGTGGTGCAGGTCAACGGCAAGCTTCGCGCCCGTATCGAAGTGGCCGCCGATGCCGCCAAGGATGAGGTCGAGGCTCAGGCCTTCGCCGCCGAGAATGTCCATCGCCATACCGAGGGCAAGACGGTACGCAAAGTGATCGTGGTGCCGGGCAAGCTGGTCAATATTGTGGTGGGCTGAGCCCGGGAGCGACCCATGCAGCGACGCACCTTACTTGGTTTGAGCCTGGTCGGCGCCGCCGGCCTCGCCCTCTCGGGCTGCGGCTTTCGCCTGCGTGGCTTCGACACGCCCGAGGCACAGCTCGATGATCTGGCCCTGGCCGGAACGGATAGCGACCTGGCGCGCCTGATTCGCGAGCGGCTCGAAGACGCCGGCACCCGCGTTCATGGGGGCGCTGAGCGCGTCCTCACCCTGGGTCAACCCGACGTTCGACACCGCCGCCTTAGCGTGCTCGATACCGGTCCTCGGGAAGAAGAGATGACGCTAAGCGCCCCCTTCTCGGTACAGCGCGCAGGCGATGGCGCCTATCTGCTCGACCAGCAGCGCCTCGACGTCTCGACCCGCTACACGGTCAGTGACGCCAACCTGCTCATCCAGGATGACCTGCGCGAGGAGGCCC
>CAYWBG010000196.1:0-4246 GCA_964456005.1 uncultured Halomonas sp.
GGCGCTAGGCGCTAGGCGCTAGGCGCTAGGCGCTAGAACGGAAAATGCAGCGAGGCGGTAAACAGGTTCAGGTGGGCCATGTCGGGAGCGTCGTATTCCTCGAACTCCAGTCGACTGACCAGGCGGTTGAACTGCAGGCGCGCGCCCAGACCCTGAACGCGGGTGGTACCGGCGCTGGTCATGGCATTGCCGGGCATGACCGGGTCGCCCTCCCAGCCGACCATGCCGGACTTGGCATATAAGCCGACTTGTCCGAGGCGCACGCCGGCCACCAGGCTACCGCCCAGGCTGACAGTATTCAGCAGCAGGTGCTGGTCGCCGAGGCTAGTGGGCACCTCGTCGCTTTCCCGATAGCTGAACTCCGCCCCCAGATCCAGGCGGGGCAGGCGGATGGGATTGATGCCGGCAATCACACGAAAGCCAGAGGTGTAGCCGTCCGGCGTTTCAATGTCACGGCCCTCGACCACCACACCATTATCGAGGTACATCAGGTCGGTGTTCTTGCCGGCATAGGAGGGGCGGTCGGCAGCCGCAGGTGATGCCAGTATCGACATACAGGCCACCAGGGCGGCAAGGGTGGAAACCGATCGCATCTCATCTATCCTTGCGGCGTCGGCTGTTACGGGCGGTCACCGGGCAGCCTTGCACGCTATCTGTAATCATCGTTTTAGCTTAGCAACGAGAGTCGGACTTCGCCAGGTTCGTTGCCTGGCAGCACAGCTCGGCCTCCAATGCGGCCAGACGCGGCGCGTCCAGGCCGTGATACACGGCTCTCGCCAGCAGTGGGCCGAGGATCGCCCGATACTCGGTAGGCCGACCGGCCAGGACGTCCTGCAGCATGGAGGCGCGGTTGTTCGCCGTCCCGCCGACGACGCGCCAGACCAGGGCTCGCCAGCCCTCGAGCCCCTCGGCACTGCTGTTTCTCCCGGGTTGGCTACCCTCTGCGTCCGGGGGGGCGATGCCCTCCGCCGCTAGAATCGCGGCCACCTCCGCGATGATCTCCTCCACCATGGGTCGGAAGGGGCGATCACGCAGCTGGCCGTTGCGGATGCGGAAACGCGCTACCAGGGGATTGATGGCGGCATTGACGGCCAGCTTCTGCCACAGCCGCTGGCGGATGTCGTCCACCGCCCGAGTGGGCAAGCCGGCACCGCTGAGCGCGGCGGCCAAGGCGCCGGCCAGTCCGGTGTGGCGGCCATCCAGGGCACCGATCAGGGTCTGGCCGTGACCGGCATGGACCACGCGACGATCGTTTTCCACATAGGCCCCTTCGGTGGTGGTGGCGCAGAGTACCGGGCCGGCATGAGTCTCGCTGAGGCGCGGCTGACAGTCGAAGCCGTTCTGCCACAGCACCAGCGGGGTGCCGTCGGCCAGGTGGGGAGCAAGCGCTGCATGGGCCGCCTCGGCGGCATAGGCCTTGGTGGCAAGATGAACCGCATCGGGCGTCAGCGGTGGCGGGTCTCCGATCTCGGCCACCGTGAGCGTGCCGCTCAGGTGCTTTCCCTCAGGGGTCACCAGGGTCTGGTGGGCGTGCAGCCGGCGTCGCCCTATCAGAGTCACGCCGCCCGGCGCCTCGGAGCGAGCCGCCAGGCGCAGTCCGATCAGCCTGCCCAGGGCACCGGGACCGACGATCCAGTGGCGGCGGATAGCCATCATGAGCTCCTCCGTTTGGGGCCCGAGCGGCGGGCACTGCGGCCGGTGCCTCTTTCGACGCGACGTCCGGAGGCACTGCCCCGTCGTCGGGCCGGGGCGCGTCCGGCGGGTGCCGGCTCCTCGCCGCGGGCGCTGGCCAGTGCCTGACGCAGGCGTTCGGCGTCGGCGGCGGCTAGCAGATCGCGAAGGTCCGCGACCAAGCCGGTCAGGAAGGGGGCCGGATCGTCATTCGACTCGGCGATGGCGCCCAGGCGCTGCTCCCAGAGGGCCGTGCGCTCGGGCCGGACGGCGGCGTCGGGTAGCGAGGCAATCAGGGCACTGCCCAGCCGCGTGGCGCGCAGTGCCTTGGCTCGGCGCACCAGGTAGCCGCGCTCCACCAGGGTCTCGAGGATACCGGCGCGGGTCGCCTCCGTCCCCAGACCGTCATGCTCGCGGAGGGTGCGGCGCACCGCCGGGTCGTCCACGTAGCGGCCGATGTTCATCATCGCCTTGATCAGGCTGGCATCGGTAAAGGGCTCCGGGGGGCGGGTCTCGCGGTCCTCGACGCCGGCGTCGAAGACCCGGCAAGTCTCGCCCTCGGTGAGCGGCGGAAGCGGTGGCGCCTCTTCCCGGGTGGTGAACAGTGGCTTCCAGCCCGGCGCGAGAACCACCTGGCCGCTGGCTCGGAAGCGTTCCTCGACGATCATGAACTCCGCCTTCACCTCGCGGGTGGCAAGGAGCGGGTAGAACTGGGCCAGCACGTTACGGGCGATCAGTCGAAAGACGTCCGCCTCTGCCTTTTCCAGGCGCGACGGCTCGGCGGGCTGGCCGGTGGGTGCCAGGGCGTGGTGGGCGCCGACCTGCTTGTCGTTCCAGGCTCGGGAGCGCCGCGCGAAATCTGCCCCGGCCAGCCAGCCTTGCAGCGTCGGGTCCCGGGCGCAGGCGCCCTCGAGGGTGGTCTGGGCCGCGGCGAAGTGCTCCTCGGGCAGGTAGCGGCAGTCGGAGCGCGGGTAGGTGATGAGCTTGTGGCGCTCATAGAGGCGCTGGCAGATGTCCAGCACCGCCTTGGCGGAGAGCCCGTAGCGGCGTGCGGCATCCACCTGGAGCGCTGAGAGCGAGTAGGGCAGGGGGGCGGCCTGGCGCTTGTCGCGGCTGTCGAGGCTGGCCAGATGGCCTTCGGCGCCGGGGAGCCGCTCGGCCAGGTCGGCGGCGGGCTCACGGGCGAGCAGGCGCCCCTGGTCGTCAAGCGTGTGTCGCTCGCCGGGCTGCCACCAGGCGCGGAGCCGGCCACTCGCCACGCCCAGGTCGACCCACAGCACGAAGAAGGGCCGGGGCTCGAAGTCGCGGATCTCGGCGTCTCGGCGCACCACTAGGCCTAGCACCGGTGTCTGCACCCGGCCCACCGAGAGCACGCCGCTGTGACCCGCCTGGCGGCCGGTGAGGGTCCAGGCACGAGTCAGGTTGATACCGTAGAGCCAGTCGGCTCGGGCCCGAGACTCCGCCGCCCGATAGAGCGGCTGGTAGCGAGCATTGTCCTCCAGGCGCGAGAGTGCCCGCTGCACCGCCGGCCGGTTGAGGTCGCTGACCCGTAATCGTGACACCGCCCCCTTCCAGCCCAGGTGGTCGATCACCTCCTGCACCAGCAGCTGCCCCTCGCGGTCGGGGTCACCGGCGTGGACCACCTCCCGGGCGGATTTGAGCAGGCGGCGAATCACCGCCAGCTGGCCGCGGGCCTTGGGTCGCGGCGTGAGCTTCCAGCGCTCCGGCAGGATGGGCAGGGCGTCGAGACGCCACTGCTTCAAGGCAGGGTCATAGGCATCCGGCGGGGCCTGTTCGAGCAGATGGCCCAGGCACCAGGTCACCGTGGTATCGCCCACGACAATCGCGCCCTCCTGCTTGCGGGGGGAGCCGGGCAGGGCCTCGGCGATGGCCCGGGCCAGGCTGGGCTTCTCGGCGATGATCAGTCGCATGGGCGTCTCTATCGAGGGAGTGCATGGATATTCTTCCAGTGTCCCGTCGCGCTTGCTAGATGTAACCCACGATTTATCGTGTACAATCCTTGTATCATTAATTTTCCCTTACCTGTGGAGCCAGATGATGCGCGAGCGAGGTAGAACCCGGCGCCTGCTGGGCCTGGGGGCGCGAACCGGCGGCGCCCTCATACGTACCCGGCTGGGCGGCCAGGCAGACTGGCGTGCCCTGGGCGAGGCGCTGTTCGAGGGGCTCTCCGAGCTCAAGGGCCCGGCCATGAAGCTGGCCCAGATCATGTCCCAGTGGGATGACCTGCTGCCCCCCGACCTTGCCGAGGAGCTCGCCCGCTTGCAGCGCCAGGCCGAGCCCATGCCCTGGGCGAGCATCCGCACCACCCTGGTCGAGCAGTATGGCGATCTGGACGGCGTCTTTCGCGAGATCGAGGAGCGACCCTTCGCCAGCGCCTCCATGGGCCAGGTGCACCGGGCGGTGACCCTCGACGGCGAGACACTGGTGCTCAAGGTGCAGTACCCAGGGCTTGCCGAGGTGTTGGAGAGCGACCTGGCCCAGGTGCGCCGGTTGATGCGCCTGGGCCGCTGGTTCAAGGTGCCCCAGGCGCGCCTCGATGCCCTCTTCGAGGAGC
>CAYWBG010000197.1:0-4235 GCA_964456005.1 uncultured Halomonas sp.
ATGACCATGGATATCCAGGTGGCGGAGGGCGACGTCGAGCGCCTCTCGCTGCGCGAATATACCGAGAAGGCGTATCTCGACTACTCGATGTACGTCATTCTCGACCGGGCGCTGCCCCATATCGGCGACGGCATGAAGCCGGTGCAGCGTCGCATCGTCTATGCCATGCGCGAGCTGGCGCTGGGGGCCAACGCCAAGTACAAGAAGTCGGCGCGCACCGTCGGCGACGTGCTGGGCAAATTTCACCCCCACGGCGACAGCGCCTGCTATGAGGCCATGGTGCTGATGGCCCAGCCGTTCAGCTACCGCTACCCGCTGGTGGACGGCCAGGGCAACTGGGGCAGTCCCGATGACCCCAAGTCGTTCGCCGCTATGCGCTACACCGAGGCGCGGCTGTCGAAGTTCGCCGAAGTGTTGCTCGCCGAGCTCGGCCAGGGCACCGTGGACTGGACCCCCAATTTCGATGGCACCATGAACGAGCCGGTGGTGCTGCCGGCGCGACTGCCCCATGTGCTTCTCAACGGGGGTACCGGCATCGCCGTGGGCATGGCGACGGACATTCCGCCGCACAACGTGAGCGAAGTGGTCGAGGCGACCTGCCACCTGTTGCGCCATCCCGAGGCCACCACCAGCGACCTGACGACATATCTGCCGGCGCCGGATTTCCCCTCCGAGGCGGAGATCATCACGTCTCGCGCCGATCTGCGAAAGCTCTATGAGAGCGGGCGCGGCTCAGTGAAGCTGCGCGGACGCTACGTGATGGAGGAGGGCAGCATCGTGGTCACCGCGCTGCCCTACCAGGTGAGTGGCGCCAAGATCCTCGAGCAGATCGCCGCCCAGATGCAGGCCAAGAAGCTGCCCATGGTGGCCGACTTGCGCGACGAGTCGACCCATGAGGAGCCGACCCGCCTGGTGATCGAGCCGCGCTCCAACCGGGTGGACATTGAGGCGCTGATGGCACACCTCTTTGCCACCACCGACCTCGAGAAGAACATTCGCGTCAACATGAACGTGATCGGCCTGGACGGCCGGCCGCGGGTGATGCCGCTGCCGGACCTGCTCGGCGAGTGGCTGCGTTTCCGGCGCTCCACCGTACGCCGGCGCCTGGAACATCGCCTGGGTAAGGTCGAGGACCGGCTGCATCTCCTCGAGGGCCTGCTGATCGCCTATCTCAACATCGATGAGGTGATCCGCATCATTCGCGAGGAGGACGAACCCAAGCCGGCGCTGATGGCGGCCTTCGGCTTGAGCGAGCGCCAGGCCGAGGCGATCCTCGAGCTGCGCCTGCGCCACCTGGCCAAGCTCGAGGAGATGAAGATCCGCGGCGAGCAGGAGGAGCTCGAGGCCGAGCGCAAGCGCCTCCAGGAGCTGCTCGGCAACGAGGCGGCGCTCACCGACCTGATCGAGGAGGAGCTGCGTGCCGCCGGCGAGGCCCACGGCGACGAGCGCCGCTCGCCCATCGTCGAGCGCGAGGAGGCACGGGCGCTCTCCGAGGTGGAGCTGGTGGGCGCCGACCCTGTCACCGTGGTGCTCTCCGAGAAGGGCTGGATCCGCAGTGCCAAGGGGCACGAGATCGACCCGGCGGGTCTCTCCTACAAGTCCGGCGACCGCTTCCACCTCGCCGCCCGGGGCAAGACCAATCAGCCCCTGGTGCTGCTCGACGACACCGGTCGCGCCTACACGCTCACCGCCCATAACCTGCCCAGCGCCCGCGGGCAGGGCGAGCCGGTGACCAGTCGCGTCAACGTGGTGGCCGGCGCTCACATGGCCGGTGTCATGTTGGCACCGCCTGCCACCCGCTACCTGCTCGCCTCCGACGGCGGCTATGGCTTCGTGGCGCGCCTCGAGGAGCTGGTGGGCAAGAACAAGTCCGGCAAGTCGGTGCTGACGGTGCCCAAGGGGTGCAGCGTGCTGCCGCCGCTGGCGGTGCCAGAAGGCGAGGGAACCCTGGTGGCGGCAGTCTCCAATGAAGGCCGGCTGCTGCTATTCCCCATCGAACACCTGCCCGAGATGACCAAGGGCAAGGGCAACAAGATGCTCGATATTCCCGGGCCCAGGGCCGCGCGCCGCGAGGAGTTCGTGCGCGACCTGGTGGTGCTGCCCGGCGGCGCCGCTCTGGTGATCCATGCCGGCAAGCGCCATCTCACGCTCAAGGGGACCGACCTGGATTATTATCGTGGCGAACGCGGTCGGCGCGGCAGCAAGCTGCCACGCGGCCTACAGAAGGTTGACCGTCTGGAAGTTGCTGAGTGATAGCAGTGTGGGAGCCGAATTTATTCGGCGATTGGGGTGGCAGGACTCCAGCGTCGCTGGGGAGCTTGACGGCGCCATTCGTCGATGCGTCGAACCGGCAATAAATTGCGCTCCCACTGTGGCTTCTCGATGCAGGTAAAACATCCCGAGGCAAACATGACACGACGAGTTCTGATCCGCGCCACCGGCGTGGCGCGGCCGGGCCAGCTGGCCGGCCTGGGCAAGGCGCTGGCGACCAGCGGTGCCCGCCTGCTGGACATCAACCAGAGCGTGACCTTCGACATGCTCTCGCTTGAGGCCCTGGTGGGGCTCGAGCACGATAGCGATCTTGAGGCTGCCCTGGCTGCCGCGGGCGACGCCCTAGGCCTCGACGTCCAGGCGATCCAGGTCAGTGCCGAGGACTACCAGCGCTGGAGCAGCCAGGCCAGTCGCCCGCGGCTGATCCTGACGCTGCTGGCACCGCACCTGCCAGCCGGCATCCTGGCCGAGGTCGGCGCACTGACCGCCGAGCACGGCCTTACCGTGGAGCTGATCCATCGTCTATCCGGCCGCGAGCCGCTGGATGGCGGTGTGCCCAGGGACCATGACAGCATCCAGGGCGCCTGCGTGGAGTGTTGGCTGCGCGGAGAGGAGGTCGATATCGACGCCCTGCGCGAGAAAGCCCTGGCCCTGGGCGCCATGCATGGCGTGGATATTGCCATCCAGGAAGACTCCATCTGGCGCCGGCACCGTCGCTTGGTCTGCTTCGACATGGACTCCACCTTGATCAAGGCTGAGGTGATCGACGAGCTTGCCCGCCGCCATGGCGTCTATGACGAGGTGGCCGAGGTCACCGAGCGCGCCATGCGCGGCGAGCTGGACTTCCAGCAGAGCTTCCGCGAGCGCATGGCCAAGCTCAAGGGGCTCGATGAGTCGGTACTCGCCGAGATCGCCGAGACGCTCCCGCTGATGGACGGCGTCGAACGACTGATGGCCCAGCTCAAGCGCCTGGGCTATCGCACGGCGATCCTCTCCGGCGGCTTCACCTACTTCGCCCGCCACCTGCAGGAGAGGCTTGGCTTCGACGAGATCCATGCCAACGAGCTGATCATCGAGAATGGCAGGGTGACTGGCGAGGTGCGCGAGCCTATCCTCGACGCCGACCGCAAGGCGCTGCTGCTGCGCGAGATCGCCGAGCGCGAGGGGCTCTCACTGGAGCAGACCATCGCCGTAGGCGACGGGGCCAACGACCTCAAGATGCTGGCGGCGGCGGGGCTGGGCATCGCCTTCCGGGCCAAGCCGCTGGTGCGCGCCCGGGCCAGTCACTCGATCTCGACGCTCGGCCTCGATGCCGTGCTCTACCTGATCGGCTATCGCCAGGTGGACCTGGAGGAGAAGGGGCCGTGAGTGCAAGCTTCGAGACCTGGCGCGACCGCTTCGAGCGGCTGCGCTCCCACAAGGCCTTCGAGCTTACGGTGATCACCATCATCGTGGTCTCGGCGCTGCTAATCGGCGCCAGGACCTACGAGGAGGAGATCAGCCGTTTCCAGGAGCTGATGCTGTGGCTCGACGTGGCGGTGACGGTGTTCTTCCTGGTGGAGATCCTGATTCGCATGGCCGCCGAGAAGCGCCTGCGCGACTTCTTCCGCAAGGGGTGGAACATCTTCGACTTCCTGATCGTCACCGCCAGCCTGATCCCCCTGGACGACTCAGAGCTGGTCCTGCTGGCCCGCCTGCTGCGCATCTTCCGGGTGCTGCGCCTGGTATCGATGATTCCCGAGCTGCGCATGTTGATCGCCGCGCTGTTCAAGTCGATCCCGCGCATGGGCTACGTCGCGCTGTTGATGTTCATCATCTTCTACATCTATGGCGCCATCGGCAGCTTCCTGTTCGCCAGCGTGGACGCGCAGCTGTGGGGCAATATCTCGCTGGCCATGCTAACGCTGTTTCAGGTGGCCACCTTCGAGAGTTGGGCCACGGCGGTGCTCTACCCGACCATGGAG
>CAYWBG010000198.1:0-4178 GCA_964456005.1 uncultured Halomonas sp.
TCGCCCAGATGATCCACCAGGAAACGCTGTTCTTCTCGCTGCCCTTCCTGCTGGCCACCACGGTGTGGAGCAGCGGCCAGGCGCTGTTTACCGTGCTGCTGATGGGCCTGGCGGTGTTTTCCATCATCGACCCCCTTTACTACAGAGTGGCGGACCGCTACCGCTGGCTCTACCTGGCCTTCCACGCCCAGTGTGTCTTCCTGATAGTGTTGGTAACCCTGCCGATCATGCTCAAGCTAACCACCGGAGAGAGCCTGAAGCTGGCGCTGGGGGCCATGGTTCTGTTCAGCCTGCCTAGCCTGCTGAACCTCCTGGGCAGCAAGACACCGCGGCGGTGGATGATGATACTGGCGCTCTTGCCGCTGTTGGCCGGAGCCGCCTGGGTCGGGCGGATATGGGTGCCGCCGGTCAATCTATGGATCAGCGCCCAGGCCCTGTCCCCTGCCTTCGACGAGGAAACCCGACGACCGCAGGGACAGCTGAAGCTAACGCCGGAAGCCCTGGCCAACAGAGGGCTCTACGCCTACACAGCGATTCGGGCCCCACGCGGGCTGAGGGAGGAAATCTTTCATGTGTGGCGACACGAGGGGGAAATAATCGACCGCATTGCCCTGGTGATCGAGGGCGGCCGCGAGGCGGGCTATCGGGCCTGGAGCCACAAGGAGAATTTCCCCACAGCGCCGGCTGGACGCTGGCGGATCGATGTGATGACCGACAGCGGGCAGCGCATCGGCGTACTGCGTTTCCGCGTGTCCGAAGACGACACGGCCACCCTTGCCGATGGCGTGGCCGGGACGCCGCCCGGGATTCCGGGGTTAGACTGGCGACGCCTGGTGCCGGGCAGAAGCGCAGCCCCTCTGGATTGATGTAGCGCAAGGCGAACGATAAGCCTGCTTGCATTCCACGCGGTGGGTTCGGACAATCCCACAAACCCTTTTTCAACCAGAGTTCCCATGTACCAGAATATCGGTTTCCAGCTCAGCCGCGTACCGCGCCTGTGGCGCGCCATCATCGATGAGCGCTTGGCCCCGCTGGGGCTGACCCAGACCCGCTGGGTCACCCTCTACCATCTGTGGCGGCTGGGCGACGGCCAGCCCCAGTGCGATCTGGCGCGGGCCATCGGCGTCGAGGCGCCCTCCCTGGTCCGCACCTTGGACCAACTCTCCGAGCAGGGGCTGGTGGAGCGTCACTCTTGTGATCAGGACCGCCGCACCAAGCGGGTCTATCTTACCCGGAAGGCCACCCCCCTTCTCGAGCAGATCGAGCAGGTGGTCACCCAGGCCAGGGCTGAGATGCTCGCCGGCCTGAGCGATGACGACGTGGCAACCCTCTCGACGCTGCTCTCGCGCATCGAGGACAACGGCCTGACTATTCAGGCGCGCGATAGCGAAGGCTAAGCCGCCGGCCTATTCCTGGATCTCACCGAGGGTGGATGCAGTCGCCGCTGGATCGTCGGGGCGACCGGCCAGTCCGTCGCGTAGTGCCATGAATTCCTCTCGGTAGGTAGAGAAACGCGACGCGTCCTGGGACTCCCACCACCATAGGGTCAGCGCGTGACGGTGGGACTCCACCACCAGGGCATCCTGGGGCAGCCGCTCCAGCAATCCCTTGAGCCTCGCCTCCAGCGCCTCGGGCAGCGGCCTGAGCGGCTCGTGACGCCAGCGCCAGCCGTGCATGAAGGGCTTGAGCGACGCGCTTGCATGGTCGTCGCGCACCAGCACAAAGTCCGGCCCGGGCCGCTGTCGGGAGTAGTGCCAGCGATAGGCCGGCATGGCTGTCTTGATACCGTGCAACGGCGGCACCTCCAGCTTGACGTTGACCCCGTCCTTTGCGGCCTGCTGACGCAGGGCGGCAACACGCTTCTGCTTAGGGCTGGGCTTTAACCACATCACCGGCGACACCACCAGCAGCAGGGCAAAGAGAATGAAGAACCAGGCCATGCGTCACTCCCGAACAGGTTGATGCGTGAATCTTGATACAGGTCGTTGTCTTGGCAAGCCAGCAGGCCTAGAGTGAAGGCATACTTTCACTCCGTCGGACACCTGCCAAGGAGCTCCCATGAGCAACGAATATCGTCATGTGCTGGTCGCGGTCGATCTGACCAAGGACTCCCACAAGGTTCTCGAACGCGCCGTCCAGATCGCCGAGCGCAACGAGGCCAAGGTATCGATCATGCACACCCTGGAGCCTCTGGGGTTCGCCTACGGCGGCGACATCCCCATGGACCTGACCAGCATTCAGGACCAGCTCGACGAACATGCCAAGCAGCGCCTGGCCGAGATCGCCGACCCCCAGGTGGCCAAGGAGGATCAGCATGTGCTGGTCGGCATGCCCGACACCGAGATCCACCGCTTCGCCGAGGAAAACAGCGTGGACCTGATCGTGGTGGGCTCCCACGGCCGTCATGGCTTCGCCCTGCTGCTCGGCTCCACCTCCACCGGCGTACTTCACGGCGCCCAGTGCGACGTGCTGGCGGTACGGGTCGGGAAGAAGGGCGAGAAAAGCGCCGAATAACGACGCCCTGTACTACCCTAAAGGGCGCCCGCTGGGCGCCTTTTTCATGACTCCCCCGCGGCGAGGGCTTCCAACTCCATCCAACGCTCCATGGCGGCGTCCAGTGCCGCCTGCGTCTCGGCCAGCGCCTCCAGGGTGGCGGTGACCGTGTCGGCCTCCCGCTGATAGAAGCCGGGGTCGCCCACCGTAGCCTCGAACTCCGCCACCTCGCCTTCCAGCCGCTCGATCTCCGCGGGCAGACCATCCAGTTCGCGCTGCAGCTTGTAGGAGAGCTTCGCCGGCTTCTTGGCGGGCGGCGCCTTTGCCGTCGGTGTGTCGCGGCTCGCGCTGGCCGCCTCGGCGCTGCGCTGCTCCGCCTCGGTCTGCACGGGCTCGGCATGCTGGCGGGCCGCACCTTCCCAGGGCGCCGGCGGCAGCTTGCCCCCCTGGCGCACCCAGTCGCTGTAACCGCCCACGTATTCACGCACCCGGCCCTGGCCCTCGAAGGCCAGCACACTGGTCACCACGTTATCCATGAAGGCGCGATCATGAGAGACCAGCAGCAGGGTGCCGTCGAAATCGAGCAGCAACTCTTCGAGCAGCTCCAACGTTTCCACGTCCAGGTCGTTGGTGGGCTCGTCGAGCACCAGCACATTAGCGGGCTGGGTGAACAGCTTGGCCAGCAACAGGCGATTGGACTCCCCGCCGGAGAGCGCCTTGACCGGTTGGCGGGCACGCTCCGGGCTGAACAGGAAGTCCTGCAGGTAGCTCATCACATGTCGGTCGCGCCCCCCCACCGTGACCCGGTCACTGCCCTGGGCCACATTGTCGTAGACCGTCTTCTCCGGCTCCAGGCCACCGCGCAGCTGGTCGAAGTAGGCGACCTGCAGCTTGGTACCCACCCGCACCTCGCCTTCGGTGGGCTCGAGCTCACCGAGCAGGATCTTGAGCAGGGTGGTCTTGCCGGCGCCGTTGCGACCGATCAGGCCGATACGGTCACCGCGCTGGATCTCCAGGGAGAGGTCGCGGATCACCGCCTCATCGCCGAACCGCTGGGTGACCCCCTTGAGCTCTACCACCCGCTTGCCGCTGCGCTCGCCGCTGTCCACGTTGAGATTGGCCTTGCCCTGACGCTCACGGCGTTCGCTGCGCTCGCGGCGCAGCTGCTCCAGGGCCCGCACGCGCCCCTCGTTACGGGTGCGCCGCGCCTTGATCCCCTGGCGAATCCACGCCTCCTCCTGGGCCAGCTTCTTGTCGAACTCGGCGTTCTCGCGGGCCTCCACTTCCAGCTCATGGGTCTTCTGGGCCTGATACTTAGCGTAGTCGCCCGGATAGCGACCGAGACGCCCGCGGTCGAGCTCGAGAATGGCCG
Source organism: uncultured Halomonas sp. (assembly GCA_964456005.1). Lineage (GTDB taxonomy): Bacteria > Pseudomonadota > Gammaproteobacteria > Pseudomonadales > Halomonadaceae > Halomonas. Next base: position 3,866 of record CAYWBG010000198.1, read on the forward strand.
TGGCCAGCTTTGACAGGAAGGCGCGGTCGTGGGTGATGAAGAGCACCGCGCCGTTGAAGGCGGCCAGCTGCTCTTCCAGCCAGGCGATGGTATCCAGGTCCAGGTGGTTGGTAGGCTCGTCGAGCAGCAGCAGGTCGGGCTCGGCGACCAGCGCTCGAGCCAGGGCCACACGCCGCCTCCAGCCACCGGAAAGGGCAGACATCTCGGCATCCTCGGGCAGCCCCAGGCGGGTCAGCACCACGTCGATGCGCTGATGGAACGACCAGCCGTCGATGGCCTCGAGGCGCGTCTGCAGCTCGGCCATGCGGCGCAT
>CAYWBG010000199.1:0-4129 GCA_964456005.1 uncultured Halomonas sp.
GGTACCCCATCGTCACCATGCTGCAGCTGCTCGCCGACCTGGCCACCGGCAGCGCTCCGCCCGGCTATGGCCATGAGATCGCCGCCGAGCACTACCTCGATGCCTGGGTCGCCCTCACGGAACCGGACGGCTGGTCGGAAGCGGAGCTGGATCGGCTCAAGAGGCACTTCCAGCACTAGCCCCGCCCGCCTCCAACCCTCCCAGCAGGCCGGCGAGCTCGTTGCTCAGGAAACGCGCCTCCACACACTCGCCCAGGTGCCCTTCGGCGAAGCGCAGAAAGCCCAGCGCCGCGTGGGAGAGGCGGCGGTCGCGGCGCACGATGAACTGCCAGTGGCTCTCGATGGGCAGGCCCGCTACCGGCAGGATCGCGATGTCGGGATGCTCCGGCGGCAACACATGTTCGGAGAGCACGGCGAGCCCCATGCCGGCGGCCACACCCACGCGAATCGCTTCGTTGCTGGCCATCTGCAGGGTCGGCCCCAGCGTCAGCCCCTGCTCCTGCAACCAGCCTTCGAATAGCATGCGGGTCGCCGAGCCGGGCTCGCGCAGCAGGAAGCGTTCCGCCAGCAGCTCGCCCATGGTAATGCGCTCGCGCCCCGCCAGCCGGTGCCCCCGGGGTGCCACCGCAACCAGGGGATTGCGCAGGAAACGGCCCGCCAGGGCGTGGGCCAGCGACGGCGGATGGCTGAACACGTAGAGGTCATCCTCCTGGCGTTCGAAGCGAGTGAGCATCTGCCGCCGGTTGCCGATATGCACGGTGACGTCGACCTCGGGGAACGCCTGGCTGTAGGGGCCGAGCAGCCGCGGCAGCACGTACTGAGCGGTATTGACCAGGGCGATGGAGAAGCGTCCCCGCTCGCCGCCGCGCAGCGCTTCCAGGTAGTCATCCAGGTCAGCGAAGCGCCCCAACACCTCCCGGCTGGCCCGGTAGAGCTCGGTGCCCGCCTCGGTGGGCACAAGCCGGCCCTGGCGGCTTTCCAGCAGGGGCTCACCCAGGGTCTCGGCCAGGCGCTTGAGCTGCTGGGAGATGGTGGGCTGGGTGAGGTGGAGCTGTCGCGCCGCCTCGCTGACCGAGCCGCTGCGCACCACCGCCACATAGACCTGCAGCAGCCGGAAGGTAAGATGCCGGATGTTCATGCGATCGCCCTTCGATATAGATAATCACCTATAGTGCATTGCACATAACATGATTGGTATCAATACCGTCAACTCCGCACACTGCGCAGCGTTTCCGATCCCCGACACAAGAGCCTTACCATGCCCGATATCGTAGTGATGTTCTTCCTGCTCGGCCTGCTGGCCGGCGTGGTGAAATCCGACCTGACCATTCCCAAGGCCGCCTACGACACCCTGAGCCTGCTGCTGATGCTGACCATCGGCCTCAAGGGGGGCATGGCGCTCTACGGCAACCTGGGCTGGTCGCTGCTGCCGGAACTGGTCGCCGTGGCCGCCCTCGGCGCGCTGATCCCCCTGGTGCTGATGCCGATACTGCGCCGCCTGGTGCGGCTCTCGCCCGCCGACAGCGCCAGCCTCGCCGCCCACTACGGCTCGGTGAGTGCCGGTACCTTTGCCGTGGCGCTGGCCTTCGCCGAGGGGAGACATCTCCCCATCGGCGCCGAGGTCACGCTCTACCTGGTGATGATGGAGCTGCCGGCGATCATGGTGGCCATCGCCCTCTATCGTCGCTACAAGGGCAGCGGCTCCGGCGAGGCGCTGCAGGGTATCTGGCACGAGACCCTGACCAACCGGGGGGTGATCCTGCTGGCCGGCGGCGCGCTGATCGGCGCCATGTACGGCCCCATGGAGGGCGCCAACGTCACGGAGCTCTTCACCAGTGCCTTCCATGCCGTGCTCGCCCTCTTCCTGCTGCAGATGGGTCTGACCGCCGCCGAGACCCTGCGCCCCATTCCCTGGTACCACTGGCGGCTGCTCGCCTTCGCCCTGGTCGCCCCACCGCTGCTGGCCATGGCCGGCCTAGCCGTGGGCCTGGCACTGGGCCTGCCCACCGGGTCGCTGCTGATCCTGACGGCACTCGCCGCCAGCGCCTCCTATATTGCCGCCCCGGCCGCCATGCGCACCGCCATCCCTCAGGCCAACATCGGCCTGGCCATGCTCGCCGCGCTGGGCTTCACCTTCCCGCTCAATGTGATCCTGGGCATCCCTCTTTACCATCAGCTGATCACCTCGTGGGCCGGATAAGCCCCGCCCACTATCGACATTCGTCGAAGGGAGTAAAAGTGGCACTTTACGTTAACGTCAACCTGACCTAGTCTTGTGCCATCACGGTTTTCACCAGCTGACACTGTCCGTTGTGCCCGCTCGATGCCGGTCCCGACCGGAGGGCGTCACAACCCCTGACAAGAATGGAGCCCCGCTCATGCACATGCCCTATAAGCCCCTCGACTTCGGCTTCGACGACGAACTGAACATGCTGCGCGATCAGGTCAATGCCTTCGCCCGGGACGAGATCGCCCCGCGCGCCGCCGAGATCGACGAGAAGAACGAGTTCCCCAACGATCTCTGGCAGAAGTTCGGCGACATGGGCCTGCTCGGCATCACCGTCTCCGAGGAAGACGGCGGCACCGGCATGGGCTACCTGGCGCACTGCATCGCCATGGAAGAGATTTCCCGAGCGAGCGCTTCCGTGGGCCTCTCCTACGGCGCCCACTCCAACCTCTGCGTGAACCAGCTCAAGATCAATGCCAGTGCCGAGCAGAAGGCCAAGTACCTGCCCAAGCTGATGAGCGGCGAGCATGTCGGCGCACTGGCCATGTCGGAGCCGGGCGCCGGCTCCGACGTGGTCTCCATGAAGCTGCGTGCCCGCAAGGAGGGTGACAAGTACATCCTCAACGGCAACAAGATGTGGATCACCAACGGCCCCGACGCCCACGTGCTGGTGGTCTACGCCAAGACCGATCCCGACGCGGGCTCCAAGGGCATCACCGCCTTCATCATCGAGAAGGGCATGCCCGGCTTCACCACCGCCCAGAAGCTCGACAAGCTCGGCATGCGCGGCTCCAATACCTGCGAGCTGGTGTTCCAAGACTGCGCCGTGCCGGAAGAGAATATCCTCGGCGAATTGGGCAAGGGCGTCCGGGTGCTGATGAGCGGCCTGGACTACGAGCGCACCGTGCTGGCCGCCGGCCCCATCGGCATCATGCAGGCCGCCCTGGACATCGTGGTGCCCTACGTCCATGAGCGTAAGCAGTTCGGCCAGTCCATCGGCGAGTTCCAGCTGGTGCAGGGCAAGGTGGCCGACATGTACACCACCCTGAACGCCTGCCGCGCCTACCTCTACGCCGTCGCCGCCGGCTGCGACCGCGGCCAGACCTCCCGCAAGGACGCCGCCGGCGTCATCCTCTACTGCGCGGAGAAGGCCACCCAGGTGGCGCTGGACGCCATCCAGCTGCTCGGCGGCAACGGCTACATCAACGAGTACCCCACCGGTCGCCTGCTGCGCGACGCCAAGCTCTACGAGATCGGCGCCGGCACCAGCGAGATTCGCCGCATGCTGATTGGCCGCGAGCTGTTCAACGAGTCCAAGTAAGGGGTTACCGATGGCCATCCTCAACACCCAGATCAATCCGCGCAGCGACGGCTTCCAGGCCAACGAGAAGACGATGCGCGCGGAAGTGATGAAGCTGCGTGAACTGACCGCCGCCATCGCCCAGGGCGGCGGCGAGAAGGCGCGACTTCGCCACGAGTCTCGCGGCAAGCTGTTCGTACGCGACCGCATCGACCATCTGATCGACGAGGGCTCGCCCTTCCTGGAGTTCTCGGCGCTGGCCGCCCATGAGGTCTACGACTCCGCGGTGCCCGCCGCCGGCGTGGTCACCGGTATCGGCCGTGTCTCGGGCGTTGAGTGCGTGATCGTCGCCAACGATGCCACCGTCAAGGGCGGCACCTACTTCCCGCTCACCGTGAAAAAGCACCTGCGCGCCCAGGAGATCGCCCGCAAGCACCGCCTGCCGTGCATTTATATGGTGGATTCCGGCGGCGCCTTCCTGCCCCGCCAGGACGAGGTCTTCCCGGACCGCGACCACTTCGGGCGCATCTTCTACAACCAGGCGACGCTGTCCGCCGAGGGCATCCCGCAGATCGCCGTGGTCATGGGCTCCTGCACCGCCGG
>CAYWBG010000200.1:0-4124 GCA_964456005.1 uncultured Halomonas sp.
CGAGTGGCAGGGCGCCGCCGAACTGCTGGAGCGGCGCGTGGAGGCGTGGCGGCCGATGGCGGAATCACCGCAGGGCGAGGCCGCCATGGCCGACCTGCATGCCCTGGGCGAGCAGATTCAGGCCAGTGCTGGCGGCTGGCTAGATCGACGCATGGCGCGCCTGGCGGTGGGAGACACGCTCGCGACCTTGCCGGCACCACCCAGCGACGCGGAGCGGCCGGCCCCCAGCGTGACGGCGGCACCGCTTCGTTTCTCGCTTTGGATGTGGGGGCTGGTATTGATGGCGGGGGCCCTGGGCGTCTTCATTTTGTGGCGTGGCCTGAACGCCATTCGTATCAAGCGCCTGATCGACAATCTGCCGCTCAACCGCTCCGGGCGGGTTAGCTACGGCCTGGTCAAGAAGGTGGGGCGTATCGAGAGCGCTGACGACGAGCCCCTTTCCACCCCCTATACGGGCGTCTCGGATGTCGTGGCCTATCGCTATCTGGTGGAGCGCTACAAGGGGGGCAAGAAGCGCGAGTGGGAGCAGGTCTCGGAACGCCTGGCGCAGCCGCCGGCGCAAATCGTCGGTGAGCCGGCAGGAGACGATGAGACGCCCGAGCAGACGCCGCTGGCGCTGAAAGGGGCAGAGATCCGCTACCTTCATCAGCGCCGTCAGGAGGTGCTCGAGAACGGCGAGCGTTACCGGCATACCGAAAGCTGGCTGCAGCAGGGCGATCGGGTGCTGGTGGTCGGCCATGCAGGGCTAAATCCCGATGCGCCGGAAACGCTGAGGATCCAGCAGGAGCCGGGGCAACCCTTCGTCGTCACAGAGCCTGATGAATCACACCTCTACCTGCGCCGGGCAGGGCTCGGATTCTCGCAGGTCGCCGGCGGCCTGGGCCTGCTGCTCACCTCGCTGATGGGACTGATGGTGATGGGAGGCAGCCTGACGGCCGATGATCTGGTGTTACTGGCCCTCCTGGCGCCGCTGCTGATGCTGGGCTGTGCGGCGGTGCTGCACTACAACGACCTCGTCTACCTGCGCCATGCGGTGATCCGCCAGCGCCAGCATGTGTGGACCCAGTTGCAGGCCCGGGCCGACCTCTGGGGTAATCTGCTGGCCGTGGCGCGTGGCTACCTTGAGCACGAACGTGAGCTGCTGGCGCAGCTCAGCGAGCGGCGCGAGGCGAATCCCGATATGCGATCGCTACCGGAGCAGCTCAACCGCGACCGACACACCCTGAGTCGCCTGAAGGCTCGGGCCGAAGCCTATCCCGAGCTGGGGGGTGACGAGGTGATGCGCGACCTGATGCAGCGTATGGAGGCCACCGAGGACTACCTGGCGTTCCTGCGCGACGCCTATTTGGCCAGCATCGAGCGCTACAACACGCGCATCGCCTCCTTCCCCGACCTGTTGCTGGCCCGGCCGGCAGGCTTTCGCCGCCAGGCCCCCAGCCTGGCGGCGGTTTAGGATAGCGAATCACGATAGCTTCACGGATAGCACCACGCCGGCCCTTGGGCCGGCGTGATCGTTCAGGCATTCATCGGTGACGGGGCCTTAGATCTCCTGATACAGCTTGCTGCCTTTACTGCGAAACTTCCTTGCCTGTTCATCCATGCCCTGCTTTATCGCTTCAGGGTCGTTGAGGCCGTGCTCGTTGGCACGGTCTTTGTAAGTGTCGCGTACCTCCTGGCTGATCTTCATGGAGCAGAACTTGGGGCCGCACATGGAGCAGAAGTGGGCCACCTTGGCCGAGTCCTTGGGCAGGGTCTCGTCGTGGTACTCGCGGGCGGTGTCCGGGTCCAGGCCGAGGTTGAACTGGTCCTCCCAGCGGAACTCGAAGCGCGCCTTGGAGAGCGCATTGTCGCGGCGCTGGGCGGCCGGGTGCCCCTTGGCGAGGTCGGCGGCATGGGCGGCGATCTTGTAGGTGATAATGCCGGTCTTGACGTCGTCCTTGTTGGGCAGGCCCAGGTGCTCCTTGGGGGTCACGTAGCAGAGCATGGCGCAGCCGAACCAGCCGATCATGGCCGCGCCGATGCCGGAGGTGATGTGGTCGTAGCCCGGGGCGATATCGGTGACCAGCGGGCCGAGCGTATAGAAGGGCGCCTCATCGCAGTACTCGAGCTGCTTGTCCATGTTCTCCTTCACGAGGTGCATGGGCACGTGGCCGGGACCCTCGATCATCACTTGGACGTCGTGCTTCCAGGCGATATGGGTCAGCTCGCCCAGGGTCTCGAGTTCGGCGAACTGGGCCTCGTCGTTGGCGTCGGCCACCGAGCCCGGGCGCAGGCCGTCGCCCAGGGAGAAGGCCACGTCGTAGCGCTTGCAGATCTCGCAGATCTCCTCGAAGTGGGTGTAGAGGAAGCTCTCCCGGTGATGGTAGAGGCACCACTTGGCCATGATCGAGCCGCCCCGGGAGACGATGCCGGTGACCCGCCTGGCGGTGAGCGGCACGTAGCGCAGCAGCACGCCGGCGTGGATGGTGAAGTAGTCCACGCCCTGCTCGGCCTGCTCGATCAGGGTGTCGCGGAAGACTTCCCAGGTGAGGGCCTCGGCCACGCCGTTGACCTTCTCCAGTGCCTGGTAGATCGGCACGGTGCCGATGGGCACCGGGGCGTTGCGGATGATCCACTCGCGGGTCTCATGGATGTTCTGCCCGGTGGATAGGTCCATGACGGTATCCGAGCCCCAGCGGATGCCCCAGGTCATCTTGTCGACTTCGTCCTCGATGGAGGAGGTGACCGCCGAGTTGCCCAGGTTGCCGTTGATCTTCACCAGGAAGTTGCGGCCGATGATCATCGGCTCGGACTCCGGGTGGTTGATGTTGCAGGGGATGATGGCGCGGCCCGCCGCGACCTCGGTGCGCACAAACTCCGGGGTGATCTCATCAACCAGCTGGGCGCCGAAGCCCTGGCCCGGGTGCTGGTGGCCCAGGATGCGCTCGACCTCCTCTTTCCCCAGGGCTTGCCGACGTTGATTTTCCCGGATGGCGATAAATTCCATCTCCGGGGTGATGATCCCCTGGCGGGCGTAGTGCAGCTGGGTGACGTTCTTGCCTGCCTTGGCGCGCCGCGGTGTGCGGGTCAGGTCGAAGCGCAGCTGGGCAAGCGTCGGATCGTTGGCGCGGCGCCGGCCGTACTCGCTGGTGGGGCCGTCGAGGAACTCGGTGTCGCCGCGCGCCTCGATCCAGGCCCGGCGCAGCTCGGGCAGGCCCCGACGCAGGTCGATCTCGGCCGCCGGGTCGGTGTAGGGGCCGGAGGTGTCGTAGACCAGCAGCGGCGGGTTCTCCTCATCACCGCCGGAGGTCTTCGTCGGCGACAGCGAGATCTCCCGGAAGGGCACGCGGATATCGGGGCGCGAACCCTCGAGGTAGACCTTGCGCGAGCCGGGCAGCGGCTGGATGGCGGCGTCGTCGACCTTGGCGGTCTCGGCGAGGAAGTGGGCGGTATCGCTCATGGGGCTTTCCTTTTGTGGCTCTTGTTGTGGTGAGTCCTGGGGCGTTAAAGGGCCCGGTCGAGCCCCATCTGCCAGAAGTCGATCTCCAGCCGAGTGGCGTCGCGAAATACCGTGCAGAGCTCCGCAAAGCGCGCCGGGGTGGCATCATTCAGGCGGGTATCGAGCCAGGCCTCCTCGGCGCGCCGGGCGGCCTGGAACTCCTCGCTCTCGTACATGGCGATCCAGGCGTCATAGGGGTTGGCGCTGCCGCGCAGAGTGGAGGGGCGGGCGTTGATCCAGTCGGCGATCACGCCGTAGCCGACCAGGCAGGGGGCCAGGGCCACGTGCAGGTCGAGCAGGTCGCCGCGGTTGCCGGTGTCGAGCACGTAGCGGGTATAGGCCAGGGTGGCGCGGGCCTCGGGCAGGGCGGCGAGGTCGGCCTCGGAGATGCCCCATTCCCGGCAGTAGCCCACGTGGAGGCCGAGCTCCAGGTCGACGATGGCCTTGAGTCCCTCATGGGCCTGGCGCAGGTCGGCCAGGGTGCGGCTCTTGTAGGCGGCCAGCGCGTAGGCGCGGGCGAAGTGAATCAGGAATAGATAGTCCTGCTTCAGGTAGTGACGAAAGGCGCCCTCGTCGAGGGTGCTGTCGGCCAGGCCGCGCACGAAGTCGTGTTCGATATAGGCGCGCCAGTCGTCCTGGCAGGCGG
>CAYWBG010000201.1:0-4042 GCA_964456005.1 uncultured Halomonas sp.
AGGATGAACATCGCCACGAACACCAGGAGCAAGAAGGGCAGGATCCCCAGAAAGATATCGCCCAACTGAATCTCCTTGGGCGCAATGCCCTTGAGATAGAAGGCCGACATCGCCATGGGCGGTGTGAGGAAGGAGGTCTGGATGTTCAGCGCCACCAGCACGCCGAAGAACAGCGGATCGATGCCGAACATGTGCAGTAGCGGCAGGAAGATCGGCACGAAGATGATGATGATCTCTGTCCATTCTAGCGGCCAGCCGAGAATGAAGATCATGAGCTGGGCCAACAGCAGGAACTGCAGCGGCGTAAGTGATAGCCCGCTGATCCAGTGCTCGATCAACGAATGGCCATCGAGCAGCGAGAAGACCGACGAGAAGATCCAGGAGCCGACGAACAGCCAGCAGACCATAGCGCTGGTTCGCGCGGTAAGGAACACCGCTTCGCGCAGCCGGGCAAAGGTCAACTGCCGATAGGCCGCGGCCAGCAGGATGGCGCCGAGGGCCCCGATGCCGGCCGCTTCGTGGGGGGTGGCCAGACCGAAGAGGATGGCCCCAAGCACCGACATGATCAGCACGAAGAGTGGTACGAAAGAAGTGAGCAGCCCCCAGTAGACCTTGCCAAGGGGCACATCGAGCTTCTCGGCCGACAGCTTCGGGGCCACCTGAGGGTTGATCAGCGCCCGACCCATCACGTAAAGAATGTACAGCCCGGCCAGCAGCAGCCCAGGTATCAGCGCCGCCGCATAGAGCCGCACTACCGAGACCCCGGCCATGGCGCCGTAGAGGATCAGCATGATGCTCGGTGGAATCAGAATGCCGAGACAGCCACCGGCGCAAATGACCCCGCTGGAGAGTCGCTTGTCATAGCCCGCGTTGAGCATGGCCGGCAGCGCCAGCAGCCCCATCAGGGTCACCACCGCCCCAACGATGCCCGTCGCCGTGGCGAACAGAGCGCAGGTGATCAGGCTGGCCACCGCCAGCGAGGCGGGCATGCCCCGGGCCGCCAGCTGCAGGCTGGAGAATAGCCGATCAAGGATGTTGGCCCGCTCGACCATGTACCCCATGAACAGGAACAATGGTACGGCGATCAGCACGTCGTTGGACATGACCCCGTAGGCGCGCTGCACCAGCAGCGAGAAGATGATGTCGCCGATGGCAAAGTAGCCGAAGGCGATGCCCATGGCGATCAACGTGAAGGCGATGGGAAAGCCAAGCATGATCAGGAGGACGAGCATGCCCAGCATCATGATGCCGATTTCCGGTTCACTCATTGACGTGTCTCCCCTGAATCCTGCTGGACGGCCTTTATTTCGGCCTCCTTGTTGACCGGAATGGCGATCTCCTCCACGTCACCCAGGCGGCGCGGCCACTTGCCGGCGCGCAGGCAGAGCACGCAGCGCGCGACCTCGGCGACGCCCTGCAGTGCCAGCAGCGCCGCGCAGGCGGGAATCACGAACTTGTAGGGCCAGATCGGCGGACCACCGGGAGTGTAGGAACTGTGCTCGTCCTGGCGGAAGGAGACGGCGAAGAAGTCCCAGCCGCTCCACATCAGGGCCAGGATGCCCGGATAGAAAAACAGCAGGTAGAGCGCCAGCTCCAGACCGGCCTGGGCCCGGGGAGGGAAATAGCGGGACACCACATCGGCACGTACGTGGGCGTTGTGGGCCAGGGCATAGGCCCCGCTCATCATGAACAGGGTGCCGTAGAGCATGTAGCTGGTGTCGTAGGCCCAGGTGGTAGGCGAGCCCATGACGTAGCGCATGAAGACCTCGTAGCTCACCACGAAAGTCAGGACCAGAATGGCCCAGGCAAAGACCTTTCCCACCCAGGTGCTGAGGTGATCAATGAGAAAGATGAAACGCATGGCGACCTCTCACCGGCAGCGGCACCACCTTCCGGGTGCCTCCACAAAAAGGACCCGGTGCCGTCCTGGCACCGGGATGGCTGGACATCACTGGGCCCCGCGAGGGGCCAGCGGCGATTACAGGATGGTGGAGGTATCGGTGGGCGACTTGCCGTAGAAGTGCTCATAGGCGGGCTCCTTCGGCGTGGTGTGCTCCAGGTGGAAGCCGACCACCCGGTCACAGTACTCCCGCTGGTGGTCTACCACCTTCTTGAAGAAGGCATTGTTGTTGGACTCGCGCTCGATGACCGCATCCCAGGCGGTCAGCTGGGCCTCCAGCACCGAATCGGGGGTGATGTAGGTCTCGACTCCCTGCTCCTCGCGCATGGCGTTGAGGTCCCGGGGATAGCGCTCCATGGCCTTCCAGTACATCTCCGACGAGGCCGCCTTGGCGGCATACTGCAAGATGGCTCGAAACTCCTCGGGAAGCTCATCGTGCTTGCGCTTGTTGAGGATGATCTCGAAGGATTCGCAGTCCTGGTGGTAACTGCGCAGCATCCAGGTCTTGCTGACGTCGGGAAAGCCGAGCAGCCGATCCGATGAGGGATTGTTGAACTCGGCCCCGTCGAGCAGGCCACGGTCCATGGCCGGTACGATGTCGCCGCCGCCCATGATGGTCACCGCCGCGCCGAACTCGTTCATCAGGTCGGCGGCAAGGCCCACGGTGCGGTACTTGAGCCCCCGCAGGTCCTCGGCGTCGGTGATCGGCTCCTTGAACCAGCCCAGCGCCTGAGTCGGCATGGGGCCGGTCAGGTAGCCCACCAGCGGCAGCTCCAACTCCTCGAGCAGCTCGTTGTAGAGCTCCATACCACCGCCGGTCCAGAACCAGGCCAGGAACTGGTGGGCGTCCCAGCCGAAGGGCGGCGGGGTGCCGAACAGCGAGAAGGCCTTGTGCTTCCCGTACCAGTAGGCCGAGACCCCATGGCCGCCATCCAGGGCGCCGGATATCACCGCGTCCTGCATCTGCAGTGCCCCGACCACCGCGCCGGCAGGCAGGAGATTGAGGCGCAGCCGACCGCCGGACATCTCGTTGGCGATGCGCACATAGTCGGCGGCAAACTCGTGGAAGATGTCTTGGTTGGGCCAGGTGCTCTGAAAGCGCAGCGTGGTGGTCTGGGCCACCGCAATGCTGGGGAAGCCGACTGCCGCGGCAGCACCTGCCCCTACGGCGGCGGCCGACCCGGTCAGGAAGCGCCGCCGCGACGTGCTGGCCGGCGTCGAGGTCTCGGTGTTCTTCGGTTGGCTTGCCACCTCCGGGGTGACGGGTGTGTTGTCATGAGCCATCGGATACTCCAGAAATCTTGTATTTGTATTCGGCCCGCCATGGATTCCGGCCCGGCAGTAACCGTCCAGTCCCGATGCATCCTGCGTTGGTCATCCCTCCCTGGTCGCTGTCCCTGACACCATTCGGTTATTTAGGTATAGCGTTTACACTGAGACACACAAGTCTCATTGCCCATTTCCCTCCACGCTGTCTCACGGCATTTTCAACGCAATCTGGGCCCGGGGTGGCGTAGCCGAGCCGCGCGCAGGCGCCAGCGCGGAACGGCCAGACCCTCCCCCCTGGCGGCAAGCAGACGTGTCGCCGCTGGCGGCGAGTCACCTTGCGGCATTGCAGCAGAGAGGCGTACCGTGCTGGTTCCAGCTCATTAGCATGCAAAGGAGTCGTCATGTCCCGTTCTTCCCCACGGAGCGGCTATCGTCTCCCCGTTCCCGGCAGCGCGCTGGTCGCCGCCTGGCGAGCGGGCTACGGCCTGGCCGAACTGCGCCGCGATCTGATGGCCGGTCTGACCATCGGAATCGTCGCGGTGCCCCTCTCCATGGCGCTGGCCATCGCCACCGGGGTGCCGCCCCAGCACGGGCTCTACACCGCCATCGTGGCCGGCGCCATCATCGCGCTGACCGGTGGCTCCCGCTTCAACATCTCAGGCCCCACTGCCGCGTTCGTGGTGATCCTGTTTCCCATTGTCGCGAGCCACGGAATCGGCGGGCTGCTGATCGCCACCCTGATGGCGGGGCTGCTCCTGGTGGCCCTGGGGCTCGCCCGACTGGGCAGCCTGATCCAGTTCGTTCCCTACCCGGTGGTTCTCGGCTTCACCGCCGGCATCGCGGTGGTCATTGCCCTGCTGCAGCTCCCCGACT
>CAYWBG010000202.1:0-4028 GCA_964456005.1 uncultured Halomonas sp.
AACATGGCGGTGATCATGCGCAGGCGGTTGTGCATCCATCCCGTGGTGACGAGCTGGCGCATGGCGGCATCGACGATAGGGTAGCCGGTTCGCCCCTCGCACCAGGCCGTGAAGCCTGCCTCGTCATCGCGCCAGGCCAGTGCCTCGGTGTGCGTCTGAAAGGCCCGGTATCGGCACACCCGGGGGAAGCCGAAGGCCACGTGGCGATAGAACTCTCGCCACACCAGCTCGTTGACCCAGGCGACGAGGCCGGCGTCGCCCTCGGCCAGGGCGCCATCGTTTTCGGCCAGCACTGCCTGCAGGCACTGACGGTGGGAGATCATCCCCAGGGCCAGGTAGGGAGAGAGCTCGCTGGTGCCGCGGATCGCCGGGACATCGCGCTGCTCGGCATAGTGCCGGCCGCGAAAACGCAGGAAACGCTCCAGCTGATCGGCGGCGGGAGTCTCCCCGGCGGGCCAACGGCGGCCGTCGATGGGAGTGTCGCCCAGCGCGGGTAGCGCGGGCAGCGGGTCAGAGGCGATGCCTGTGGGCGCCTGGGGAGCCGGGGTATCGCTCAGCGCAATGCGTTCCGCCGTGAGCTGCCGGTGCCAGGCGCGGCTGAAGGGCGTGAAGACGCCGTAGTAGTCGCCCTTGCCGGTCAACAGCTCCCCCGGGGCGAAGGCCAGGTCGTCATGGTGTCCGGTGGCGGTGAGATCGGCGGCCTCGAAGGTCCTCATCACGGCGCGGTCGCGCTGCACCTCGTCGAGGGGATACTCGCGGTTGAAGTGCAGGGCGCGGGCACCGGTTTCCCGAGCCAGGGTCAGCAGCACCTCGGGGGCCTCGGCAAAATCGTCGATGTCGCGATGGAGCAGCGGGATGTTGAGGCCTTCGAGGGCGTCTTTGAGTGAGGCCAGGCCGCGGGCACGGAAATCGAGCTGGTTGGCGCCGTGGCCGTGGTAACGCCAGTGGGGCAGGCTGCGCAGATAGACGGCCACCACCGGCCCTTGCCGGGCGGCAGCCGCCAGGGCGCGATTGTCACGAAGGCGCAGATCGCTGCGGAACCAGACGAGGGTGGGGGGCATGGGGATCTCCCGGTCAGCGATGGGGCAGCAGGGTCTGCAGGCGCGCCATGGCCTGCTCCAGGTCGTCACCCAGCACCTCCACCCCCGTATCGGCCAGTTCGGCGGCGCGAATTCGCGCGACCGGGCCGCATAGGCCCACCGGTACGGCCAACTGTTCGGCCAGGCGTGGCAGCTGTCGACGCACCAGGTCGGCCTTGCCGGCCTGGCCACCGACCAACAGCAGGGCCCCCGCACGGAAGTGCTCGATGGCCAGGGGAAGCTCGCCGAAGGGCAAGGGGGCATCGAGAAGCTGAACCCGGTAGCCGCGATCGCTGGCGGCCAGGGCGGCCAGCAGCCGCCAGAGAGCGCCGGGGTCGTCGGGCATAGGCGCCAGCAACACGGTGGGTTCCTTGGCCATGGCATTGGCATGCAGCAGGCGAGTGCCGATGCGAGTGCGAAGGAAGGCTTCCAGGCTGTGACGTTGCAGGGTGTCTCCCAGGCGTTCCCCCCAGCGCTCCTCGAGTTCCCGGACCACCGGTACCCAGAGCTCGGCGAGACACAGCGAAACGGGGTAGAGCGCCAGGGACTGGTTGAACAGCGCCTCCAGGCGATTCTGGTCCAGTGACTCTACCGCCGCCACCAGTTGGGCACGCTGTCCGGGCCAGTCGCTGGCGTCGGGCATCGGCGTCTCGCTCGCCTCCGGGCGGTCGAGCAGTTCGCGCACCTGACTCACCGGCACACCGCGGTTGAGCCACTGCAGGATCTGCTCCACTCGCTCGATGTCCTCCCGGGCGTAGAGCCGGTGCCCCTTGGGCGTGCGCTGGGGCTTTATCAGCCCGTAGCGGCGCTCCCAGGCGCGCAGCGTCACCGAGTTGACGCCGGTGAGCCGCGACACCTCGCGGATCGGATAGAGAGGCGTGTCGCCGGCGTGGGGGGGCTGATCGCTCATGGGGTCTCCGTCACAGGTGGGTCAGGAAGCGTCGGCCGCGAGGGCCTCGCCTAGGTGGTGGCCGGAGAGCCAGGCATCCTCGATCCGCGGCCCGCGCCAGCCATCGCCACAGAGTGCCAGGCCGCTGGCCGAGCGGCGATAATCGCGGTTCACCGTCTCGCCGGCGGCGAAGACATCGGGCTGGGCATAGCGCCAGCGATGGGCGCCCAGGTCACTGGGTTCGGGCAGGCGGACGTCGTCGGGCAAGGCGCTCTGGAAGGCGGCCAGCAACGCCTCCACCACGGTCTCGGGGCTATCTTCGAGGCGCGTCTCGCTCCATGCCAGGTGGGCAATCAGGGTGAGGCTCTCGCCCTGGTCGGTGCGGCCAGGCTTGCGGTGGTTGCGGGTCACGAAGCGTAGCGGTCCTTCGGGTCCCATGCGCACGGCCTGCCAGTCGTCATCCACGCCGGGCAGCGCCGGCAGCGGGGTGTCGAACAGTGCCCAGGCGCTCCAGCAGGGGCGCTGGATGACCCCTTCGCACGCCGCGGCCAGGGAAGCGTCGCAGGGTGCCACCAGGGCGTGGGCCTGGGGGGAGGGCGCGCTGATCACGACCCGGGCATAGGGGCCGTGGTGTTCGCCGTGCTCGTCGACCAGTTCCCAGTGGCCGGCGGATCCCGCCAGGCGCACGATGCGTGTCTCGGACGTTATCGTCAGTCCCTCGGCCAGGTGGCGGGTCACGGCGCTCATGCGCGGGCTGCCGATGAAGCGTTCGAGTCGGTCCCGGTGGCGCTGCCAGCCCTGCGCCTGTGCCGACCAGAGTGATCCCGGCCAGGCCTCGGCGCAGCCGGCCTCGCGCCACGCCCTTACCTGGCGGCCGAACTCGGGGTCGCGCACGCTGAAGAACTGCGCGCCGAGGTCAACGACCGCATCGGGCAGGTGCCGACTGGACATGCGGCCTCCGGGCCCGCGGGCCTTCTCGAATAGCGTCACCGGCTGACCGGCTTCTTGCAGGACCCGGGCGCAGGCCAGTCCGGCAATGCCCGCGCCGATGATGGCGGTGTCGATGGCGGATGAGGATGTCATGACGGACTCACACCTAGGGGTTTTCAGCTAGACTAGCAGAAGTGTACAACAGCTGTATAACTCATGGCAGATAGAAAGGAGATTGTGATGCGAGTGCTGATCACCGGGGGCAGCGGTTTTGTGGGCCAGCGCCTATGTCGACGCCTCCACGAGGCCGGCCACCGGCTGCTCGTGGTGTCTCGGGACCCCGAGGCGGTGAGGGGGCGCCTGCCCGAGGGAACCGACATCCGGCGCTCGGTCCTCGACTTCGTCGACACCCCGCCGCAGGCCATCGTCAACCTCGCCGGGGAGTCCATCGCCGCCAAGCGCTGGAGCGATGATCAGAAGAAGCGGCTGATCGATTCCCGTGTCAGCATCACCCGCGACCTGGTGATGCTCTGCGAGCAGCTCAAGGCCAGCGGCAACAACACCCCCGCGGTGATGGTCTCCGCTTCGGCCATGGGCTATTACGGCGACCAGGGGGATCGGGAAGTGACCGAGGAGACGCCGCCCCACGACGAATTCGCCCATCGGCTCTGCAAGCGCTGGGAGGAGGCCGCCAGGGAGGCGCAGGAGTTCGGCACCCGGGTAGCGTTGCTGCGCATCGGGCTGGTGCTCGACGCCGGGGGGGGCAGTCTGCAGAAGATGCTGCCCCCCTTCAAGCTGGGCCTTGGCGGGCGCTTCGGCAGCGGCAAGCAGTTCATGCCCTGGATCCATCGCGAGGATCTGGTCAGCATCATCCTCTTCCTGCTGGATCGCGACGACCTGGAAGGCCCCTTCAATGGCAGCGCCCCTCATCCGGTCACCAATGCCGAGTTCACCCGCACCCTGGCCGGCCAGCTCAAGCGCCCGGCCTTCTTTCCGGTGCCGGCCATCGTGCTGGAAACCGTCTTCGGCGAAATGTCACGGCTGCTGCTGACCGGGGCCGATATGCGCCCGAGGCGACTCCAGGAGGCCGGCTTCCGATTCCAGTTCGACACCCTGGAGGCCGCCTTGGC
>CAYWBG010000203.1:0-4027 GCA_964456005.1 uncultured Halomonas sp.
TAGTAGACGAACAGGTACTGCTCCTCCTTGATGCTGTCGATCAGCGGGTAGGTGACGTCGCGGCTTACCGCCGGGCAGCCGTGGCTGCGGCCAAGCCGGCCGGTCTGTTCGATGAACGACTCGCTGACGTAGTCGGCGCCGTGGATCACGATGGCGCGCTGATAGGCCAGGTCGTTGATGCCGCTCTCGAGCCCCTCCAGTCGCAGCGAGTAGCCGTTGCGGCCGTAGTAGGAGTTCATGGTCCGAAACAGCCCCAGGCTGGACTGGTGGCTCTCCGGGACATTCGAGAAGGTAGTGGCCATGGCGTCGCCGGAGCCCTGGCCGTGGGAAACCAGCTCCTCGAACATCAGCTCCTCGCGGTTCAGATCGAAGACCCACAGGCGCGGCTCGGTGGAGGGCAGCGAGTAGTCGATCACTGCCAGGCGCTCGGCGTCCGGGTCGGCGCAGGCCAGGGCATTGGCGGCCAGTGACAGTACCTGGGGGTCGGCCTCGGGGGCGAGGCGAGTGAGTTGCTGGTTGAGGGACTGGCCGTTGAGCGCCTCGGGGTGCAGGGCCTGGCTGAGGAAGTTGTCGGCATGCGCCTGGAAGCTCGCCAACAGGGCGGCGCCGGCGAGCAGGGGGAGCGGAATTGTCAGCATGGGAAAACGGAACCCTCGTCAACATGGAGATGCTCGAGCCGGCCGAGAGCTGGCCGACCGTCGATGTTCGAGAGGCCGGCTTCCCTGTGGCCCCGCTACGGCGGCTATTATGAAGAGTGAGGCAGGGAAAGCCAATTCAGCTTTAAACGATAAAAGGAGTCGAAAATGCGGCGATTTGTCACCATCCTCGCGGTCATGGCGTCAATGCTGATGCCTTATGCCGTGGCCGGCGAGGGCGACGAGATCCAGCGGGGGGCACTGGAGGCCGAGATAGTTCGCCTGGTGGCCGAGAAGGACGACGAGCTGCGCGGCTTCTACGCAGCCCGCGGTTATAGCCCGGCCTGGCAGGAACGCCAGCAGGTGGCCGCCTTCGCCGAAGCGCTGGAGGTCCTGGACAACGATGGTCTGGACCCGCGCGACTATCGTGCGGACCGGCTGGTGGCCGAGCATCGTCGACTCGCGGAGGCAAATGCTGCCGCGACCGAGCAGGCACACTTCGACCTGCAGACATCAAGGCTGCTGCTGACCGCTCTGCGCCACCTGCAGCGCGGTCGGCTCGACCCGAGCCGGGTCGATCCCCAGTGGGAGATTCCGGTGGAGCCGGCGAGGCTCGATCTCCAGGCCATCTCCCGCGCTGTGGACGGCCATCGCTTCGAACAGGCCTTCAGCGAGGCGCGTCCCGCCTATGTCCCCTATGAGCGGCTGCGCAGCGGCCTGGCTCGCTACCGCAACATCGAGCGGGCAGGGGGCTGGCCGTCTCTTCCCGAGCAACCGCGAGTGCTGCGGCAGGGCGACGTGGATGAGGCGGTGGCGGGGCTTCGCGAACGGCTGGCCATGGAGGGCGAGCTCGAGGTGATGGCCGCCGACCCCGGCGCCTTCCCGGCTGCCGAGCTCGAGACCCCCGATCCACGGCACTTCGATGCACCGCTTGAGGCGGCAGTGAAGCGCTTTCAGCGGCGCCACCTGCTGGAGGCGGATGGTATTGTCGGGCCCCAGACCCGTGCGGCGTTGAACGTGCCGGTGTCAGCGCGCATTGACCAGATCCGACTCAATCTGGAGCGCGCTCGCTGGCTGCTGCACGGCCTTCCCGAAGCCTTCGTGCTGGTGGATATCGCCGGTTACCGGCTCAGCTACTTTCGCCCCAACGGCGAGATCTGGCGGTCGCGCATCGTGGTGGGTCAGCCCTACCGGCGTACGCCCTCGCTGCGCTCCGAGATCACCCACATGACCGTCAATCCCACCTGGACGGTGCCTCCCACCATCATGCGCGAGGACGTGCTGCCGGCCATTCGCCGCGACATGGGCTACCTGCAGCGCCAGAACATGCAGGTGCTCAGCCCCTCGGGGCAGCGCCTCGACCCCGGCCAGGTCGACTGGGACAACCCGGGCAACGTGATGATCCGCCAGGCGCCGGGCCCGCAGAATGCCCTGGGCCGGGTGGTGATCCGCTTTCCCAACGACCATCTGGTCTACCTGCACGATACGCCCGCTCAGGGGCTCTTTGCCCGGGAGCAGCGCGCCTTCAGCTCCGGCTGTATCCGCGTGCAGGGGGTGATGGAGCTCGCCCAACTGCTGTTAGACGATACCGGCAGTGGCCACAATATCCGCTCGCGGGTCGCCGAGGGGCGCACTCGCGACGTATCGCTGGCGGAGCCCATGCCAGTGATCCTGCACTACTGGACGGTGCACCCGGGCGAGGAGGGCCAACTGGTGTTCCGGCCTGATGTCTACGACCGCGATGACGACCTGCTACGCGCCCTCGATCGCCCCCTGGCGCTCTGATCGGCCGGAGCGCGATAGGGGCTATTCATAGCCCTTGGCCTGGAGTCGAAACAGCCGCGCATAGCGGCCGTTGGCGGCCATCAGACTTTCATGATTGCCCTGCTCAAGGATCTCGCCGCCATCGATGACCAGTATCTGGTCGGCGGCGCGTACCGTGGAGAAGCGGTGGGAGATCAGCAAAGTCATCTTGTCGCGGCTGTGCGCACGGAAGTCGGCGAAAACCGCCGCCTCGGCGGCGGCGTCCATGGCCGCGGTGGGCTCATCCAGCACCAGGATGTCCGCGCTCTCGCGCATGTAGGCTCGCGACAGGGCGACCTTCTGCCACTGGCCGCCGGAGAGCTCCTGGCCGCCCTTGAACCAGCGTCCCAACTGGGTGTGGTAGCCGCCCGGCATGTCAGCGATGAACTCCTCGGCCAAGCCCCGTCTCGCCGCCTCCTGCCAGCGCGCCTCGTCGTCGAAGGCGGCCACGTCGCCGGCGCCCAGGTTCTCGCCCACCTTGAGCTGGTAGCGCACGAAGTCCTGGAAGATCACTCCGATGCGGCGTCGCAGTGCCTTGACGTCCCACTCGCGAAGATCGCTGCCGTCAAGCAGGATGCGTCCCTCATCGGGCTCGTAAAGCCGGGTGAGCAGCTTGATCAGCGTGGTCTTGCCGGAGCCGTTGGCGCCCACCAGCGCCACGCTTTCGCCGGGAGGCAGGTGCAGCGAGATGCCGGTCAGCGCCGGCTGCTCGGCGCCCGGGTAGGTGAAGCCGACGTTCTCGAAGCGAATGCCATCCCCGGGCCGCACGCCCTCGGCGAGCGTTCCCCGGTCCGCGGGCACCGGCTGCTCCAGGTACTCGTAGAGGTTGGAGAGGTAGAGGTTGTCCTCGTACATGCCGCTGATCGAGGTGAGGCTCGCCGAGAGCGACGCCTGACCCTGCTTGAAGACCATCAGGTACATGGTCATCTCGCCCAGGGTGAGCTGTCCGGTCACGGTCTCTACCACCACCCAGGCGTAGGCGCCATAAAAGGCCAGGGTGCCGAGCAGGCCGAGCAGGAAGCCCCAGGTCTCGCGGCGGATCGTCAGGCGACGATCCTCGCCGTAGAGGGTGTCGAAGATGTTGCGGTAGCGGTCGAGCAGCAGTGGCTCCAGGCCGAACAGCTTGACCTCCTTGATGCTGTCCTCTCGGGCCAGCACCGTTTCCAGGTACATCTGCATTCGAGTCTGGGGCGAGCGCCAGCGGAACAGCCGGAAGGCGTCGCCGGAGAACTTGGCCTCGGAGAGGAACACCGGAAGGGCGCCGATCACCAGCACCAGCAGCGCCCAGGGCGAGAACTGCACCAGCAGGAAGCCGAAGCTGGCCAGCGAGATGCCGTTCTGGGCCAGCCCGAAGGTCTTGTTGACCAGCCCCAGCGGTCTAACGGAGGCCTCGCGGCGGGCCCGGGTCAGCTTGTCGTAGAACTCGGAATCCTCGAATTGGGCGAGGCTCAGGGTGCCCGCCTTCTCGAGGATCATCACGTTGACCTTCTGGCCGAGAAGGGCGCGCAGCAGCGACTGCTGGGCCGACAGGCCACGCTGGGCCATGGCGATGGCGGCGATCACCGCGGCCTCGGCCAACACATAGCGAA
>CAYWBG010000204.1:0-4026 GCA_964456005.1 uncultured Halomonas sp.
GCGACCCAGTGATTAACAGTCACTTGCTCTACCAACTGAGCTATCGAGGAATGACCGGCTACCGCGGCGCGCTTGACACGAAACTGGCTCCCCGAGCAGGACTCGAACCTGCGACCCAATGATTAACAGTCATTTGCTCTACCAACTGAGCTATCGGGGAATGGCCTCAAGCACGGTGCGTAGTATACGGATTGCGCCTGCCAGGTCAAGGGCGAAGTGCCTTTTACCTATCGGGCAACAGCCGGTTTAGCAACGCAAAAATGCCCGCCAGGCACAGAGCCAAGCGGGCATTTTTTGCGCTATCTGGTGGCTACGCCCTGATTTGAACAGGGGACCCCATCATTATGAGTGATGTGCTCTAACCAGCTGAGCTACGTAGCCTGAACACCAAGTTGACCGGCCGCGAGCCGGTCAACGGGGACGAATTATGCACGCCGGCACGCTTCTTGGCAAGCCCGGCGGAGCCTCCGGAGCCGGACTCAGGAGTCGATGGCCAGGGACTCGCGAACGGCGGCCAGACCCTCTTCACCATCGCGGGTTTCGACGCCCTCGAGCCAGGAGCTCAGCACCTCGGGGTTAGCCTGCAGGTAGCCGCGGGCGGCATCGCGGGGATCCACGCCGGCATTCATGATCTCACCCATCAGCTGGTTCTCCATCTCCAGCGTAAACGAGAGGTTTTCCAGCAGGGTACCCACGTTGGAGCACTCTTCTACATAGCCTCCGCGCGTATTGGTGTAGACGGTCGCACCGCCCAGGTCGGGTCCGAAGTAGTCGCCGGCGCCCTCGAGATAGGCCATCTCGAAGTTGGTGTTCATCGGATGCGGCTCCCAACCCAGGAACACCATCCACTGCTCTTCCGGCACCCGGGCACGCAGTTCGGCGAGCATGCCCGCCTCGCTGGAATCCACCAATTGCCAGTCCCCCAAGCCGAAGGCGTCGTCATCGATCATCTGCTGGATCAGCTCGTTGCCATCATTGCCGGCCTCAATGCCGTGGATGGTCGAGTTGAATTCATCGGCATGCGCGTCTAAGTCGGCCACTGAGGTGACACCGGCGTCATGGACATACTGCGGGACCGCCAGGGTGTACTTGGCACCCTCGAGGTTGGCGCGCAGGCGATCGACGCTACCCTCCTCCACGTAGGGGTCACTGATCGACGCCATGGACGGCATCCAGTTGCCCAGGAAGACATCGAAGTCGTCATTCTTCATGCCTTGGTAGGCGATGGGCACGGAGACCGTATCGATTCGAGTCTCATAGCCCAGCGCCTCGAGCACCTCGGTGGCAAGCGCGGTCGTTACGGTAATATCGGTCCAGCCCACTTCGGCGAAGCGCACCGTGTCACAGCGCTCCGGCTCCTGAGCGAGCAGCGGTGTGGCGACCAAAGTCATGGCGGCGCCCAGGCCGAGGGTCAGATGACGTGTCGTGGGAGATGCGGTCATGGAGGATCCTCCGTTGGGATGATGGCGTATCGCCCTCCGCGAGGTCGCCGAGGGTGTACTACCCATCCTACATTGATTGAACGTTCAATAAAAAAATGTCACGCTTCAGCTATCCTAATCATGCTTACCGGCATGATGGCAAGTCTCTCCCGTGACAGGAGGTCTCAGGTGCCCAAGATTGGAATGGAACCCATCCGCCGCCAGCAACTGATCAAGGCGACCATGGTTGCCATCGACGAGGTTGGTCTGGCTGACGCCACGGTGGCGCGCATTGCCCGCCACGCCGGCGTTTCCGCCGGGATCATCAGCCACTACTTCGGCGGCAAGGATGGCCTGCTCGAAGCGACCATGCGCCAGATTCTCACGGATCTGGGTGACGCCGTTGCCACTCGACGCCACGCGCTTCGCGACGACAACGCCCGCGCGCAGCTGTGCGCCATCATCGAGGGTAACTTCGATCAAAGCCAAGTCACCGATCCGGTAACCAAGACCTGGCTGGCTTTCTGGGCGAGCAGCATGCACAAGTCTCGGCTGAGGCGGCTGCAGCGGGTCAACGATCGGCGACTATATTCCAACCTGTGCGCCCAGTTCCGCCGCCTGATGCCCCGCGACGAGGCGAGCCAAGCCGCTCGCACCCTGGCCTCGGTGATCGACGGTCTATGGCTGCGCGGCGCTCTCACTCCCGAGGGCCTGGACGCCCAGGCGGCCCTTGCCTCTGCCAAGACCACCCTGGACCAACTGCTTGCCACACCCCCTACCATCGCACCAAGGAGAACCCCATGACCCAGCGCAATGCCCTGCCCCTCTACATCGACGGCAGCGCGGTGAACGCCACCTCGGGCGCCACCTTCGAGGTCGTGAACCCCTACGATGGCAGCCTGCTCGCCCGTGTGCAGCAGGCCTCGGTCGAGGATGTGGACGCTGCCGTGACTGCCGCCAGACGCGGACAGCGCGAATGGGCCGCCATGAGCGGCATGCAACGGGGCCGCATCTTAAACCACGCCGTGGCCCTGCTTCGCAGCCGCAATGACGAACTCGCCGCGCTCGAGACTCGCAACACCGGCAAGCCGATTAGCGAGACCGCCGCGGTGGACATCGTCACCGGAGCCGACGCCCTGGAGTACTACGCCGGCCTCGCCGCCGCCATCGAAGGCACCCAGATCCCACTGCGCGAGGACGCCTTCGTCTACACTCGCCGCGAACCGCTGGGCGTGGTCGGCGCCATCGGTGCCTGGAACTATCCCATCCAGATCGCCTGCTGGAAGGCCGCCCCGGCACTGGCCGCCGGCAATGCCGTGGTCTTCAAGCCCAGCGAAGTGACTCCGCTCACCGCCATGAAGCTGGCCGAGATCCTCACCGAGGCCGGGCTGCCCGACGGCGTCTTCAACGTGGTTCACGGCGCCGGCGAGGTGGGCGCCCTGCTCACCGAACATCCGGGAATCGACAAGGTCTCCTTCACCGGCGAGGTGGGAACCGGCAAGAAGGTGATGGCCGCGGCCGGCGGCTCCACCCTCAAGGAGGTGACCATGGAACTGGGTGGCAAGTCGCCACTGGTCGTCTTCGCCGACGCCGATCTGGACCGTGCAGCCGACGCCGCCATGATGGCCAACTTCTACTCCAGCGGGCAGATCTGCACCAACGGCACCCGAGTATTCGTCGAACGCTCCGCCAAGGCGGACTTCGAGGCGAAGATCAAGGAGCGCGTGGCACGCATCAGGGCCGGCGATCCGATGGACCCGAGCGTCAATTTCGGCCCCTTGGTCAGCTTCGAGCATCAGGAAAAGGTGCTCTCCTACATCGCACTCGGCAAGCAGGAGGGTGCAACGCTACTCGCCGGCGGCGACGACTCGAAGAACGGCGCCTTCGCCGGGGTTGACTGGTCGAAAGGTGCCTGGGCGGCACCCACGGTGTTCACCGACTGCACGGACGCGATGCGCATCGTGCGGGAGGAGATCTTCGGCCCGGTAATGGCGATTCTTGCCTTCGACGAGGAAGCGGAGGTCATCGATCGGGCCAACGCCACCCATTACGGCCTGGCCGCCGGCGTCTTTACCGAGGGACTCAATCGCGCCCACCGGGTGATCCACCGCCTGGAGGCGGGCATCTGCTGGATCAACACCTGGGGCGAGTCCCCCGCCGAGATGCCGGTGGGCGGCGTCAAGCAGTCCGGCGTGGGCCGTGAGAACGGCCTCGAGACCTTGGCCCACTACACCCAGACCAAGTCAGTGCAGGTCGAGATGGGTCCCTTCGAGTCGGTCTTCTAAGACTAGCGTCGCCTATCGCCTCGCCACCCCATCTGCTCGGGGCGCCGGGGGCCGGTCATAGCGAGGGGGCGTTCACGGCGCCCTCGCGAAGGCCTGCCGCCGGAACAGCCCCGCATAGAAGTTGCCTCGGGAGACACCATGTCCCAGATCCGTGAATTCGACTACGTCATCATCGGTGCCGGCTCCGCCGGCAACGTGCTCGCCACCCGCCTCACCGAGGATGCCGACGTCACGGTACTGCTGCTCGAGGCCGGTGGCCCCGACCACCGCTTCGATTTCCGCACCCAGATGCCGGCGGCACTGGCCTACCCGCTGCAAGG
>CAYWBG010000205.1:0-3986 GCA_964456005.1 uncultured Halomonas sp.
ACAACAAGCAGGCATCGACATGACAAATCACAACACGTCTTTCCATCGCCCCTTCATCGGCGCCCTGGCGCTGCTTGGCGCCATTTCACTGGCCAGCCTCCCGGCCCAGGCCCGGGATCTTCCCGAGATCCAGGATGACGTCTTCCAGGTCGCCAACTCCGGCGCCTACCCACCCTTCAGCTACGTGGACACGGCCGGCAACCTGGTCGGTTTCGATGTGGATATCGCCGAAGCCCTCGCGGACAGGATGGGAGTCGAGGTGAACATCCAGACCTCGCCCTGGAACGGCATAGTCGCGGCCCTGGCCGGCGGCCGTTTCGACGCCTGCATCTGCAGCATGAGCGTCACCGAGGAGCGCGAGAAGGCCGTCGACTTCACCGACCCCTACTACCGCTCGGGGCTCTCCATCTGGGTGCGGGAAGAGACCGATGACATCAGCAGCATCGACGACTTCGAGGGCAAGCGAGTCGGCTCCACCCTCGGCGAGACCGGCAATCAGTGGGCCACCGAGAATGCCGAGGGAAGGTGGCGCAACCAGACCTTCCAGGGCCTGCCCGACATGCTCAACGGGCTCACCACGGGGCGCGTTGACGCGATGATCGCCGATGATATTCCCGTCTATGTGGCAATCGGTGACGGGGATATCGCCATCAAGCAGGTCGATGTCGGCGAGTTGCCCAGCTGGCCCGCCGCCATCGCCATCCAGAAGAATAAACCGCAACTCAAGGAAGCGCTCAATACGGCGTTGACCGAGATCCGGGAGGATGGCACCTACCAGGCCATCGTCGACAAGTGGATCGGTGAAGGCGTCGAATTCCACTAGAGGATCCCCCAACAGCAGGGCGCAAGCCCTGCTGCCCCCGCACCTTCCTGACAATACGACAACAGGACAGAAGGGATCATGGACTTCAATCTGATGGTCGAGATCGCGCCGCTGCTGGTGAAGGCGGCCTGGGTCACCGTGGATATCTCCGCGCGCGCCCTGTTCTTCGGTTTCTTTATCGCCTCGGCACTGGTGGCACTGCGCACCTCGCGAATCCCGCCGGTTCGCTGGCTGGCCCGCGCCTATATCAGCGTGGTGCGCGGTACGCCCTATTTCGTGCAATTGCTGCTGGTCTTCTACGGCGGGCCCGCCATCGGCCTGCGCCTGGACCCTTTCACCTGCGGCGTGGTGGTCGGCGCCTTCAATATCGGGGCCTACATGAGCGAAGCCATGCGCGGCGCCATAGCGTCGGTGGACAGCGGCCAGAACGAGGCGTCGCGCTCCCTGGGCTTCGGTCGCCTGGCCACCCTGCAGTTCATCATCCTGCCCCAGGCGGCTGCCCTGATGATCCGCTCGGTAGGGGTGCTGGCCATCATCCTGGTCAAGAACTCCTCGCTGGTATCGATCATCTCGGTGGTCGAGCTGACCTATCAGGCCCAGCGGCTGATCGGCTCCACCTACAAGCCTCTGGAAGTCTTCATGCTCAGCGCCCTGATGTACATCATCATCATCTACGCGGTCATGGGCATCGTGGAGTTCCTCTACCGCAGGGCCACTCGCTACACCTTCCTGTAACAATTGCCGGGCACCTTGCCAGGCCACAACCACCAGGATAGCCCCATGGAATTCGACTTCAGCCCCGTCATTGACTACTGGCCGACTCTACTCCAGGGCGTCGGCGTCACCCTGCTGATCGGCGTGGCAGTGGCCGTGATGTCGGTGATCGGCGGCCAGATCGTGGCGGTCATCACGCTGTATACCCGCAAGATGGTGAACTGGCCGCTGCGCTTCTTCATCTGGCTGTTCATGACCACACCGCTGCTGCTGCAGCTATATTTCCTTTATTTCGGCATTGGCGAGTGGATACTCATACCGGCGATCGTGGTGGGGGTTCTGGGCCTGGGCTTTCACTATATGGCCTATAACGCCGATATCTTCATCGCCACCATCAAGTCGGTCTCCAGCGGCCAGTACGAGGCATCTCGCTCGCTGGGTTTCGGTCACCTCAGGACGCTCCTCTACATCATTGTTCCTCAGGCCTTCTATCGCGCCCTGCCCCAGCTGAGCAACAACATGATCATCATGGTGAAGGATATCTCGGTGCTGTCGGCCATCGGCATCGGCGAGATGGTCTATGCCTCCCAGTACGCCATCAGCGTGACCTTCCGCCCCTTCGAGTTCTACATCACCATCGCCGTCATCTACTACCTGATCAATCTGATGATGGAAGCCGGCCAGACGTGGATCGAGCGTCGCGCCGCCTATCGCAGCTAACGAGGACATCACATGACACAGACTTCAGAGACCCCGATGGTCGAGCTCAAGGGGGTCAAGAAACGCTTTGGTGACCTGGAAGTGCTTAGGGGCATCGACCTGAGGGTGGATCGTGGCAAGATCATCTCCATCATCGGCCCGTCAGGCTCGGGCAAGAGCACCCTGCTGCGCTCCGTCAACAACCTGGAAGTGATCGATGAGGGCTCCATCATGCTGGATGGCGTACAGGTCAATCGGCCCGACCTGAAGGGCCTGGCCTACGAGAGGCACATCAACCACATCCGCCAGAACATGGGCATGGTGTTTCAGCACTTCAACCTGTTTCCCCACCTGTCGACACTGGAAAACGTGACGCTGGCGCCCAGGAAGCTCAAGGGAATGAACGCCAGTGACGCTCGGGATCTGGGCATGGACCTGCTCGAGCGCGTGGGCCTGGCGGACAAGGCGAAGGTCTACCCGAGCGCCCTCTCCGGCGGCCAGAAGCAGCGCGTGGCCATCGCCCGGGCGCTGGCCATGCGGCCCAAGGTCATGCTCTTCGACGAGGCCACCTCGGCGCTCGACCCCGAACTGGTCGAGGAGGTCAACCTCGTCATGAAGGGGCTGGCCGAGGAGCACATGACCATGCTGATCGTCACCCACGAGATGACCTTTGCCCGCGACGTTTCCGACTGGGCGATGTTCATGGATGGCGGTGTGGTGGTCGAGGCCAACACCCCCGACCACCTGTTCAGTCATCCCGATCAGGAGCGAACCCAGCACTTCCTGCGCAAGCACCTGGGGGCACAGGCCTGAGGTAGCCCGACAGCAGCGAATCGTCATCGACCCGCTCGCCCCACCTAGCCAGATGGTGGCAGACTGATCCGGTAAACAGATGTCATCGGGAGTCGGCATGACCTTGACGGAACCGGCGGAGGGAGGCCGAGAGTGGACCTGTTGACGGCCCTGCTGCGCCAGACCCGGGACAGCCTGCGCGACCTGGCCCCGGTTGTCCTGGTGGTGGCCTTCTTCCAACTGGTAGTGATTCGCCAGCCCCTGCCGGAGGGGCTGGATCTCGTCGACCTTTTCGGTGGGCTGCTGCTGGTGGTTGCGGGGCTGACGCTATTCATCCAGGGCCTTCAGCTGGGCCTGTTCCCGGCCGGTGAGAATCTCGCCCGAGAGTTCGCCCGCAAGGGCAGCGTCGCCTGGCTGCTGCTGTTTGCCTTTGCCCTGGGCTTCGGTACCACGGTAGCGGAACCCGCGCTGATCGCGGTGGCCGGCAAGGCCGCCAGCGTGGTCGCCGATGCCGGGATAATCGATGCCTCAGAGTCCAACCAGGCGCGCTTCGCCTTCCAGTTGAGGATGGTGGTGGCCGTGTCGGTGGGAAGCGCCGTGATGCTCGGGGTGCTGCGCATTCTCAAGGGCTGGCCCCTGCACCTGATGATCATCGCCGGCTATGCCCTGGTCATGGGGCTTACCCTGCTGGCCCCTAGCGAGATCGTCGGCATTGCCTATGATTCCGGCGGGGTCACCACCTCCACCATCACGGTCCCCCTGGTCACGGCGCTCGGTGTCGGCCTGGCCACCTCGATCCAAGGACGCAACCCGATGCTGGATGGCTTCGGGCTCATCGCCTTCGCCTCGGTGATGCCGATCATCTTCGTGCTGCTGTTCGGCATTCTGCGAGGAGGCCTCATATGAACGAGTTGCTTGGCGTGCTTCGCAGCACCCTGCTGGATATCCTGCCCATCGC
>CAYWBG010000206.1:0-3983 GCA_964456005.1 uncultured Halomonas sp.
TGCGCCTGGCGCGCTTCTCGTTTCGAGGCCTGGTCCGCGACCTGCGTGCCGCCGATGTGCGGGCGCTGTTCGTGGCGCTCGCCCTGGCGGTGGCCGCCTCCACCATGATCGGTTTCTTCCTCGACCGCCTGGACCGCGGCCTGACTCATCAGGCCGGCCAGCTGCTGGGCGGTGACCTGGTGCTGGAGCAGAGCCGCCCCTTCGACACCGAACTGCGCCAGACCCTGGAGGAGGCCGGCCTGGTGCTCAGCGACCAGGTGGGCATGGTCTCCATGGTCAGTCGCGACGACGCCTTCCAACCGGCCAGCCTCAAGGTGGTCGACGAGCGCTATCCGCTCTACGGCGGGGTGCACGTGGACCTCGGCGGGGGTAGCGAGGTGGTGGCCCGCGGGCCGGCCCCGGGGGAGGTCTGGCTGGCGCCGCGCCTGGCGCTGCTGCTCGAGGCCGAGATCGGCGATCGGGTGCAGGTGGGGGAGAGCGAGCTGACCGTGGCCGGGCTGGTCGAGCGCGAGCCCGACCAGTCCGGCGGCTTCGGCAACTTCAATCCGCGGCTGATGATGCATGCCGCCGACCTGGAGGCCACCAACCTGGTGCAGGACGGCTCCCGGGTCTCCTTCGAGCTGCTCGCCGCCGGGCCACCCGATATCATCGACGACCTGGCGCCCCTGCTGGCCGAGCTGCGCCGCGACGGGGTCGAGGTGCGCGACGTGCGCCGCGACCGGCCCCAGCTCGGCAATGCCCTGGAGCGGGCCGAGCGCTACCTGAGCCTGGCGGGGCTGGCCGCCGTGCTGCTGGCCGGCGTGGCGGTGGCCATGGCCACGCGGCGATATGTCGATCGCCACCTGGACACCGCGGCGCTGATGCGCTGCTTCGGCGCCACCCAGCGGGAGCTGATCCGGGTGTTCAGCCTGCAGCTGCTGTGGCTGGCGCTGGCGGCCTCGGCGGTCGGCGCGGTGCTGGGGCTGGCCGGGCAAGCGGCGCTGCTGGCCCTGCTCACCGCCTTCCTGCCCCTGGAACTGCCACCGCCCGGGGCGCTGCCGCTGTGGCTCGGCGTGCTCACCGCCCTGGCCGTGCTGGCCGGCTTTGCCGGCCCGACCCTGATTCGCCTGAAGAAGGTCAGCGCCCTCAAGGTACTGCGCCGCGAGCTCGACCCCTTGCCGGCGTCGGCCTGGCTGGTGGTGGCGGTGGCCAGCGGCGTGTTCGGCGCCCTGCTGTGGCTCTACTCCGGCGATCTGGGCCTCTCGGTGGGGCTCTTGCTCGGCGGTCTGGTCATGCTGGTGGTGCTGTGGGGGCTCGGTTCGCTGCTGCTGGCGGGGGTGCTGCGTCTGGCGTCTCGCCTGCCGCGCCGCGGCGGCGAGGCCGATGTGATCCAGGCGCTGCGCCTGGGCGGGGCCCAGCTGGCCCGGCGGCGCACGGCGAGCCTCGGCCAGCTGCTGGCCTTCTCGGTGACCTTCTTCGCCATGGCGATGATCGCCCTGGTGCGTGGCGACCTGCTCACCACCTGGGAGGCCCAGCTGCCCGAGGATACCCCCAACTACTTCGCCATCAACATCCAGCCCCACGAGCGCGAGGCGTTCGAGGCCATCCTGGGTGACGCCGCCGATGCGCGCAGCGCCCTCTACCCCATGGTGCGCGGGCGCATCTCCGCCATCAACGACATGGACCCCCGGGAGGCGGTGCCGGCGGAGTCCCGCGGCGACAACGCCCTGCGCCGTGAGCTCAACCTGACCTGGCAGGAGACCCTGCCCGAGGGCAATCGCCTGGTGGCGGGAGAGTGGTTCGACGCCCTGGACGGCCCCGAGCCCGGCGGCTGGCTCGGTGAAGTGGCCGCCGAGCCTGGCGTGGAGCAGGTGCCCATCTCCATGGAGGATGGCCTGGCCGAACGCTTCGGCCTCTCCCTGGGCGATACCCTGACCTTCAGCATCGGCGGCGACGAGGTCGTCGGCGAGCTGACCAGCCTGCGCGACCTGGACTGGGACAGCTTCCGGCCCAACTTCTATGTGATCTTCCCGCCCGGGGTGCTGGAGCGCTTCGGCCACAGCTTCATCACCGCCTTTCACCTGGACGCCGAGGATGGCGATACCCAGCGCGAGCTGATGCAGGCCTTCCCGGGTGTCTCGCTGCTCAACGTGGATGCCATCCTCGGTCAGGTGCGCGAACTGATCACCCAGGTGACCCGGGCCGTGGAGCTGGTGCTCGCCTTCGTGCTGCTGGCCGGGGTCAGCGTGCTCTACGCGGCGCTCACCGCCAGCCGCCCGGTGCGCGCCCACGAGAGTGGGCTGCTGCGCGTGTTCGGCGCCGGCAATCGCATGCTCTCCCGGGTACAGGGGGCGGAGTTCGCCATTCTCGGCCTGACCAGCGGCCTGATGGGGGCGCTGCTCGCCGAGCTGGCCACCGCGGCCATCTATCTGGCCTGGTTCGACCTGACGCCGCGCCTGCACCCCTGGCTATGGCTGATGTTGCCGCTAGGCGGGGCGCTGCTGATCGGCGTGATTGGCCACCTGCTCTCCCGTGGCCTGCGTCGCCAGGCCCCGATGGCGAGCCTGGGGCTGCTGGGTGAGGCCTGACGGTGATACCCGTTGAATTGAACGGGGACAGGCGGCGTGCCGAGGGCTAGGCTGTTCCTGTTCCCACTGACTGCAAAGGAGTTTGCTGATGTCTCGACTGATCCGTTCCGCCGCGCTGCTGCCCCTGGCGCTGACGCTCAGCGCGCCGGCGCTGGCCGATGCCGACCGGCTGGAAGCCGACCTACATGCCCTGTTCGGCGACGAGGGTACCCTCGAGATCGGCGAGATCTCCTCGGCCATGGTGCGGGATCGGCTCACCGCCGAGTCACTCTACTTCACCGACCACGAGGGCGGTGAGCTGTGGGTCGACCGCTATGTGGTCAGCGGCGACTATGATGCCCCCAGCGAGGTCACCCTGGAGGGGATTCGCCTGGACGCCTTCGAGGGGATGCCCGAGGCCCTGGAGATCGAGCGCCTCGTGCTCACGGACCCCGATCGTGCCGTCCCTCCCCAGGACGGTGATGTGCTCTCCGAGATGCGCTTCGGCGGGCTGTCCCTCGAGGCGCTCAGCCTGGCCTCTCCCGAGGGGCAGCTGGCCAGCATGGCCGCCCTTCACCTGGAGGGCGAGTTTGCCGAGGGCGCCGGCAGCCTGGTCATCGAGGCCCTGGAGCTGGACCTGACCCGGCTGATCGACAAGGCGCCGGAAGACGAGCGCACCGAGATGCGCATGGCCAGCAATGTGCTGACCGACGGCAGCGGTCAATTGCGCCTCGATGCCGACTTCACGGCCGGCTGGGAAGAGAACGGACAGGAGGTCCGGCTGGACAGCGAAGGGCAGATCCACCTGGTAGAGGCCATGGGCCTGGGGTATGCCCTGGCGCTTCCCATGCGCCTACCCGAGGGTGCCGATCCGGCGGCACTCATGGCCGATGACGCGCTGCTGGAAACGGCGACCCTGCTGGGGGGCGATCTGCGCCTGACCCTGACCAACCAGGGGCTCTTCCCGCGGCTGCTGACCCTGGGGGCCTCCATGGAGGGGGTCAGCGAAGACCAGATCCTGGAGCAGGCGCGCACTCAGGCCGAAGGCTTCGGCATGATGCTGGGCCCGCAGGTCGCCGCGGTGCTCACCGGCATGGTCGAGCTGATGGAAGGCAGTGCCGAAGCGCTCGAGGTCACGATGGCGCTGCCGTCCGAAAGCGTCTTGTCGGATCTGGCCGCCGATCCCATGGCGCTCCCCGAGCGTTTCGACATGCAGGTCGAGACTCGCTGAGCCGGGTGCCCAAAGGCGATCTCCTCGGGCGCGGATGAAAGCGCTGCAGGTCAGGATGATCGCCTTT
Organism: uncultured Halomonas sp.; assembly: GCA_964456005.1. Lineage (GTDB taxonomy): Bacteria > Pseudomonadota > Gammaproteobacteria > Pseudomonadales > Halomonadaceae > Halomonas. The sequence continues at coordinate 3,845 of CAYWBG010000206.1, forward strand.
CATGTGAAAGCGGGCATGGGCTGGGGTATCATGGGGAATTCAGATTTTCCTTGATACGAGGTTCCCCCGCCCATGTTCAGCCGTGACATGACGATTGCCGGTTTCGATGATGTGCTGTTCGACGCGATGCAGAAGGAGG
>CAYWBG010000207.1:0-3974 GCA_964456005.1 uncultured Halomonas sp.
AGGCCGGCAGGGCCATGATCTGGGCGAGCAGCAGTATCGGCGTGGCGGCAATGGCCCTGCCCGTATCGCCACGGCCGAGGTGGGTAAAGCTGATGAACCAGTCGGTGCAGGGCACCAGCAATACCAGCAGTACCCCGACGAGAATGGCCGGCTCCAGCGGCAGCCAGTGCACCAGGGCGCCCAGCGCCAGCGGGATCACCAGGAAGTTGCCGATCATCAGGGCGCCGAGAAATCGCCAGTCGCGCAAGGCCAGGGAGAGCCGAGTCAGCGGCACCTGGGTGAAGGTGGCATACAGCAAGACGCCAAGCAGCGGCCAGAGCAGATGATCCAGCGGCTCTGCCGTGGCGGGCCGAGTCAGCCCCAGCCAAAAGCCCGCAACAATCGCGATCAGGTATATCCAGGACTGGTGGCGCTCCAGGAAGTCACGCACCAGCATCACCTACCCTGCCCTTTCCACACGCTGGCCACGCGCTGGCCATGCCAGGCGGCGGCCAGCCACAGTGGAAGGCTGAGGGTGATATACAGCAGGGCCAACTCGGTCCGGCCAAGCGTGACCAGGTGGAGGGTTTCGAGGCTGAACAGCGAAAAGGTGGTGAAGCCGCCGCAGAAACCGGCCACCAGGAATGGCTGCCAGCGCGCGACATGCCCCTGGGTATAGCGGCCGCCGAGGGTGGCCAGCCAGGCAATCAGCCAGGAGCCGACCACATTGACGAACAGGGTGCCCCAGGGAAATAGCGGACCCAGGGCCGCCATCGAGGTCACCGACACGAGGTAACGCAGGACGCTGCCCAGGGCGCTGCCGAGCCCCACGGCCGCATAGGGGCGCCAGCCGCTCATGCGCTACCTCCCGCCAGCCACCAGCCCAGGACCGCCAGGGCCAGACCCACCAGCGTGGTCGCCAGAACATTGCCGATGGCGAGACGGGGCTGGCCGCTCTGCCAGAGAGAGAGCGTCTGCAGGCTAAAGGAGGAAACCGTGGTGTAGCCGCCCAGCAGCCCCACCACCAGCCCCAGCCAAGCCGAGGAGAGTTCTAGCGAGGTGGGAACGCCCAGCCTCGCCGCCAGAGCGCCCGCCAGCAGGGCCCCGCTGAGGTTGACCACCAGGGTGCCCCAGGGAAAACGCGCGCCTAGCCAGCGCGCACAGAGCTGGCCTAGGGCCAGGCGACCCATGCCGCCCAGCGCCCCGCCCGCCGCTACCAGCAGCAGGCTGACTGCCCCGAGACTCATGCCATGCTCTCCATCTCCGCCGACTCCTGTGACCGATAAACGCCGTCCGAGTCTACCCGATCGCGACGCCTTCTCGCTCGGCCAGGCAGGTGATCACAGGGACGATATCGAAGACCTTGTGGGGGCTCGAGCTTGCCAGTTCACCCGGCGATTCAGGACAATGTCGCGCCCTGCCCCACAAGGATGCCTCGATGATCGCCGAACTCTTCGCCGTGATGGCGCCAGTCCTGGCCGGCGCTGGCCTGGGCTTCATGTGGATCCGCCTAGGCCATCCCTACCCGGTGGAGTTCGTCACTCGGCTTGTCTTCAATATCGGCACCCCGGCGCTGATCATCGCCTCGCTGGTCAATGCCGATATCGGCGCCGGCAGCGTTGGGCGCACCATGCTGGCCACCGCCCTGGTGATGACCGTTATGGCCACCGCCACTCCGCTGATGGCCCGCCTGCTGGGCCGCGACTGGCGGGTGGTGCTGGCGCCCATGATGTATCCCAACACCGGCAATATGGGCCTACCGGTGGTGCTCTACGCCTTCGGCAGCGCCGGCTTCGCCTTCGGTATCACGGTAATGGTCACCGTCACGCTGTTCCAGTTCACCCTGGGCTCGATCATGGCCAGTCAGGGCAACCCGCTGAAGGTCCTGGCGCGCACCCCCACCGTCTATGCCATCCTGATTTCCCTGGGGCTGCTGCTCACCGATACCGAGCTGCCGCGCTGGCTTGGCAACAGCGTCGAACTGATCTCCGGTTTTACCGTGCCGCTGATGCTGATCACCCTGGGGGTATCGCTGGCCAGCATCCAGGTGAAGAGCCTCAAGTCCGGGGTCGGCTTCAGCCTGATGCGCATCCCGGTGGCCGCCGGCATCGCCTGGGGCGTCGGCTCACTACTGGCGCTACCGCCCCTGGCGCTGAGCATCCTGGTCCTGCAGATGAGCATGCCGGTCGCGGTGTTCACCTATCTGTTCGCCCAGAAGGCCGGCCGCGAGCCGGAATACACCGCCAGCCTGGTATTCTGCTCGACGCTTCTCTCGCTACTCTACCTGCCGATACTGCTGGCCATCCTGATGTAACCAAACGCCGACAGGGAACGCACCTCCCCTGTCGGCGTCCCTAGAGTGTTGTCCGACAATAGCGAGAACCCGATACCGACAAGGGAGAGAACGGAATGCCTGCCAATCTCATGCGTCTACCCACCGCCCTGCTGCTGGGCGGCCTGGTCGTCGGCGGCCAATCGATGGCCGCCGAGACCGTGATCGAGCGGATCGATACCGAGCACCACGACCTGCGCCTGGAGCGAATCGCCGGCGGACTCGAGCACCCCTGGGCGGTGGCCCGGCTACCCGACGGCAGTTTCCTGGTCAGCGAGCGCCCCGGCCGCCTGGCCCATGTCAGTGAGGGTGGCGAGATCACCCACCTGGAGGGCGTCCCCGAGGTCAACGCCCGCGGCCAGGGCGGCCTGCTCGATGTGGTGCTGCATCCCGACTATGGCCAGAACGATGGTGAGCGCGACTGGGTCTACTTCACCTGGAGCCAGGCCGGCAGCGGTGGCACCGCCACCACACTCTCCCGTGCCCGGCTGGGTGATGGCACCCTGGAAGACGTCGAGACGCTCTTCCAACAGGACCGTTTCTCCGGCCCCGGCCGCCACTACGGCTCGCGGCTGGCCTGGCTGCCCGATGGCACCCTGCTGATGAGCATCGGCGACCGTGGCAGCGAACCACCTCGCGCCCAAGACAAGGGCGACCACGCCGGCAGCATACTGCGCCTCACCGAGACCGGTGGCGTGCCCGACGACAACCCCTTCCTCGATGACGATGACGCCCTGGACGAGTTGTTCAGCGTCGGCAACCGCAATGCCCAGGGGCTGATCGTCAATGCGGCAGGCGCAGTGTGGTCGACCGAACACGGACCCCGCGGCGGCGATGAACTCAACCGCATCGAGGCCGGCGAAAACTACGGCTGGCCCGAGGTCAGCCAGGGCCGCGACTACAGCACGGGCGAGCCCATCGGCGCGGATTCCCTGCCCGGCATGCGTGACCCGGTCTACGTCTTCGATGGAACCCTGGCGCCCTCCGGCCTGGCCGAGGTGACCAGTGAGCAGTTCCCCGCGTGGCAGGGCAACCTGCTGGCCGGCGGCCTACGCAGCGAACGCCTCAAACGCCTGGCACTGGATGGTGACAGCGTGACCGAACGCGAGGTGATCCTCGACGGGGAGATCGGGCGTATCCGCGACGTACGCCAGGGCCACGACGGCGCCCTCTACCTGCTCGACGACGACCCGCGGGGCAGCCTCTACCGGCTGGTGCCGGCCAACGACTGACCGGCGACTGAGCGCCCTCCAGCCTTCATCCTCCCGGCCCCGCCAATGGCGGGGCCGACCTGCGCCAGCCACAGGAACTCCCATGCGACTGCGCAATTCGATCATCCTGACCGTTCTCGTTCCCCTCTTCCTGATCCTGGTGGTCTTCAGCCTGGTGGCGATCAAGTCGCTGGAGGACAACGTCCGCACGAAACTGCAGACCGAGGTACAGATCATCACCCACGCCATCGGCACCTCCCTGGGCTATGCCATGGCGCGAGCCTCTCCCGAAGCGATGGAGGAGTCGCTGCACTCGGCCTTCTCCTTCCACCGCATCTACGGCGCTTATGTGTTCGACCTCGAAGGCCGGGAAATCTACGGCCTGGGACTCGGTGAAGCGCTGTTCGAGGCCGAGGAGATCCGCGCCGTGGTCGAGGCCGGCGAGCTGACCG
>CAYWBG010000208.1:0-3967 GCA_964456005.1 uncultured Halomonas sp.
CCGAGCGCCGAGCGCCGAGCGCCGAGCGCCGAGCGCCGAGCGCCGAGCGCCGCAGAATGATGCGCCTGCCAGTGCCGACGTCAACCGAAAACCCCCGCCGGATTCGACCTGACGGGGGTTCTCGTTGTCATCTTCGGCATCGGCTGCCCGCTCCCTTCCTGCTGGGCGCTGGGCGCGGGTCTCAGCCAGGCGCTCTCATCCACAGCCCGAGGGCATGGAGCAGCAGCCCCAGGGTGGCGCCGTGGGCAATCCACAGCTCCCATCCGATGAAGTCGGTGAACAGCGCGTGGAAGAGCCCCATGCCGGCCAAGCCGGCCACCAGACTCGCGGCCAGACGGCGTATCAGTTGGGGCAGCCGAGCGCGGGCTTCGTCTTCGAGTAGTCGCCAGTTGGCTATCGCGACCCCGGCTACCACCACCAGGGCGATGAGGATAAGGTTGAGGCGGTTGTCGTGGCCCCCTACCAGATAGCGCGGAATGGTCGCCAACATCAGCAGGACCATCCCCACCATCAGGCTGAGACGCTCGGGTGTCGGCCGGGCGCCCACGTCAGGCCACCTTCAGCTGCTGAGAATCGATCCACTCCTCAACCCAGGGCAGGGCGGCATCATCCGCCATGAAGGTCTCCATGGCATCCACCTCCAGGCGCTCGCCGAGGCGTTGGGCGCCCTGCCCCTGCAGCAGTTCGTCGAGCTGACGGCCGGCGCCACAGAAGGTCTCACCGTAGGAGCTGTCGCCCAGGGCGATCAGTCCATAGCGGAGCTGCCCCAGGCCGGGACTCTGCTCGTCCAGGGCGCGGGCGAAGGGCACGAAGTTGCCCGGGTAATCACCGCTGCCGGTGGTGGAGACGCAGAACAACGCCAGGTCGGTGGGCGACCCGGTGAGGTCCTCAAGTGTGGGGTTGTCGAAGATGGCGACTTCTAGGCCGGCCTCCTCGAACAACGGCTTGACCTGCTCGGCGACGTCCAGGGCGCCACCATACATGGTTCCAACGAAGATCTTGAGCATGGGCATGTCTTGAATTTACCTGAGAATTCCACTCGGATATTAACACGTCGCATTGCCGGATGGCATCTCGACAAGGGACAAGTCTGGCCATTTTGCCTCCCTCGCCGCCCTGGATCATCGCCCGAATGCAAGATAAGGGCCGTACGGTCCGAGGGTGTCCCGACAGCAGAACGCCACCCCTGGGGGTGGCGTTCATGTGGCGATCCGCGACGGTCAATCCCCCGCGTGCTTTAGCCAGGCTCACCGGCGTATCCCTCCACCTGACTCTTGAGCTTCTGGCCCGGCCGGAAGGTCACCACACGTCGCGCGGAGATCGGGATCTCCTCACCGGTCTTGGGGTTGCGACCGGGCCGCTCGCGCTTGTCGCGCAGGTCGAAGTTGCCGAAACCGGACAGCTTGACCTGCTCATTCTCGCGCAGGCAGGCGCGAATCTCCTCGAAGAAGGTTTCCACCATGGACTTGGCCTCGCGCTTGGAGAGACCCAGTTCGGCGTGCAGATGCTCGGCCAGTTCGGCCTTGGTCAGTGCACCCATGTCTACTCCCTCGTATAGGGTCCGCCTGGGGGTCGATACCGGCACACGGTCGAGCGGCCTTGCCGCAGGGCCTGGGGTGATCGCATCTCCACGCCGATTATCTACGCAGCTCAGCGCCCAGGTGCAGCCGGGACTCGGTGACGATGTCATCGACCAACTGATTGATTTCCTCGTCATTCAGCGTGCGCGAAGGATGCTGCCAGGTCAAGCCCAAGGCAACGCTCTTGTAGCCTGCCGGCACTCCCTTGCCCTGGTAGACATCAAACAGACGGCACTCGGTGAGCCACTCGCCGGCCTGACGTCTCAGGGTATCCAGCAAGGCCTGTACCGGCAGATGTTCGTCGACCAGGAAGGCAAGGTCGCGGCGAACCTCCGGAAAGCGCGAAAGTGGCGTAAAGGCCGGGATACGACCCTGGGCCAGGGCATCCAGGCGTACCTCGAAGAGCACGGCATCCACCTTCAGGCCCAGCTTGGCACGTACCGCCGGATGCAGGGTACCGATCCAGCCGGCTTCCTCTCCGCGATGCAGGAGTCGCGCGCACTGACCCGGGTGGAGCGCCGGATGCTCGGCGGGCTCGAAGCGCCATGCCTCTGGCTCCCCACCCATGGCCAGCAGGCTCTCCAGGTCGCCCTTGAGGTCGAAGTAATCCACTCTCTCGCGGCTGGCCGCCCAACCCTCCGGCTCACGGCTGCCGCAGGCCAGGGCACCCAGCATCGGCACCTGGGCGAGATCATCGAGCTCACCGCGGAAGATCAGGCCGGTCTCGAAGAGACGCACGCGACTCTGCTGGCGATTGAGATTGTGGGTAAGTGCCCGAACCAGGCCAGGAAAGAGACTGGCGCGCATTACCGACAAATCGGCTGATATGGGGTTGGCCAGCACCGGTGACACAGCCTCGGGCAGCAGCGCCTTCTGCAGCTCAGGCGCAACGAAGCTGTAGGTCACCGCCTCTTGATAGCCGCGGGCCACCATCTGGCGTCGCAGGCGGGCAAGGGGCGTACGTGCCTCGTGATCGGGCCGCAGGGCCAGGCGTGCCGCAGGACGGCGGACGGGCAGGCGATTGTAGCCGTGGATGCGGGCCACTTCCTCGATCAGGTCCTCCTCGATGGCGATATCGAAACGCCAGCTCGGCGCCCAGGCCAGCCAGCCCTGGGCGGTGCGCTCCACGGCCATGCCGAGTCGCTCGAGGATCTCACCCACCTCCTCGACCGGCAGCGCCTTGCCCAGCGCCTGCTCCAGTCGCGCGGCGCGAAGGGAGACGCGGCGCTCGCCGGGAAGATGCTCCTGACTCGCCATCTCCACCAGGGGGCCGGGCTGCCCGCCGACGATCTCGAGCAGCAGGGCCGTGGCCCGCTCGGCGGCCTCCCGGGCCAACAGCGGATCGACACCGCGCTCGAAACGATGGGAAGCATCGGTGTGCAGGCCGTAGCCACGGGCCTGACCGGCCACCGCCAGGGGCGAGAAGAAGGCCGACTCCAGGAAGATGTCGCGGGTCTTGGCGCCAACCCCGGATTGCTCTCCGCCCATGACCCCGGCCATGGCCAGGGGACCTCGCTCGTCGGCGATCACCAGCGTGGCATCGTCCAGCGTCACTTCCTGGCCGTCGAGCAGCACCAGGCGCTCACCTTCACGGGCCAGGCGCACGATCACTGCACCGTGGAGGTTGGCACGATCAAAGGCATGCAGCGGTTGACCGAGCTCGAGCATCACATAGTTGGTGACATCCACCACCGGATCAATGGTCCGCAGGCCGCTGCGCCTTAGGCGCTCCGCCATCCACAGCGGCGTCTCGACGGTGACATCGACTCCCTGGATCAGGCGACCGATATAGCGCGGGCAGCGCTCGGTATCCTCGATGCGCACCGGAAACGTCGCATCGTGGACAGGAGACACTGGCTCAATGGCCGGCCCCGTCACCGGCAGGCGGTTGAGGACACCCACCTCGCGGGCCAGGCCCTTGAGGCTCAAGCAGTCCCCGCGGTTGGGCGTCAGGTCCACCTCGATGGTCTGATCGTCCAGGCCCAGCCAGTCGCGGAAGCTCTCGCCCACCGGCGCGCCCGCCGGCAGCTCGAGGATGCCTGGCGAGGTCTCCTCCTCCAGGCCGAGCTCGGAGGCGGAGCAGATCATGCCGCGGGACTCCTGACCACGCAGCTTGGCCTTCTTGATCTTGAAGTCACCGGGCAGCACGGCGCCGACTCGGGCGAAGGGCACCCTCTGCCCCACCGCCACATTGGGAGCACCGCATACCACCTGTACCGGTTCGCCGGAACCGTCGTTGACCCGACAGACATTGAGCTTGTCGGCGTCGGGGTGCTGGAACACCTCCACCACCTCGGCCACCACGACATCGGTGAAAGAGGCGGCGACCGGTTCCACCGCATCCACCTCGAGGCCGGCCATGGTGATCTGGTCGGCCAGGGCCTGGG
>CAYWBG010000209.1:0-3958 GCA_964456005.1 uncultured Halomonas sp.
TCACCGCCATGGCGGTGGGCCTGGCGGTCAGCATTGGCCAGTACCTGCCCACCCAACTACTTGGCGCCGGACGCATTCCCACCGTGACCACCGAGGCCGTCTCCCTGGCCGCCGGAGGCAACCGACGCCTGATAGGCGTCTGGGCCCTGGTCCAGGCCAGCCTGCCGCTGGTGGGCTTCATCATCGCCGTGGGCCTGCCCCGGCTGCTCTGGTCCCATCGCCGCGGCATGCAAGGAGCCCCATGACCGACCATCAGACCCTGACCCTGCAGGAGATCCGTATCGCTCTGGAGGGCAACACGCTGCTCGAGCTCGATGCCCGCATCGCTCCTGGCGAGGTCCTGACCGTGATGGGCCCCTCGGGCTCCGGAAAATCGACACTGCTGGCTCTCGTGGCCGGTTTCCTGGCGCCGGCGTTTCACGCCTCGGGCAAAGTGATGCTGGATGGCCGCGACATCACCGGGCTACCGGCGGAGCAGCGCGGCATCGGCTTGCTGTTCCAGGACCCGCTGCTGTTCCCTCACCTTTCGGTGGCGGGAAACCTGCGCTTCGGCTTGCCCCGCGCCACCCCGGAGAAATCGGGCCACGTCGAGCGGGCACTGGAACAGATCGGCCTGGCCGGCTTCAGTGACCGCGACCCGGCGACCCTCTCCGGCGGCCAGCAGTCCCGGGTGGCCCTGATGCGATTGCTGCTCTCGGCGCCTCGAGCGGTGCTGCTCGACGAGCCCTTCTCCAAGCTCGATACCCATCTACGCCGGGAGATGCGCCATCTGGTATTCGAACGGCTGCGTGAAGCCGGCCTGCCCAGCCTGCTGGTGACCCACGACCATCACGACGCCGAGGCGGCCGGTGGGCGAGTGATCGAGTTGACGCACTGACAGTACCTTTCGTCAGGTACTTGATGACCGTTCTCAAGCGCGATGACCCATCACCCAGCTGTGCGTCGCCAGGCTGCAGGCAGGTGAGCACGCCACGGTCGACAGAAATCTCGGCCCGGTGCCAGGGTCTCTGTGTGGGACACCAACAGTTCAGCCGTTAGCCGCCCCTTTCCTGTCTCAGTCATCCCGTTGCGTGCTGCGCTCCGTGTGGCATCGCACAGACATGGCTGTCCTCGCCCTTCAACACTGGCAGTGGCAGTAGCGCTTTGGCGCCTAGCTATGCCGCGTGGTGATCTGACCGAGCAGCCGAAGCAGCGCATCACCACCTTCCTGCGGCTTGCAGATGAAAGGGCAGAGTTCCGGACACGTGTCACCATACCGGTAGAGGAACTGACGAAAGCTCTGCAGACCCTGTTCGACGCCACCACCCAGGCCATGGAGGCAACGGTATGTTCCATCGCGATGACATGACCTTTCCGTTCGAGGAGTACATGCGTCGCCTCACCGAGCTGCGTTCCAGGATGAAAGAGCGCCTGCTGGATGCGGTGGTGATTACGGACCCGGCGAACCAGCTCTATCTCACCGACTACCAGACCACCGGCTACTCCTACTTCCAGGCGCTTGTCGTCCCGCTGGAGGACGAGCCGTTCATGGTCACCCGAATGCTGGAAGCATCGAACGTCGGCGGCCGCACCTGGGTGGAGAGGACGCGCACCTACCCGGATTCAGGGAACGCCATCCAGACGCTGGTGAGCGCACTGCGCGAGTTCGGCCTGACCGGCAAGCGCATCGGCTACGAGCGCAACAGCTACTTCTTCCCCGCCTATGACCAGGACACCATCCACACCACGCTTCCGGACAGCGAGTTGCAGGACTGCTTCGGCATCGTGGAGGAGGGCCGGGTCTGCAAGTCGAAGCTCGAGCTGGACGCCATGGCCAAGGCGGCGCGGGCGACGGAGGCCGGCATGCTGGCCGGCTGGGAAGCCTGTGTTCCCGGCGCCACCGAAAACGAAGTGGGGGCGGCCATTGCCAGTGCCATGTTCCGGGCCGGGGGGGAAACCCCCGCGGTGATGCCCTATGTCACCTCCGGACCCCGGACCATGTTAGCCCACGCCAGCTTCGAGGGTCGCGTCATTCAGTCCGGAGAACACGTCTTCCTGGAAGTGGGCGGGTGCTACCGGCGCTATCACACGGCGATGATGCGTACCGTCGTGATGGGGGAGCCGAGCCCGTCCATGCGGCATGCCCAGGAGCTGATGAAACACACCTTGATGGAGATGAAGCGGCTGATCCGACCCGGCCTGACCGTCTCGGACCTGGACAATCTGGCACGCAGGATGATCGGCGACAATGAGGTCGGAGCGCAGCTGATCACGCGATCCGGCTATTCCATCGGCATCGCCTTCCCCCCCAGCTGGGATGAGGGCTACATCCTGAGCATCAAGCAGGGCAGTCCCCAGATATTACGCGAGGGCATGACCCTGCATCTTATTCCGTGGATGTGGGGCGTCGATGGAAACAAGACCGTGGGCATCAGCGACACGATTCATGTCACGGACACCGGCTGCGCGAGCTTCTTCACGCTGGATCAGGAGTTCGTCGTCAAGCCGGGAGTCGCCTCCGAGACAACGAAACACCCGCCACTACTCCAGAGCAAGGTGGTTGCTTGGCAATACGAGATCCCACCGGTGAGTCAGGAGAGAGATGGATGCTGAGCGCAAACGACCCATCAACCGGCAAGGCTGCCATACACGACTTCGAGAGATAACCATGTGATCATTCGGGACCCTACAACTAGTCAGGATCACCATGCCTGAGCTTACCATCAGCCTAGTCATGCCGGTGCTCAATGAAGCCCAAGGGCTTGAACGGCAGTTTTCAGACCTGGCGCGACAGGATCTTGGGGAAGTCGTGGTCGTGGATGGCGGCAGCCGCGACCAGACGCTAAGCATTGCCCGGCAATCGGGCGTCAAGGTCATCAGCAGTCAGCCCGGGCGCGCCCGACAGTTGAACCTCGGGGCGGAGCACGCATCAGGCGACTGCCTGATTTTCCTGCACGCAGATACTCGTCTGCCCGCCAACTCGGCCAAGCTCATTCGCGAAGCACTATGCGCCAGTCATTGCTGGGGCCGTTTCGATGTTTGCATCGAGGGCAGGCACCCATGGTTTCCCGTTATTGCGACCGCCATGAACTGGCGCTCACGACTCACCGGTATCGCCACAGGTGATCAAGCCATTTTCATGACCCGCGAGGCCTTCAATAGCGTCGACGGCTTCCCGGACCAACCGCTGATGGAGGACATCGAGATATCGCGCCGCCTGAAACATCTGTCCAGGCCGGCCTGTCTACGCCAGAAGGTAGTGACCAGCGGTCGTCGCTGGGAAAAGAGTGGGGTCTGGAAAACCGTGAGCCTGATGTGGCGGCTACGCTGGCGCTACTGGCGCGGTGAATCGCCGGAGCATCTGGCGCGAGAGTATCGCCATGTGCGCTGATGCCCCTCCCGGTGACTTCCCGCTGGCCATCCTGGCCAAGGCACCGGTACCAGGCCTTGCCAAGACACGACTGATCGACGCGCTGGGCCCCGAGGGTGCCGCTCGGCTTCACGAACGACTGGTGCGCCACACCCTGGAGATCGCACTGGCCTCCACCACCGCCGAACGCATCACACTATGGACCGCTCTCGATCACCACCACTCATTCTTTCGTGAACTCGCCGACCGATACGGCATCTCCCTGCGCCCCCAGCCAGAGGGGGAACTGGGTGAGCGCATGTATCGGGCACTCCTTGCCATGCCGGAGCCGGGGCTGCTGATTGGCACGGACTGTCCAGTGCTATCACCGCTCCTGCTGGGTCGTTGCCGTCGGGCGCTGGACCAGGCCGATGTGGTGGTACTTCCCGCCGAGGATGGCGGCTACGGCCTGATTGGGGTTCATCGCCCCGACCCTCGGCTGTTCGATGACATCCCCTGGGGCACAGGGGCCGTGATGGACAAGACGCGGGATCGAATCGCGTCTCTCGGCTGGCGACTCGCCTGCCCGGACACCATATGGGATGTCGACCGCCCCGAGGACCTCGCCAG
>CAYWBG010000210.1:0-3932 GCA_964456005.1 uncultured Halomonas sp.
CCATGATGGCGGCCTGACAGGCATGGAAAGCGGTCAAATAAAAAAGCGGGAGCGCCGCCCACTGGCCCTGGCGTCCTCGGGACGACAGATGGACAGTGACTTCGCTCCCGCCTAGAGCCTGCCTGTCAGGATGCCGTGACCTGCGGCTCAGCCGGCGGTGCCGTCGCCGGCGGTTTCCTGCTGCTGGGAGTAGATCAGCAACGGCTCGCTCTCGCCATTGATGACCGAGGCATCGATCACCACCTTGCTCACCCCTTCCAGGGAAGGAATCTCGTACATGGTGTCGAGCAGCACCGACTCCAGAATGGAGCGAAGGCCGCGGGCGCCGGTCTTGCGGGCCATGGCCTTACCGGCCACCGCACGCAAGGCGTCCTCGCGGAATTCCAGTTCAACATGCTCCATCTCGAACAGCTTGGCGTACTGCTTGATCAGCGAGTTCTTGGGCTCGGTGAGGATCTCGATCAGCGCGTCCTCGGTCAGCTCCGTCAGGGTCGCAATGACCGGCAAGCGCCCCACGAACTCGGGAATCAGGCCGAACTTGACCAGATCCTCGGGCTCCACATCGGCGAGCAGTTCACCCACGCCGCGGGTTTCGTCCTTGGTCTTCACCTCGGCACTGAAACCGATACCGCCCTTCTCGGCGCGGTCGCGGATGACCTTGTCCAAGCCGGAAAAGGCACCGCCAACGATGAACAGCATGTTGCCGGTGTCCACGTGCAGGAATTCCTGCTGCGGATGCTTGCGGCCCCCTTGAGGGGGTACGGAGGCAGTCGTGCCTTCGATCAGCTTGAGCAGCGCCTGCTGGACCCCTTCACCCGAGACGTCGCGGGTGATGGAGGGATTGTCCGACTTGCGCGAGATCTTGTCGATCTCGTCGATGTAGACGATGCCGCGCTGGGCCTTTTCCACATCATAGTCGCACTTCTGCAGCAACTTCTGGATGATGTTCTCAACGTCTTCACCTACGTAGCCTGCCTCGGTGAGAGTCGTGGCATCGGCGATGGTGAAGGGCACGTTGAGCAGCCTCGCCAGGGTCTCGGCCAGCAGCGTCTTGCCGCTGCCGGTGGGACCGATCAGCAAGATGTTCGACTTGCCGAGTTCGACGCTACCCTCCTTCACATCGGAGCGCAGACGCTTGTAGTGGTTGTAGACCGCCACTGACAGCACCATCTTGGCGCGGTCCTGGCCAATCACATAGTCATCGAGGGTGTGACGAATCTCGCGGGGAGCCGGCAGGCGCTCCTCGTCGCTCTCGGCATCGGCATCGAGCACCTCCTCGCGAATGATGTCATTGCAGAGGTCGACACACTCATCGCAGATATAAACGGACGGACCGGCAATCAGCTTGCGTACCTCGTTCTGGTTCTTGCCGCAGAACGAGCAGTAGAGCAGCTTGCCGCTTTCGTCCTTGCCTTTGCCGTCGGCCATTCGTATACCTCATTTCAAATGGGCGGTAGCACTGTCGACACGTCGTCAGACCACCACCGAGCTCACAACGGCGGCACCGGGCCGCCGGGAACAGTGTCAGAGCGTGATAGTAATCACGCTATCAGGATGTCGGCCGCTTATCCAGCATGGAGTCGACCAAGCCGTACTCTACGGCCTGCTTGCCGTTCATGAAGTTGTCGCGGTCGGTGTCCTTGGCGATGGTCTCGAAGTCCTGGCCAGTATGATGCGCGAGGATCTCGTTGAGCCTGTCACGGATCCCCAGGATCTCCCGGGTATGGATCTCGATGTCAGAGGCCTGACCCTGGTAACCACCCAGCGGCTGGTGGATCATCATCCGCGAGTTGGGGAGACAGAAACGCTTGCCCGGGGCACCACCCGCCAGCAGCAGCGCGCCCATGCTCGCCGCCTGGCCGATGCAGACAGTGGAGACATCCGGCTTGATGAACTGCATGGTGTCGTAGATCGACATGCCGGCCGTCACGCCACCCCCGGGCGAGTTGATGTAGAGGTGAATGTCCTTGTCCGGATTCTCGGACTCCAGGAACAGCAGCTGGGCGACGATCAAGTTGGCCATGTAGTCTTCCACCGGACCCACCAGGAAGATCACACGCTCCTTCAGCAGGCGGGAATAGATGTCATAGGCCCGCTCGCCTCGCGCGCTCTGCTCGACCACCATCGGCACCAGGCCGCCGGCGCTCTGAATATCGAAGTCGTTGCTCATCTGTGTGATGTCCTTGCATCCGATGTATGGAAGCCTAGGGGCGTCGGAGCCCGGCAAGTGCCGATGCTCCGACAAAGTGAGGCGGAAATCAGGCCTTGCTCTCTTCCTCGGCGCCCTCTTCCTCGTCGTCGGCCTCATTCTGCTGTTGAGCCGCGGCCAGGACTTCCTGGTAGGTCATGGTGACATCTTCGACGCTGGCCTGCTCGAGCAGCTTGTCGACGGCCTTTTCTTCGAGGATGGCAGACTTGACCTGGGTCTTCATCTGGTCGTTGCCCATGTAGTACTCGACCACCTGGGACGGATCCTGGTACTGCTCGGCCAATTCCTCGACCTTGGCACGGATCTCATCGTCGGAGGCGTCGAGCTCGTTGGACTTGATGACCTCGGCCAGTAGCAGGCCCACCTGAACACGCCCCTTGGCCTGCTCGGCAAACAGCTCATTGGGCAGCTGCGAGACGTCGAAGTCCTCGCCCAGGCCGAACTGCTGAGCCGCCTGACGCTTGAGGCCGTCGGTCTCCTGCTGAACCAGGGCGTCGGGCACCGGAATCTCGTTAGCCTTCTGCAGCGCGGTAAGCACCTGCTGCTTGACGCGGTTGTCCACCGCCTGACTGGCCTCTCGGGTCATGTTCTTCTTGACCTCGGCACGGAACCTGTCGAGATCGCCGTCCTCGACGCCGAAATTCTTGACGAAGTCGGCATCCACCTCGGGCAGGACCTGGCCCTTGACGCTGTTGACCTTGACCTTAAAGGTCGCTTCCTGACCCGCCAGGTGCTCGGCCTGGTAGTCCTCGGGGAAGGTGACGCGAATCTCCTTCTCGTCCCCGGCGCTTGCGCCGACCAGCTGCTCCTCGAAGCCGGGAATGAAGCTTCCGGAACCGATGACCAGCTCATGACCCTCGGCGCTGCCGCCTTCGAAGGGCTCATCGCCCAGGAACCCCTGGAAGTCGATGTTCACCTGATCGCCATCTTCGGCGGCACGCTCGACCTCTTCCCAGGCCGCGTTCTGCTTGCGCAGGGTGTCGATCATTTCGTCGACATCGGCCTCAGTGACGTCGACCACCGGACGCTCGACCTCGGTTCCCTCGATGGACGCCAGTTCGATCTCTGGGTAGACCTCCAGGGTCGCCACAAACTCGAGATCCTTGCCCTCCTCGTTGACAGTAGGCTCGATCTGCGGAAAGCCAGCCGGGTTGAGCTCGTTGTCGGTGATGGCACGCACGTAGCGCTCGCGCATGACTTCGCCCACCACCTCGTCGCGCACGCCGCTGCCGTAACGCTGACGGATCACCGACATCGGGACCTTGCCCTTGCGGAAGCCATCAATGCGAACGGTCTTGGCGGCGTCCTTGAGACGGGTGGCGACGGCCTCGTCGACCTCGGCGGCCGGCACCTGGACGGTGATGCGGCGTTCGATCTGGGAGGTCGTATCGACGGAAACTTGCATGAAATGTCCTCTACCGACTGGGGGCGTTATGTTGAAGCGTGAATAAGGGTCAAGGGGGGGATTTTATGAATCCCACCCCGCACTGGCAAGCACCATGCCCTCTCAAGTGGGGGCGAAGGGTTCATTTTGCAAGCCCGGCAGGACCCACACCACAATGCAAAAATGAACGACAGGCAGGACGAGACGCCATGGGCAGCAGGACGCCACCTGGCAACAAGACAATACGGGAATGAATTGGCAACGAAGAGAGACCACATGAAACACAAGGAGTGGGGTGGATGATGGGGATCGAACCCACGACCACCGGAGCCACAATCC
>CAYWBG010000211.1:0-3931 GCA_964456005.1 uncultured Halomonas sp.
AGATGCGCTGGCGCTGGCCGCCGGAGAACTCGTGGGGGTAGCGCAGCGCATCCGCTGGCGACATGCCCACCTGCTCGAGCAGTTCGCCGACCCGGCGGTGACGGTCGGTGCTACCCATCTCGGGGCGGAAGAAGCGCAGCGGCTCGCCGATGATGGTGCCCACCCGCCACAGCGGATTGAGGCTGGCATAGGGGTCCTGGAAGATCATCTGGAAACGCTGCCGAATCGCCGCGGACTGGCGGCCACTGCGCCCGGCCAGGTCGCTGATGTCTAAGCCATCGAAACTGAGCCGGCCGCGGGTCAGGCCGTAGAGCCCGACGATCAGCCGCGCCACGGTGGACTTGCCGCAACCGGACTCGCCCACCAGGGCAACGGTCTCGCCGCGGCGAATGGTCAGGCTCACCCCGTCCACCGCCTTGAGGGTCAGTTTCTCGGCACGCTCCAGCACCCGGTTGAGCCAGGGCTTGGAGACATCGAAATGGCGGGCCAAGTCGGTGGCCTCCAGCAGCACCTCGCCGCTCTCGGCGGTCCGGGTCGGTTGAGACTGGCTCATCGGACCACCTCCTCGGAGCCATCCAGAGCGGCGCCACCCTGCCGAGTGCTAAGTGAGTCTCGCCGCGGTAGCGGGTTGTCCGGATCGTGAAGCCAGCAGGCTGCCTGGCCGCTTCCCGCGGGCAGCAGATCGGGGCGTTCGGTGCGACAGCGCTCGGCGGCGTGGGGGCAGCGCGGGTTGAAGGCGCAACCTGCGGGGATCGCCGCCAGCCGTGGCATGGCCCCCTCGATCTGGTAGAGGCGCGTGAGGCGCTTCTCGATACCGGGAATCGACGCCATCAGCCCCTCGGTGTAGGGGTGCTGCGGATGGCGGATTACCTCGTTCACCGGGCCGATCTCGATCAGCCGGCCGGCGTACATCACCGCCACCCGGTCGGCGGTCTCGGCAATCACTCCCATATCGTGGGTGACCAGCATCACCGCCGTGCCGTGGTCGGCGCAGAGCCGCTTGAGCAGGGTGAGAATCTGGGCCTGGACGGAGACATCCAGCGCCGTGGTGGGCTCATCGGCGATGATCAGCTCCGGCTCGGCGGCCAGCGCCAGGGCGATCACCACCCGCTGGCGCATGCCGCCGGAGAACTGGTGCGGATAGCTGTCCAGGCGCGTCTCAGGCGCCGGGATACCCACCTCGCGCAGCAGCGCCAGGGCCCGCTCGCGGGCCTGCTTCTCGCCGATCGGCAGGTGAGTGCGCAGGGTCTCCACCAGCTGGTCACCTATCGAGAACAGCGGGTTCAGGCTAGTCAGCGGGTCCTGGAAGATCATGCCGATATGCCGACCACGCAGGGGCACGAAGTCCTCCTCGGCGAGGTCATCAATACGCCGGCCGGACAGGCGGACCTCGCCACTGGCGATATGGCCGGGTGGCTCGATCAGCCGGATCACCGCGTTGCCGGTCATCGACTTACCGGCGCCGGACTCGCCCACCACGCCGAGGACTTCCCCCGGGGCGATATCGAAGGAGACATCGTCCAGTGCCACCAGGGTGGCGTGGCGGGTGGGGAACTCCACCCGCAGCCGGCGCACGCTAAGCACGGGTTCCTGTTGTGACGCCTGATCGGCGCCGTGATCGACGGCCCCTGTCTCAGCGGCGCTTTTATTATCGGAGCTTGGGGTTGAGGACATCACGCAACCAGTCTCCCAGCAGGTTAACGGAGAGCGCCAGCAGCAGCAGCGCCACCCCGGGGAAGAGCAGGATCCACCACTCTCCCGAGAACATGTAGTCCTGGCCGACCCGGATCAGGGTCCCCAGGCTCGGCTGGGTGGCGGGCATGCCGACCCCCAGGAAGGAGAGCGTGGCCTCGGCGATGATCGCCAGCGCCAGGCCGATGGTGCCGATCACCAGCACCGGGCGCATCACGTTGGGCAGGATGTGCTGAAAGAGGATCTTGCGGTCAGGCAGCCCGATCACCCGGGCCGCCTGCACGTACTCCTTGCCCTTCTCCACCATGGTCGCTCCGCGCACTGCCCGAGCGTACTGCACCCAGTCGGAGAGGCCGATGGCCACGATCAGTACGATGATCGCCACCTCGGCATGCATGGAGCGCGGTAGGAAGCCGCGGATCACCCCGAAGATCAGCAGTGCCATCAGGATCGATGGGAACGTCAGCTGGACATCGGCGATACGCATGATCAGGGCGTCACGCCAGCCGCCGCGAAAGCCCGCCATCAGGCCGAGGGCCGTGCCCAACGCCAGGGCAAAGAGCACCGCGGCGAAACCCACCAGCAGCGAGATCCGCGAGCCGTAGAGGATCGCCGAGAAGACGTCGCGACCCTGGCTATCGCTGCCCAGCAGGTAGAAATTGCCGGTGAAGTCCGAGGTGGTCAGCGGTGGGGCGAAGGCGTCGATCAGCTCCAGCTCGCGTGGATCGAAGGGGTTCTGAGGGGCGATCCAGGGCGCGAACAGGGCGCCGGCGAACATCACCAGGGTGACCAGGGTGGCCACTATCACCACCGGCTGGCGCTTCCAGGAGTAGACGATATCGCTGGCCAGGAAGGTCTGCAGGGGCCCCGGCGGTTTCGGCACCGCGGCCGGCATATCGGTGCGTTGCACGTTCTGGCTCATTTGGCACCTCCCTGAACGCGCAGGCGCGGGTCGACGGCGTAGTAGAGCAGATCGACGATCAGGTTGATGACCACGAACACCAGGGCAATCATCATCAGGTAGGCGGCCATCACCGGGATGTCGACGAAGCGCACCGCGGTGATGAACAGCGCCCCTACCCCGGGCCACTGGAACACCGTCTCGGTGATGATGGCGAAGGCGATGATGGTACCCAGTTGCAGGCCGATGATGGTGATCACCGGGATTAGGGTGTTCTTGAGCGCGTGGCGCAGGTTGACCACTCGCTTCGACAGTCCCCGGGCCCGCGCGAACTTGATGTAGTCGGTGCGCAGCACCTCGAGCATCTCGGCACGCACCAGGCGCATGATCAGGGTCAGCTGGAAGAGGCCGAGAGTGATCGCCGGCAGGATCAGAGAGCGCAGGCCGCTCGCCGTGAGCAGACCGGTATTCCACCCGTCGCCCAGGCGCACCGTCTGGCCGCGACCGAAGGCGGGCAGCCAGCCCAGTTCCACGGCAAAGAGATAGATCAGCAGAATGCCGATCAGGAAGGTGGGCAGCGACACGCCGATCAGCGAGGCGGTCATGATGAAGTTGGAGAGCCAGTTACCGCGGTTGAGGGCGGTGTAGATGCCCAGCACGATGCCCATGACCACAGCGAAGATCGCCGAGATGATGGCGAGCTCCAGGGTAGCCGGCAGACGCTCCAGGATCAGGTCACTGACCGAACGCGCCGAACGATAGGAGATACCGAACTCGAACTGGGCGGCATTGACGACGAACTGCCAGAACTGCACCACCACCGGCTGGTCGAGCCCGAGCTGGGCTCGCAGCGCGGCGCGGTCGGCCTCGGTGGCCTCCTGGCCGAGCATGTTGAGCACCGGGTCGCCGACGTAGTGGAACAGCGAGAAAGAGATGAGCGCGACCACAAACATCACGAAGAAGGCCTGCAGCACGCGCTGAATCAGGAAAGCAAGCATGGGGTGTCCATAGCGTTGTGCCCCCCGGCCGCTTGTGGCGGCCGGGGGGCTTAGGCGTGATCAACGAATCAGTCGTGGAACTTCAGATACTTGAAGTGTGGCGTATTCTCGCTCTGCACCTTGAAGTCGATATCATCACGCATCGACCAGGTCAGCATCTGGTGGTGGATCGGGATATAGACGATCTCGTCGTGCACGATCTGCCAGGCCTCACTGATCATCTCGTTGCGCGCCTCGATGTCGGTCTCCTGGCCCATGGCCACGGTCAGCTCATCGACCCGCTCATCGGAGTAGCCGGTGAAGTTCCAGCTGCCGCGGTCGCCCTCCTTGGTGTGGTAGA
>CAYWBG010000212.1:0-3928 GCA_964456005.1 uncultured Halomonas sp.
GGCTGGCTGCAGGGCACCCAGTCTCAGCTGGAGTTCCTGCCCGAGCGGCATACCGACTTCATCGTCGCCGTGCTGGGCGAAGAATTTGGCCTGGTGGGCATGCTGGCGGTTCTGCTGCTCTACCTGCTGATCATCTGCCGGGGGCTATGGCTGGCCACCGGCGCCCAGGATACCTTCGGGCGCCTGGTGGCCGGCAGCATCATCCTCACTTTCTTCATCTATGTGTTTGTCAACGTGGGCATGGTCAGTGGCATCCTGCCGGTGGTCGGTGTGCCGCTGCCACTGGTCAGCTACGGAGGGACCTCCAGCGTGACCTTGATGGCGGGTTTCGGTATTCTCATGGCCATCCACGCCCACCGCCGGCTGCTGCCACGCTAATGCCGGTTTCCGACCTTCCCGGGAAAGAGGCAACTGCATGACCGTGTCCCGTTTTCATGGAGCGAGAGCGCTGGCCGGTGTCGGCCTGTCACTGCTGGCTCTGTCCGCCGCCGCAGCGGACTTCGATCCGCGCCAGCACCAGGGCGCTCGCGCCCTGGCCGACGAATTGGCCGGGCAGGGAGTCGATCGGCAATGGCTGGAGGATGCCCTGAGCGATGCCGTCTACCAGCAGGGTGTGCTGGATGCCATGGCCGGCGCTGCCGAGCGTCGCCTGCGCTGGGACGAGTATCGCGAGATCTTCCTGCAGCCCGAGCGCATTCATCGCGGAGTGACCTTCCTCGAGGTTCACCATGACGCCTTCGCGCGCGCCGAGGCCGAGTATGGCGTCCCCGCCGAGGTGATCGCCGCCATCATCGGCGTTGAAACCAGCTATGGCCGCTTCACCGGCCGCCATCGGGTGATCGACTCCCTGGCGACCCTGGCGTTCCACCATTCGACTCGCGGTGACTTCTTCCTTGGCGAGTTGGGTGCCTTCCTGGAAATCACCCACGAGCAGGGCGTCGATCCGGGCGAGCCGAAGGGGTCCTATGCCGGCGCCATGGGCTATCCGCAATTCATCCCCACCAGCTACCGTGCCTATGCCGTCGATTTCGATGGCGACGGACTCCGCGACCTCTGGACCAACCCGGTGGATGCCATCGGCAGTGTGGGCAACTACTTTGCCGAGCACGGCTGGCGCGGCGGCGAGCCTATCTATCATGATGTTGAAGGGCCCCCGACGCCGCCGGGCGGCATCGATTTCAATCGCGCCGCCCGTTCACCGGCCGTTCCGGCCGCCGAGTTGCGCGCCGTCGGTCTCGAGGTGCCCGACTCGCTGGCCGATGACCATCACCTGTTGCCGGTCTCGCTGGAAGACGGTGAGGACAACTGGCGCTATGTGCTGGGCGAGCACAACTTCTACGTGATCACCCGTTACAATCACAGCCATCTCTACGCCATGGCGGTGACCGAATTGGCCGAGGCGATCGACGATGCCCGGGCCCTGGACGCTCACTGGCTCGAATCGGTGAGCCGAGAATCCAAGGAGGCACCATGAGATCCTGGCTGTTGCTGGCAGTTGCTGCGCTGCTGGCCGGCTGTGCCGGCGGGGGGGGGAGCGCGCCCTCGTCTGCCGGCGACGCCGGCGCCTCATCACCGGCTGCCGACACGGCGGGGGGGCGCTACGCCATGTCCGGCGATGCCTACCCCATGGAGCCGCCGGACGTCAGCCGGGTACCGGATGCGGTGCCGCGCGTTGAGCCACTCTCGCGCGGGGGCAACCGCTCCACCTATGAGGTGTGGGGCAAGACCTATAGCGTGCTGCCCGATGCCCAAGGGTATTCACGCCGGGGCACCGCTTCCTGGTATGGCGAGAAGTTCCACGGCTACGCGACCTCCAATGGCGAAATTTACGACATGTACAAGATGACCGCCGCCCATCGCTCCTTGCCGCTGCCGACCTTTGCCAAGGTGACCAGTCTCGACAACGGCCGCTCGGTGATCGTGCGGGTCAATGACCGTGGCCCCTTCCACAATGATCGCGAGATCGACCTCTCCTATGCTGCCGCGGCACGCCTGGATATCCTCGACCGGGGCACCGGCGGGGTGAAGGTGGAGGCCATCGACCCCGAGCAGTGGCTGGCGGAGAATAATGGTGGCTCTCGCCGCGGTGATAGGCGTAATGGCGCCGCGAGTGAACCGTTGGCCTCGCCGGCCCGCCAGGTAGCGCCTGCCTCTAACACGGTGGCCGATGAGGCGCCGGCCCAGGGTGCGACAGCGGCTAGCCCCGCGCAGGACCACCCCGCTGACAGTAGCCCTCTCTACCTACAGGTGGCTGCCCTGGGCTCTGACGAGAACGCCCAGGCGCTGCGGGCCCGCCTGCAGGCCGAGTTGTCCCACCCGGTGCGAGTGGAGGCGTCTGCCGGCGTGCACCGCGTCCAGGTGGGGCCGCTGGCCAATGCCGGGCAGGTCGATCCGGTGCGTGACGAGTTGCGCCGCGCCGGCTTTGACCAGGCCTACGTTGTCAACGGTGCCGACTAAGCAGCGCCCATCCTACTTTCCCTGATGATTGACCCATGAGACCTGCCCCAATGACAAAGCTGTTCCTCCTTCATCGCCTGCGGCTGATCCCGACTCTGCTGGTGTGCCTGTTGATGGTGTCGACCCTGGTCTCGGCCCAGAGCGTCCCGATTCCTCAGCAGCCCCAGCCTCAGACCATGATTCCGTCGCCCCCCCAGCTGGCGGCTAAGTCCTGGTTCCTGATGGATGCCGATAGCGGTCGCGTGCTGGTGGAGCACAACGCCGACGAGCGCCTGCCACCGGCCAGTCTCACTAAGCTGATGACGGCCTACCTGGTGGAGCGTGAGCTCGACCGCGGCAACATCAACATGGACGACATGGTGCGGGTCAGCGAGAACGCCTGGCGCACCGGGGGTTCCAAGATGTTCATCGAGGTGGACACCGAGGTCTCCATTCGTGATCTGCTCTACGGCATCATCATCTCGTCGGGGAACGATGCCAGCGTTGCTGTGGCCGAACACCTGGCCGGCGGCGAGGCACCCTTCGCCGACCTGATGAACCAGCACGCGACGCGTCTGGGTCTGCACAACACCAGCTTTGCCAACTCCACTGGGTTGCCCCATCCCGAACAGTACTCCTCGGCTCGGGATATGGCGCTGCTCTCCCAGTACATCATTAACGACTACCCTGAGCACTACGCCATCTACGCGGAGCGCTACTTTACCTTCAACGATATCCGCCAGCCCAACCGTAACAGGCTGCTTTGGCGTGACCCCACGGTGGACGGCCTGAAGACCGGCTGGACCACGGAGGCGGGTTATGGCCTGGTGGCCTCCGCCAAGCGAGACGATATGCGGCTGATCTCCGTGGTGATGGGCACCAACTCCGAGGAGTCCCGCGCCCAGGAGACCCAGAAGCTGCTCAGCTATGGCTTTCGCTACTTCGAGACACTGAAGCTCTACGACCGTGGCTCGGTGCTCAATACCCCGCGGCTGTGGGGCGGCGAGCGCAACGAGTTGCGCGTGGGCGTCGACCGTGACGTGGTGATGACCGTGCCGCGGGCCCGTAATGAGGAGCTCACCGCGCGCCTCGACGTCGAGGCTGACCTGGCCGCTCCGATCCAGTCCGGCGAGCGCGTCGGCACCCTGGAAGTGCGCCTCGGCGAGGAAGTGGTCGGCGAGCAGCCGCTGGTGGCCCTGGAGTCCGTGGAGGAGGGTGGCCTGTTCAAGCGGCTCTTCGACCAGGTTCGGCGCTTCTTCACCAACCTGATCGGCGGTTGGTTCGGGTAGGCCCTTGGCCAGCGCCCAGCGATAAGCGCCGAGCGCCCAGCGACTTGGTAACGGGCGGTAGGCGTTGAGGAAAAAAAGCGAACCCCTGCAGGATAGAATCCTGCGGGGGTTTCTTGTTGACGCCAGACGTGGCGGTGACTGCATCCTGGGGCGCTAGGCGCTAGGCGCTAGGCGCTAGGCGCTAGGCGCTAGGCGCTAGGCGC
>CAYWBG010000213.1:0-3925 GCA_964456005.1 uncultured Halomonas sp.
TCGATCCACAGCTCGGTGTCGCCGAGGCGCACCCGGTCACCCACGGTGGGGCCGTACATATCGGCGTAGGCCTGTCGCGTGATCTTCATGCCCCTTCTCCTTTACCGTCCAGCTCGCCCATGATGTCGCCGCGGAAGCCGTAGATATGCCGTGTGCCGGCGTAGGGGATCAGGGTGACCTCGCGGGTCTGGCCCGGCTCGAAGCGGATCGCGGTACCGGCGGCGACGTCGAGACGATGGCCTCGCGCCTTGTCGCGATCGAAGGTGAGCGCCGGGTTGGCCTCGGCGAAGTGGTAGTGGGAACCGACCTGGATCGGACGGTCGCCGGTGTTGGCGACCTCGATCGCCACCCGTTCACGCCCCTCGCAGAGCGAGACCTCGCCATCCTTCAGCTGGAATTCGCCAGGAATCATCGTGAGCTCCTTAGACAATGGGGGTGTGAACGGTGACCAGCTTGGTGCCATCCGGGAAGGTGGCCTCCACCTGCACCTCGTCGACCATCTCGGCCACCCCCTCCATGACGTCATCGCGGGTGAGAATCTCGCGGCCGGCGCTCATCAGGTCCGCCACCGTGCGCCCGTCGCGAGCACCCTCCAGGATCTCGAAGCTGATCAGGGCCACGGCCTCGGGGTAGTTGAGCTTCAATCCTCGGGCGCGGCGGCGTTCGGCCAGCTGGGCCGCCATGAAGAGCAGCAGCTTGTCCTTGTCGCGGGGGGTCAGTTCCATGTCGGGTCTCCGTGGAAGGTGGGAGAATCAGGTCCGCCAGATGCGCGGCGGGTGAGCCTCGAGGCCCATCAATCTCGGACGCAGGACTCGCCAGGCGGCCTCGC
This sequence comes from uncultured Halomonas sp., assembly GCA_964456005.1. Lineage (GTDB taxonomy): Bacteria > Pseudomonadota > Gammaproteobacteria > Pseudomonadales > Halomonadaceae > Halomonas. The sequence goes on from CAYWBG010000213.1 coordinate 830, forward strand.
AGAGACCCCAGGCCTCACGGCACTCCTGGCCCAGGTAACGCAGCAGTAGCACGCCGTGGCGCAGGGTGACCGCCCAGCGGTTGGAGGCGCCAAGCGCTTCGCGCAGGGCCTCGACGGCCTCGCGCTCATCGGCCAGGCCCACCGCCCAAAGAGTCCCCTGCACGGTGGCGCCGCCCTGCCCCCAGCGGCCCCGAAACCGCGGGTGAGCCGGGTCCAGGGGCTGGCGCTCGATCCATAGTGGTTTGCCGTCGCGAGTCAGCCGGAAACGCTGGTCGATCCTTCCCGAGACATAGGGCAGCGAATTGGCGGGACGCCCCAGAGCCAGCACCTCCCAGCCGAGGCAGCGCGCGCTGCCGGCAAGCGCCAGAGTAGTGGCCTGTTCGACCCGAGCCCCGTCGAAGGCAATCGCCTCCTGGGGCAGCCACTCGAGAATGGCGCTCTCCTCAACGCGCAGGCTTGCCTGCTGGTGCGAGGAGACGCCGTGACTGTCGGCCCGGTAGAGCTTGTTGGCGGCAGGCGTGGTCAAGAGGGCGTGGGCGCCTTTCTCCACCCCAACATCGATACTCAGGGCATCGCCGCTGACCAACCCACCCGGGGGGTGCAACAGGTAGACGTGACAGGCACCCTGCCCCCCCTCCGGATAGAAGGGTCGCTGAACGCGCAGCGGTCCATGATGGCGCGCGTGCACCAGGCGGGTGACATCGGCACGGGAAGCAAAACCCAGATCCAGGGAGGCCTCCCAGCGGCGCCCGGCATCGAAGCGATGGCCGGAGTCCGTGGGCGTTGTGGTGTTCAGGGAGGTCTCGAAAGCGGTCATGGGCGGCTCGTGATCCAGCGTGTATGACCTGCTATCAGCAAGCACCGTACCAGTTTGGGGAAGGAGGTGGTTTACGCTTATCTTTCAGTGCATTGGGAGTCACCTCCAGCACGGGACAGCGCCCCGGCGTCCTCTTGAGGTGCACCACAGCCAGCCATCGCGCACCCCTCGGGTGCAGGCGCACGGGCGGGCAGGCCAGAAAGGTGCAAGGCGCCACCTGCGAACCACAGGGGGCGCCTCGATGCTCGATGCTCGGCGCTCGGCGCTCGGCGCTTCGAGCCTATACCGTCAGGTGCCGCTTGATCAGCTCGTCGGAGAGCTCGCCGATCTCGCCTCCTGCCACCGGCCGGCCGCGATCCATGATCGCGAAGCGGTCGGCATAGCGGCGGGCGAAGGGCAGTTTCTGCTCCACCATCAGCACGGTCAGGCCATCCTCGGCGATCAGCCGACGAATCACCCCGCCGATCTGGGTGACGAGATTGGGCTGGATGCCCTCCCCCGGTTCGTCGAGGATCAGCAGACGCGGCTCCAGCACCAGGGCGCGGCCGATGGCCAACTGCTGCTGCTGCCCCCCGGAGAGATCCCCGCCACGGCGCTGCTTCATCTCCTCCAGCACCGGGAAGAGCTCGAAGACCCGCGCCGGAATGGTGCGGCGGCCATCGGCTCGTGCGGCCAAGCCGGTACGCAGGTTCTCCTCCACCGTCAGCAGCGGAAATATCTGCCGCCCCTGGGGCACATAGCCGATGCCCAGACGCGGGCGATCCTCGATTCGCCGTCGGGTCAGCTCCACATCCTCGGCGAAGCGAATGCTTCCCGACGCGACCGCCACCTCCCCCATCACCGCCTTCATCAGGGTGGTCTTGCCCACCCCGTTGCGGCCCATGACGCAGGTGCACTGGCCGGTGGTGACCTGGAGATCGAGGTCCCAGAGGGTGTGGCTCTCGCCGTAGTACTGGTTCAGCTTGTCGATGGTCAGCATCACGCCTCCCCGGCCGGTTCTTCTGCCCCCAGGTAGACTTCCACCACCCTGGGATCATTGGACACCTGGTCCATGCTGCCCTCCGCCAGCACGCTGCCCTGGTGCAACACCGTGACCCGGCGCGCAATCGAGCGCACGAAGCCCATATCGTGCTCGACGACAACGACCGACTGCTTGCCCGCCAGTCCGGTCAAGAGCTCGGCGGTGCGCTCCATCTCCTGTTCGGTCATGCCGGCCACCGGCTCGTCCACCAGCAGCAGTCGCGGGCGCTGCATCAGTAGCATGCCAATCTCCAGCCACTGCTTCTGGCCGTGGGAGAGAATACCCGCCGGACCATGGCGCAACTCGGCAAGCCCGATGGTCTCGAGCCCCTCGTCAATACGGTCGCGCACCTCGCCGCTCATGCGCGCGGTAAGGGTTGGCAGGATGCGTTTGTCGGCGGCCATGGCCAACTCCAGGTTCTCGAACACGGAAAGCGCCTCGAACACCGTGGGTTTCTGGAACTTGCGACCGATGCCGAGACTAGCGATCTCCGGCTCGTTCATGGTCAGCAGGTCGTGGCGACTGCCGAACCAAACCTGGCCGTGGTCGGGCCGGGTCTTACCGGTGATGATGTCCATCATGGTGGTCTTGCCGGCGCCATTGGGGCCGATGATGCAGCGCAGCTCGCCGTCGTCGATGGTCAGGTTGAGATCATTGATCGCCTTGAAGCCATCGAAGCTCACCGTGACATCCTCCAGGTAGAGAATGGGGCCGTGGCGCACATCCACCGGTGTCGGGGTCGGTGCCAGGAACTCGAAGACCCGGTCCCGGCGGGAGAGTGACTTGATCAGATTCATGCCGAGACCCCCCTGCCCTGGGAGGACCCATCGGCACCCTTCTCGTCGCGGCGCCGACGGCGTCGATAGCTCAACAGGCCGGCGATGCCCTTGGGCAAGAAGACAGTGACCAGCACGAACATGGCCCCCAGGGCGAACAGCCAGGCATCGGGCATCACCCCGGTGAACACCGTCTTGGCATAATTGACCAGAATCGCGCCGATTACCGCGCCGTAGAGGGTCGCCCGGCCTCCCAGGGCCACCCAGAGGACGATCTCGATGGAGAAGATCGGCGAGAACTCGCTGGGGTTGATAATGCCCACCTGGGGCACGTAGAGGGCGCCGGCGAGTCCCGCGAGCATGGCCGAGACCACGAAGACGAACAGCTGAAAGCGCTCGACCCGGTAGCCGAGAAAGCGCGTGCGCGCCTCGGCGTCGCGAGTCGCCACGCAGACCCGGCCCAGCTTGCTGCCGACGATGGC
>CAYWBG010000214.1:0-3911 GCA_964456005.1 uncultured Halomonas sp.
TCGCCGGGCTGGCCCAGGGCGCGAACCTGCTTGGAGAAGACCTCGTTGTAGCTGTAGTCGTTGGCAATGGAGGTCAGCGTTGAGGTGTCGGTGGTCAGTGCCAGTGCCGGGAGGCTGGGCCGCTCCCTCTCGAATCGGTTGAGTAGTTCCGACGAGAAGTGCTGGCTGTCGCCGGCGCTGCCGCCGTTGCCACAGGTCAGGATCTTGCCCTCGCTGACCAGGCACTGGACCATCATCTGGCTGGCGACCTCGATAAAGGGCGGCAGCACCTCGCTGGCGTAGGTCTTGGTGTCGATGCTGGTGTTGAAATGGCCGAGAATGCGCTGCTGGAAATCCATGCTGGGTTCCTGGTCCGGTCCGGGGGCTTCCGCGCTCAAGGGGCGCGAGACGTCGTTGCTCAGTAGGCGTCGAAGGCGTTGGTCACCCACTGGAATTCGAGGTCGGGCGGCTGGCCGGTGACGGCCAGCACGTCGAAGCGGCACGCACATGATAGCCGGTTGCGCTGGAGATAAAAACGCGCCGCCCGGATCAAACGGCGCTGCTTGGCGATGGTGACGGTTTCCAGCGGGTGGCCATGACGCGTGTCGGCTCGGTGGCGAACCTCGACGAACACTAGGGTATCGCCGTCGCGCATCACCAGGTCCAGCTCGCCCCCTTTGGCATGCTGGTTGGCGGCCACCAGGGTCAGGCCGCGAGCGGCCAGCCAGGCCGCTGCTTGGCGCTCCACCGCCTCGCCGCGGGCGCGGGCGTCACGGGGCCCGGTCATCGCCGAAGAGCCCGGGGATCAGGATCGGCTGAGGCACCCCGTTGACGAAGCGCGCCCAGGGTAGCTGGCGCTGGATACGGCCGTCGCTGCTCGGCCTCAGTGTGCCGGTGGCGCCGAACATCTCGCTGTCGGGCAGCGCCTGGAACTGGGGCAGGCGCAGCGCCAGCTCATAGGCATCCACGCCCATGGCGTGCAGTCGGAAGAGCGTCGGGTCGACCTCTTCTCGCAGCCGCTGGTAGCTGTCGCTGTAGGGCAGGGCGTCGACTCCCCCCACCGCAGCGTCGGGAATCTGCCAGGGGATATCGGCGAACTGGACGTCGTTCAGGTCGTGGTCGAGTTGCGGGTTGAGGCGGCCCTCGAAGAGATGCGAGGTAGCGTAGACCGGCAGACTGCTGGCGTTGTAGTAGTCCAGGGTCGGTGGCACCTGGCGGGCGTATTCCGGCAGAGCAAGGAGGAAGAGCATGTCGGGTCGTGGATTGCTGATCGCCCGACGGGTGCTCTCGGTCGCCGCTGCTCCCGGGTTATAGCGAACGGCATTGGTCACCTCTCCTCCGCTGGCCTGCCACTCATCCCAGAAAGCCTCGCCGACGCGGTGACCCCAGTCGTTGTCCGGTACCAGCAGGGCGGCGCGGCGGTGGCCATCTGTCCAGGCGCGACTCGCGGCCTGCCGCGCTTCGTCTTCGGCGGAGAGGCCATACTGGAAGAGCGCCTCGGCGCGGTTGCGCTCGCTGTGGCCGTAGTTGAGGGCCAGGGTAGGCAGCGGTACCTTGTCCAGGCGCTCGAGCTCTGTCACCTGATCCTTGTCCAGCGGGCCGACCACGACCTGGGCGCCGCGGTTCTCGGCATCGCGATAGAGCGCCGCCAGGTCGCCATAACTGGCATCCAGGAAACTCAGCTGAACGCTATTGGCGCCTGCATTGGCGGCGTCGCGGTGTCGTGCGCGCATGCCCTCGCCAATGGCGCCGGCGGCCTGTGACAGCGCACCGGACTCTGGCAGCAGCACAGCGATATGGCGTACCTGCAGGCCGCGCAGTTCGCCAAGGGCGAGCAGTTCCGCCGGCACCTGGCGAGCGGCCGGGTGCCGGGCATTGCGTTCACGCCAGTCGTCGAGGCGGGTGAACAAGCGCTGGATGTCGCCACCGCTGCTGCGCACCAACTCGGCCAGGGAAACCCAGCCGCGGGTCAGCTCATCACCTTCCCGGCCCAGCGTGGTCAGGGCATTCCGGTCGACTCGGCTCAGGGCCAGCCATATTGGATCGTTGAGGGAGAGATCGTCGCTTTGGGCCTGGGCTCGGAGCAGTGCCTCGGCGGCGGCGGCCGGCTCGTCCACTTCGAGCAGGGCCAGACCCATCTGCTCGCGCAGCCGCAAGGCGTCGTCACGGTCCAGGTCGAGCTCGTCGAGTCGCTGGGTCGCCTGAATCACCGCCCAGGGGTCCTGCTCGCGCTCACCCAGATCGGCCAGCAGAAGGGCCCAGTGAGTGAGGTCGCGGGGCTCGAGGAGGCTGTCGTCGATGTCGGCGGCAATCTCCAGCGCCTGGGGGTCCTGCCCCTGGCGTGCTAGGATATCTGCCGCTTCAAGCCGGGTGCGAGCCGCCTGGGTGGGCTCCTGTTGGATCGCCTGCTCAAGGAGGCTGTCGGGGTCGTCGTCGGGCAGACGGTCAACGATGCCGGGCTGTGTGGCACAGCCTGCCAGCAGCATTGCCGCCAGCGCGGTGGCCAGCAGGCCGCGTGAGGGTGTCAGCATGAATCCGTCCTTCGTCCGTTGTATCAGGAGCTTGCCGGGGAGCCGCCAGTGTCAGACTCGAAGTCAGGTGTATTGTACGTGGTCGCCACGCCGATTGGGAATCTGGAGGACCTGAGTTCTCGGGCGGCGCGTCTGCTGGGTGAGGCATCCCTGATTGCCGCCGAGGATACCCGCCATACCGCTCGGCTGTTGCGCCATCTGGGCCTCTCGGTGCCGCTGCTCTCACTGCACGAGCACAATGAGGCGGCTCGAGTCGAGCAGCTCGACGCCCGCTTGGCAGCCGGCGAGGCCATCGTCCTGGTCAGCGATGCCGGCACCCCGTTGATCAGCGATCCCGGATTCGTGCTGGTGCGCGAGTTGCGAGTCCGGGGGCGGCGAGTCGTTCCGGTGCCCGGCGCCTGCGCCCTGGTGGCGGCCCTGTCGGCGGCGGGGCTGCCCACCGACCGGTTCACCTTCCAGGGCTTCCTTCCGGCCAAGGGGGCAGGGCGCCGCGCTCGCCTGGAGGCTCTGGTCGATCGCGAGGAGACCCTGGCCTTCTACGAGTCCCCCCACCGTATCCGCGACACCCTGGCCGACCTGGGAGCCGTACTGGGGGAGCGCCGGGTCGTGCTGGCCCGGGAGCTGACCAAGACCTTCGAGACCTTCCTCGACGGTTCGGCCGCGGAGCTGCTCGAGCGTATGGCGGCGGACCCCGACCAGGCCCGCGGCGAATTCGTGGTGATGGTGGCCGGTGCATCGCCTCGCCAGGAGGATGAGGCCACGGTGGTGGAGGGTGAGGCGCTGCTGGCGGTGCTGCTGGCCGAAGGCGTCGGCGTCAAGCAGGCGGCCTCGGTGGCGGCGCGGGTACTGGGCGGGGCCAAGAAGGCCTGGTATGCCCGTGCCCAGGCACTCAAGGATGCCGGTTGAGCGGCGGTCAGGCAGTGAGGGGCGCCGGGGACAAGCCGAAGAGGGGGTCCGTGGACCAAGGGTGAGGAGCCTGGCTCCGAACGGGCTGGCCATGGATGGCCAGCACCGGTCCTGCAAGCGGAGCAGGATGCGAGAGCGAAGCAGGGTCTAGGTAGCCCCCAGGGAGGGGTTCATGGCGCCCCCTCGCAGGCTTGTCGACGGAACAGCCCCGGGCAGCCTGGCCAGAGGTGTCTCCTGCGCGAGGGGCGTTGCTTGTTGAGGGGGTGTCGTGGCGCTGGTATGCTTGCCGCGGGAGTCGGCCAGACAGTCGCCGCCGGAGTGATCCGGGGGAGGAAAGTCCGGGCTCCACAGGGCAGAGTGCCAGGTAACGCCTGGGCGGCGCGAGCCGACGGAAAGTGCAGCAGAGAGTAGACCGCCTACGTCTCCTTCGGGAGACCGGTAAGGGTGAAAGGGTGCGGTAAGAGCGCACCGCGCGCCTGGTAACAGTGCGTGGCA
>CAYWBG010000215.1:0-3893 GCA_964456005.1 uncultured Halomonas sp.
GCTCGGCGCTCGGCGCTCGGCGCTCGGCGCTCGGCGCTCGGCGCTCGGCGCTCGTTAGGGCAGCTCCTCCTCGGCTTCGTCATCCTCCTTCTTGGCGGGGATCAGGTCCTCGCGCTGGAGGTGTACCGCTAGCAGCAGCGCCGCGGCCACGTAGATGGAGGAGAAGGTTCCGACCACCACGCCGATGATCAGGGCGATCGAGAAGTGGTGAATCATGTCTCCGCCCAGCAGAAGCAGTGCCATCAGTACCAGCAGGGTGGTGCCGGACGTCGCCAGGGTGCGGGACAGGGTTAAGTTGAGCGCTTCGTTGAAGATTGCCGGCATGTCGTCGATTCGCGACTTGCGGATCGTCTCCCGGATGCGGTCGTAGACCACGATGGTGTCGTTGAGCGAGTAGCCGATCACCGCCAGCAGGGCGGCCAGCACGGTGAGGTCGAAGTCGAGCTGGAACAGCGAGAAGATCCCGACCACGATGATCACGTCGTGCATCAGCGCTAGCAGGGCGCCGATGGCGAACTTGTACTGGAAGCGAAATGCCACATAGAGCATCACGATGCCCAGGGCCACCAGCAGGCCAAGCCCGCTCTGATCACGCAGTTGCTCGCCCACCTGGGCGCCGACAAACTCGGCGCGAACCAGCTCGACGCTTTCGCCACCCGAGCGCAGCAGTTGCACTACCTGATTACCGACCTCGGGGTCGAAGGCCTGCTGTAGGCGAATCAACACCTCGGTGGAGGCGCCGAAGGTCTGTACCGAGACATCCCGGAACTCCTCGGCCTCCAGGGTCTGGCGCACGGCATCCAGTGAGGGAGCCACCGCGTAGCGCACCTCCACCAGGGTGCCGCCGGTGAAGTCCAGCCCCAGGTTGAGCTGCTGAAACAGCAGCGAGACGATCGACACCAGGATGAGCGCGACTGAGATCGCGAAGGCGATGCGGCGCTTGCCCATGAAGTCGAACTGACGGTTGATGAGGGTTTTCATTACCACCTCTTAAATCCAGAGCTTCTTGACCGGCTTGCCGCCGTAGACGAGGTTCACCATCGCGCGGGTCACCAGCAGGGCGGTGAACAGCGAGGTGATGATCCCCAGCGACAGGGTCACGGCGAAGCCCTTGACCGGCCCGGTGCCGATCGAGAACAGGATCACCGCCACTAGTAGGGTGGTGATGTTGGCGTCGAGGATGGAGGTGAAGGCGCGCTCGTAACCGGCATGGATTGCCTGCTGCACCGAGAGTCCACCGCGCAGCTCCTCACGTATTCGCTCGAAGATCAGCACGTTGGCGTCCACCGCCATCCCCAGCGTCAGCACGATGCCGGCGATGCCGGGCAGGGTGAGAGTAGCACCGAGCAGTGACATGGCCGCGATGAGCAGGGTCAGGTTCAGTGCCAGCGCCACATTGGCGATGATGCCGAAGACCTTGTAGCGGATCAGCATGAACAGCACTACCAGCAGCAGGCCGATCTGCACCGACATCACACCACGCTTGATGTTCTCGGCGCCCAGGCTCGGGCCGATGGTGCGTTCCTGAACGAAATAGATGGGTGCGGCCAGCGAGCCGGAGCGAAGCAGTAGGGCGAGATCAGCGGCTTCGGTGGGGGAGTCGAGGCCGGTGATGCGGAAGCTGTTACCCAGGGCGCTCTGGATGGTCGCCAGGCTGATGATGCCCCGCTCGGTATAGGGCTCGCGGACGATTTCCTCCTCGCCGTCGACGACTTCCACCCTGTCGCGTGTCTTGTGCTCGATGAAGAGCACCGCCATGTTGCGACCGATGTTGGTGCGGGTAGCGCGGTTCATCAGGGTGCCGCCGGTACCGTCCAGATTGATATTGACCTGAGGGCGGCCATTCTCGTCGAAGCTGCGGCTGGCGCTGGAGACACTGTCGCCGGTGATGATGACGTCGCGCATGAGGTCGGCGCTGCGCGCCTCATCGTTACGGAAGGGGAAGGACTCGGTCTCGATGTCAGGGGTATCCGAGCGCGCCTCGAGGCGGAATTCCAGGTTAGCGGTGGCGCCTACCACCCGCTTGGCGGCCACAGTGTCCTGCACGCCTGGCAGTTCCACGACAATGCGGTCGGGTCCCTGACGCTGCACCATGGGCTCGGCCACGCCCAGCTCGTCTACCCGGTTACGCAGGGTGGTGAGGTTCTGGTTGATCGCGTAGTCCTGAATCTCGTTGACGGCCTGATCGGTCAGGGTCATGGCCAGGGCCGCGCCGCGGCCGTCGCCTACGTCGTCGAAGTCGAAGTCGCGAAACTCTCGGCTGATCAGGCGGCGAGCCGCATCGCGGTCCTCCTCATTGGTGAAGGTCATCGTCAGGGTGCGCTCGTCGATCTCGGTACCGCGATAGCGAATTCTCTCGCTGCGCAACTGCTCGCGCATGGCGCTGGCATTGACCTCCAGGCGCTGGGTCACGGCGGCATCCATGTCCACCTCGAGCAGGAAATGCACGCCGCCGCGCAGATCGAGGCCCAGTGTCATGGGCGAGGCGGAGAGTGCCTGCAGCCAGCTCGGTGTCGATTCGGCGAGGTTCAGCGCCACCACGAACTCGTCGCCGAGCATGGCGGCGATGCGGTCGCGGGCGGCGAGCTGCTCGTCGGGGTCGCCGAGGCGGATGAGTACGCGGCTGTCGCTGATATCGACCGATTGGATATCAATGCCTGCCTCGTCCAGAGAGTCCTGAATACGCTCGAGCTGGCGCGTATCGATGGTGGCGTCTCCGCGGGCGCTACTGATCTGTACCGCCGGATCTTCGGGGAAGAGATTGGGAAGCGAGTAGACCAGGCCGCCGATAAGGACGACGAGTATCAGCAGATACTTCCACAGGGGGTAACGATTGAGCATGCGGGCCCTGCCCTTGGTTTCTGACAACGTGCGTTGTGGACATTAGAAAGCTGACGAGGAGACGACACGGGGTTTCCGCGGCGATGGAATGCGGCCCCGCCATTGCGCGGGGCCGAAAACGGCACGGGTCAGATGGACTTGATGGTGCCCTTAGGCAGGACCGCCGCCACGGCATTCTTCTGCACGTTGACCTCGGTGCCGTCGGCGATTTCCATGCGCAGGAATTCGCTGTCGTCGCTCACCTTGGTGATACGACCCAGCACCCCGCCGCCGATCACGATCTCGTCACCCTTGGCGAGGCTGCCGATCAGCTGCTTGTGCTGCTTGGCCCGCTTGGCCTGGGGGCGCCAGAGCAGGAAGTAAAAGATCAGCACGAAGCCGACCAGCATGACGATCTGGGCCATGCCGCTGCCGGCAGCGGCGTCCTGGGCGTAGGCCGGAGCGATGAAAAAATCCAGCATGGACGGGTGTCTCCTGATTGGTATGAGAAATGGTCGAGTACGGTATCGGCGGCCGGTACCGGGTTCTGCCCGGGCGCCGGCCATCCATCAATTCGGGGCGGGAGGCACCGGCAGGCCGCGTCGCGCGTAGAAGCCTTCCACGAAGTTCGCCAATGTACCCGCTTCGATGGCACCGCGCAAACCGGCCATCAAGCGCTGATAGTGGCGCAGGTTGTGGATGGTATTGAGCATCGAGCCGAGCATCTCGCCGCAGCGATCCAGGTGATGCAGGTAGGCCCGGGAGAAGTGCTGGCAGGTGTAACAGTCGCACCCTGTCTCCAGCGGACCGGTGTCGTGGCGGTGCTTGGCGTTACGGATCTTCACTGTCCCTTCGGCGGTGAACAGGTGGCCGTTTCTGGCGTTGCGGGTGGGCATCACGCAGTCGAACATGTCGATGCCGCGGCGCACACCTTCCACCAGGTCCTCTGGTTTGCCCACGCCCATCAGGTAGCGTGGCTTGTCTTCCGGCATCCAGGCTGGCAGGTAATCCAGCACCTGGATCATCTCCTCCTTGGGCTCGCCCACCGAGAGGCCGCCGATGGCCAGGCCGTC
>CAYWBG010000216.1:0-3864 GCA_964456005.1 uncultured Halomonas sp.
AGAACGACCACGTCAACAACCTGGAGGAGCGCATCGCCGGCTGCTTCGCCTACTCGATGAACGGGGTGCCGCCGGCGTACGGTAGCGACGCCATGCTGGCGATGACCGCCTATCTTCAGTGGCTGGCCAAAGGTGTCCCCGTGTATCCCGACCAGCCGATCTACGGTCGCGGCTATCCGGCGCCGGACCGCCCCGACGCGCTGAGCTACGAGAACGGCGAAGCCCTCTATGTGGAGAGCTGCGCGGTTTGCCATAGCGAGGACGGTTCCGGCCACTACGAGAAGGGCGAGTACGTCTTTCCGCCCCCTTGGGGAGACGGCTCCAACAACTGGGGCGCGGGCATCGTGCGCCTGTCCACCGCGGCGGGGTTCATCAAGAACAACATGCCGCTGGGCCAGCCCAACACGCTCTCCGACCAGGAAGCCTGGGACATCGCCTACTACATGAGCAGTCAGGAGCGCCCCCAGGATCCGCGCTATACCGGTGATGTGGCCGAGACCCTAGAGCGCTTCGGCCCCACCTTCCACCGCCACTCCCTCTACGGCCAGGAAGGTCCGGATGGCCAGGTGCTCGGCGATCATGCCAACTGGGGCGAGAAGGGCGACGCGGTGACACCCTGGAACGTCGGCCAGTCGCGCTTCGAGGAGCTGAAGAACCAGAAGTAAGTCGAAGTACCATGTAGGAGGGCAATCTTTTGGTTCTTCGCAGACTGGCGTGAAAGGTGGGTGGCATCGAGATTAGAAGCGAGCGTCGTACTGGACCATCACTGCCCACTCATCGCTGGCAGAGCGGTCGTGCCCCGGCTCGAGGGAGTAGAGGGTGTTGAACTGCAGGCGCGAGCGCTTCGTCGCGGCGAGGGAGTAGCCGATTTCGATGTCCTGCTGGCGCCCTGAAGGCGAGAGGTCCATGTTGCGACTTTCGTGGATCACGCCACCGTCCAGCGTGCGACCTACCGGAATGGAGAGCTCGGCCTGGCCTTGGCTCACTCGCTGGGGCTGGCGGTACGTCAGGGCCAAGCCGTGGATGCCGGCCTCCCAGAGCAAGCCCGCGGCAAGCTCGGTGGTGCGCACGCCATCCACCGACTGGATCAGGCCACCATGGTCGCTGGCGCGGCTGGCGCCCTGCTCGTAGCTCGCAAAAGCGTTCAGCGAGGCAGGAAGGGCCCAATCGAGCCCGACTCGCGAGGCCACGGTGCGGCCTTGATCACCCAGGGAGAGAGCCCCGTGCCCCTGGGCTCCCAGCAGCCCACCATCTTCCTGGGTCAGACCCATCTCGGCGCTCAGCGAGAGACGCTCCATGGCCTGGAAAGTCATGCCGACACTCGACTGGGTAGCAGAGTAGTCGTTACCACGGACAGAGGCGTCGCCCTCGTCACCGCGCCAGTGCCCCAACGTCACCTGCGTCCGTTCGGTCAGCCCAAGGGAGGATTCGATGCCGCTGAGCCGGTTTAGGGTTTCCTGGGTGCCACCGGCTTCCTGGAAGGAAAGCATCGGCATCGCGCCCTGATTCAGAGACAACATGGAGGCCTGCGCGGCACGACCGTCACGCTGGTAGAACCCAAGGCTGTAGCGATCCGAGCCAAAGGTGAAGGAAGAGGCTACGTCACCGCCCCATGCCTGACGACTGACGTCCATGGACCAGCCGTTGCCCATGTCGAGGCGCTGAGCCTCGGGCGCGGATTGCTGCTGCAGACCAACCATGCGGCTGGCCTGGCGGCGGCCATGATCCTGGCGCTCGCCGATGCGTCCAGAGAGGTCAACGCGATAGTCGCGACCCAGCTCATCAAAGGCGGCGACGTCGTTCAGCGCCGCGGTCCGGCTGTGGGCGTCACCATAGCTGGCGGACAGAGAGGCGCTTGCCTCGGCCAGTGACATGGTGGGGCCGTCGACACTGTTGGAGGCGGGCAGGGACAGCTCGCCGGCAGGCGCCATGGCCTCGTCCCGGTCGAGGTGACCCTGACCCAGGTAGAATGTGCCGCAGTTGATGTCGCCACCAGAGCCGCAATCATTCTTGGCGTAGAGCGCAACATCCTGGTTGGCGGTGTCCAGCAACAGGTCAGCTACCTCGTCGGCCGTCATGTGGGACCACAGGCCCATGACATCCGCCGCTGCCGCCGCTACCTGAGGAGCGGTAAAGGAAGTGCCGGCGCCGATCCCGTAGTCGGTATCGCCGGTGTCCAAAGCGATCTCCGTCACCATTGGGGCGACCAAAAAGCGTTCCTGCCACTCGCGCACTTCGCCAGGGTAGTTACTATGGCGGTCAAGGCCATCGCCATCGGCGCCACCCACGATCAGCATGTAGGAAAAGATGTCGTCGTGCTCATGGATCGGGCGCTCCGTATCGATGGCAACCCCAGCATTGCCTGCCGCAATCACATACAGCGAGCCCAGACCACTATTACTGGTTGTGATCTTGCGAAGCGAGTCGAGCGAATTGACGCCCTCGTAGCTGCCGCCTGGGTGAGGAGCCCGCATGCGGTCGGTATAGCTATGATTGATGATTCGGGCGCCTTCATCAGCCAAGTACCCGACGCTGTAGTCCAGCAAGTTGCTTGATGCCGTACCGTCATCGTTGCCCACTTTGGCCAGCAGCAGCCTGCCGTCGACCCATGTGTTTCCTGCCACCGAGGCGACGGCAGTGCCGTGGCCAGCGTCCTGCGAAAGATCGGGATTCGAGGGATCAGCGAGATTGACGGCCTTGTCAACATTGCCGTCGAGGCTCTCGTGACTCAGGCGGAAACCACTGTCGGCAACGCCGATCGATACGGTCTCGCTCGCCAGCTCGTCCGTCTTGTCAGATGTGAGATTCGGCTCTGAGGAGGGAGATGATGGGGACGAGGTCTCCCCACCACCCCCACCACCACCCCCGCTGGCGCAGGCAGACAACAGGGTAATGGTGGCGAGGGTGTAAATGGAGCGCATGGACGGTTACTCCTAGGGGTGACCTACTGTTGCCGGCCCTTTCGTTACGGGCACTCGCCGGCATCTTAAGGCATCATAGCGCGTCGCTAAGCGCGGTAGTTTAAATAGGTTCGTCGCAGACTGGCGTGAAAGGTGGGTGGCAGCGAGATTAAAAGCGTGCGTCGCGCCAATCTGCAAAGCGCTAATAAAACGCCCCGTCCGGTAACACCGGGCGGGGCGCTTTCTATTCACGGCTTGGCCGTACCGGTCAGGGCGCCTCGCCGCCCATGGCGTCAATCATGCGCTCGCGGCTGGGCACGCCCTGGATACGCTCCAGACCATCGCCGTCGCGATACAGGGTGGTGGGGGTGGCCATCAGCCCCAGCTCCTCGAAGAGTTGGTTATTGGCGTAGACCTGCTCCTCGATCTCGCGTGACTGGGCGGAGGGCTCGACCTCCTCGCCGCCGCCGCTGTGGGCGTGCAGCGCCGCGGCCGGGTCATCGGCGGCGAGCAGGGTCGCGGCCTTGGCCGGGCTGTTGGAGGCCAGGATGCCGACCATGATATGGCGGAGCTGGACCTCGCCGGCCTCGACCCAGGGGCGTGCCTCCTCCCAGAACTGTCGGCAGTAGGGGCAGTTGGCGTCGGTGAAGGTGTAGACCACCCGTTCGGCCTCGGGGTCGCCGTCGAGGATCCAGTGGCTTGCTTCCAGGCTCTCCCAGAGTTCGGCGTTCTGGGCGGCGCGTACATGCTCGTCCAGTGCGGCCTTGGAGAGGTCGCTTCCCTCGCGGTCCACCAGGGTGCCCACCACGGCATGGTGGCCATCCGGGGTCAGGTAGATGGCGACCTCGCCGCCGGGGTAGCTGGCGGCGTAGCCGGTGAGCCCGTCGGGGGCCTCGAACTCGGCGTGGATCTTGAGCCCCTGGTCGGTGAGGGCCTGGACCGGCGCCGGCCAGTGGTCATCGGC
>CAYWBG010000217.1:0-3863 GCA_964456005.1 uncultured Halomonas sp.
ACCATCGAGTGCGACAAGTGCGGCTCGGAGATGCAGCTCAAGTCCGGCCGCTTCGGCAAGTATTTCGGCTGTACCAACAGCGAGTGCAAGAACACCCGCAAGCTGCTCAAGAGCGGTGAGGTAGCGCCGCCCAAGATGGACCCGATTCCCATGCCGGAGCTGGAGTGCCAGAAGGTAGACGACCACTATGTGCTGCGTGACGGGGCCAGCGGCCTGTTCCTGGCGGCCAGCAAGTTTCCCAAGAACCGCGAGACCCGTCCGCCTCTGGTCAAGGAGCTCAAGGCCCACGCCGAGGAGCTCCCGGAGAAGTACCGCTACCTGCTTGATGCCCCCAGCGAGGACCCGGACGGTCGCCCGACGCAGATCCGTTTCTCGCGCAAGGCCAAGGAGCAGTTCGTGATGACCGACGAGAACGGCAAGGCCAGCGGCTGGAAGGCTACCTTCGACGGCACACGCTGGCAGGTGGAGGACAAGCGAAAATGAACCCGCGAGCCAGGACCAACCAGTTGCTTTACCAGGCCGAGCTGCTGCTCGAGACCCCGGCCGGCAGCGACGAGCACGCCGAGGCGCGGCGCATGGCGGCAGAGGAGGGCGCCCTGGCGCTTTTCGAGCTGGCGCTTCAGTCGCTGCTGCGCGAGGTCACCGAGCACGCCCGACTCGAGCGCCATGACTGGCGCGAGCTGCTGGGCGCCGATGGCGCCGACATCGCCGAGCTGCACCACCTGCGCGAGCTGGCCACCCAGCCCGACAGTTGGCTTGCCTGGATGATCGGTAAGCTCGAGGCGCTGCACTCAAGCGATGGTGCCGCTCGCCGCTCCAGCGGTGCCGCCGCCGGCTTGATCGCCGTTGGAGGCGGGGCGGCGCTGGGCGATGAGCTGCGCTGGTGCCTCGCCCAGGCCAAGGCCGAGCTTGCCGCCCTGCGCGAAACCAGCCAGGAGTGGTAGGTCGCCTGGCAACTTTCAAACAGTTGTTTATACTCGGTGCCATCTCCCCCTCACCGGCCGACCGACATGCACGTCACCACGTGGAAGCGCCTGTTCATTGCCCTTCTGCTAGCACTCTGGCTGGCGCCCCCCGCCATCCAGGCGGCCGACCTCGCCCTTGACCCGCTTCTGCTGCCGGGCGGCGAGGCCGACCTGCCCGCCCTGAAGCAGGAGCTCGCGCGTCTCTCCGCCGGACGGCCTACGCCCGTGGTCACGCCGGCTCCGCCCGGTGCCGGTGCCCGCCTTCCCGGGCTGGAAGCCCTGGAAACGCCCGAGTTTCTCACTGCGACCGACCCCTTCGGCCTCGAGCCCTTAGTGGGTGCCTTACGGGTGCTGCTGATCGGCTCCTCCGAGGCGGTCGACTCCGCCGTCGAGGCCCTGGCAGGGCAGGCGAGTCGCCATGGCATTGTACTGGAACCCGTTGTCGCCTCCGCTGAGCGAGCCGATACCGGGCTGCACGACGCCGATGTCGCCCTGGTGCTGGCCCTGCCCGAGCTCGATGCCGCCGCCCAGCGTCGGCTCTTCGCCAGGCTGGCCGATGCCGGAATACCCGGCGTGGCGCTCACCGACGCCCGCCAGGTAGAGCACGGGGCGCTGCTTTCCTCGCCGGAGGCTCTGGATGTCGATGCCTGGCTGCGCCGGGTGGCGCTGCGCCTGGATGATCTCTCCTCCGGGCGTGCCCCCGAACCCTTCGACTCGCGCCCCGTTCTGGGGCGGTCCTGGCTTAACCTTGAGACGGCCGCGCGCCTCGGCTGGTCGCCCAGCTTCACGCTGCTTAGTCAGGCGCGCCTGGTGGGCGAAGCCGCTACGCCCGCGGGCAGGCTGCTGAGCCTGGATCAAGCGGTGGCTCTGGCCCTGGCTGACAACCTGGGCCTGGCCGCCGCGCGCCAGGACGTCGACGTAGAGGCCTTCGACCGGGACCTGGCGGCCTCGCGATATCGACCCAGCCTCTATCTGGAGGCTACCGGCCGGATGATCGACGAAACCCGAGCCCGCGCGGCCCTGGGGCAGGAGCCAGAGCGCCTGACCACCGGCGGAGTGGTACTCGAGCAGTTGCTGTTCTCCGAACCGGCCTTGGCCGCCATTGCCGTCGCCGCCAGCCTCGACCGTGCCCGGCGAGCCGAACTGGAGGTCGAAAGCCTGGATCTGGCCTTCGAGGTGTCACGGGAGTTCCTCGATCTGCTGCGGCTCCAGGCCAGCCGCGAGGTGCTCGAGGCCGACCTCGAATTGGCCCGGGCCCAGCGCGACCAGGCGGTGCGCGGCGAAGCCGCCGGCGCGGTGGGACGCGGCGAGGTGGCGCGCTTCGAGGCAGAGCTTGCCCAGGCCCGGGAGCGCCTGGAGCAGGTGGTGGCGGACCGCGAGCGCCTGGGAATTGGGATCAATCGCCGCCTCGGCCGCGACCCCGCTTCGCCGATAGCCCTGGAGGAGCCGGACCTGAAACGCCCCGAGTGGCTGGGGGACGATAGTCGCTTTGAGACGGTCCTGAAGAATCAGGAGAACCTGGCCACCTGGCAGGAGCGGCTGGTCGCCACGGCCCTGCGTCACTCGGCGGAGCTTGAGGCGCTGGGCGAGCTGCGTCACGCCGCGCAGCGCGAGCTCGTCTCCCGCCGTCGCGCCTTCTGGATGCCCGAGATAGGTCTCGAGGCCCGCTATACCAGCGAGTTCTCCCGGGGCGGAGAGGGCGAGCGGGCGCCTTGGGAGTCCTCCAACCCGGCGGTACAGCTCGGTGTGGGGGCCCTGGAAAGAGCCGGCGTGTCGCTGCCCGAGACCGGTGGCGACCAGTGGAGTGTCGGCATTTCGGCGCGGCTACCCCTCTATGCTGGTGGTCGGCGCAGCATCGAGCGTGACCGTGCCGCGGCGCGCCTGGAGCAGGTGGCGCTGGAAGGGGCCGATGCGCGCCTCGGGCTGGAAGCACGCCTGCGTGCGACCAGCGTCGAGCTGGTGGCCGCCTGGCGCCGTATCACGCTGCGTGACGAGGCTCAGAAGCATGCTGAAGAGGCGCTCAAGCTCGCCGAGGTGGCCTGGCGCGAAGGGGCGCTGCCCCAGGTGGCGCTGATCGACGCTCGCACCAGCGCCCGCCAGGCGGGGCTTGCTGCCGCCGAGGCGCGCTGGCAGGCACTCCAGGCGCTGGTGCACCTGCAGCGAGCCCTGGGCATGACACCGGGACCCATGGAAGCCGAAGCCCGAGACCGGCTGCTGACGGGTGCCGCGACGAGAGAACGCAGAGGAGAGGGACGATGATCAATCGGGGCGCCCTGCTGGCGGCGCTGCTGGTGCTGGCTGGCTGCGCCGACGAGCCGGTGGAGGAGGCGCCGCTGCGCCCGGTGCGAACGCTCACCGTTGAGCCTAGCGGAGCGGCGGATGAGCGCGAGCTGCCGGGCCGTCTTGAGGCTGTCGCCAATCGACGCTTGAGCTTCCGGGTGGGAGGTCAACTCGCGTCGCACGCGGTCTCCGTGGGCGACACCGTCGAGGCCGGCCAGCTCCTGGCCAGCCTCGAGGCCACCGACCTGCGCTTGCAGCGTGACCGCGCTCGCTCCGCACTGGCCGGCGTGGAGGCGGCAGCGGCCAACGCGGAGGCAGAATGGCAGCGCGCCCGGCGCCTCTATGAGGCCGGCAGCATACCCGCACGGGACCTGGATGCCGCCAGGGCTCAGGTCGAGGCGGCCCGCGCCCAGCGCGATGGCGCCCGTGACGCCCTGGCACTGGCCGAGCGACAGCTGGGATTCTCCCGCCTGGAGGCCCCCGGAGAGTGCCGCGTCGCCAGCCGCCTGGTGGAAGCCGGCGAAAACGTCGCGGTCGGCTATCCGGTGCTGGTACTGGCCTGTGGCGATGATCTGGAGGTGCGCGCCGCGCTCTCCGAGGACCTGCTGGGAGAGCTGG
>CAYWBG010000218.1:0-3858 GCA_964456005.1 uncultured Halomonas sp.
AGATCCAGCGCAGTGACCGGGGCCGTCCCTATGCCATTGCCGGACTCATCCTGGATATCAGCCAGCGCAAGCAGAGCGAGGAGCAGGCACTGGCCGCCTCGCAGATCGACGTCCTGACCGGCGCTCTCAACCGGCGCGGCATGGACCGACACCTCAACGCAGTGGATCAGACCGAAGCACCCCGTCATTTCATTCTGCTCGATATCGACCACTTCAAGGCCATCAACGACACCCATGGCCATCCGGTCGGGGATGCCCTGCTGCGCCTGATGGTGCTGCGCATCCGCCATGAGCTCCGCCCGGATGACCGCTTGGTGCGTCTGGGCGGCGAGGAGTTCGCCATCATCGTCACCGGCCTGGAGGATTCCCAGGCGCTGGCGCTGGCCGAACGCATCCGCCGGCGCGTCTTCGAGACCCCCTTCCACGTGGAAGTCCCGGACGGCAAGACGGCGGTAACGGTGACGATGTCGATCAGCCTGGGGCTCGCCCGCCAGGCGGGGGATCACCCGGACCCGCTGAACCGGGTGATGGCCCAGGCCGACAAGGCGCTCTACGCCGCCAAGCATGCCGGTCGCAACCGCACCGTTCCGTACGCCTCGACGGCCGCATGACTTCGGGGCATGTACGTCGTCCAATCGCAGTGATGCAGGCCTACTTCAACTTGGACCTGCGGCATGCCGGATGAAGGGGGTTCATGCCCGCCCGAATGGTGGCGGTCAACCGGTGACGGCACCCCACCCTAGCGAGGGTTTACGCGGATTTTCACTAACGGGGCATGCGCTTAGCGTCGCAACGTCAGCAGCACGGGAACCGGGATGTCTCAGCCGCGAAGCGCGGAGAGTTCAGGATCTACCCAGTGGTAAGGCTGACACCATGGTCTGCCGGATTGACGACGCCCTCGAGCTTCCCGATCTGCGAGAAATCCTTGGCCGTCAGGACGCTGTCGATGTTGGTGTCGACGAATCTGAGGTTCTTGATGACATTCACCCGGACCGGCATCCCCTTGCCATCGATGTCCATGATCCAGGCCAGGAAGCCACCCGAAAACTTCGCCAGGCTACCTATCGGGTAAAGACCGAAGCACTGGATGTACTCGACCAGGACCGTCTTGTCGAACGCTTCTGCCGCATCATTGACCCAGCGGTAAGCATCCATGGGCTCTCGGGGCGGACTGCCGTTGCGAGCATGTGTCAGTTTGTTGATAGCTTTGATGACCCCGATCAGCTTGATCAGCTCAGAGAGCTGATCGCCCCTCGCGCCGGCAGGGTAGCCGGAACCATCGAGACGCTCGTTGGCATTTTCCAGCACATCACGACAGATGCGGCCAGGAGCCCAGCCTAGCGCCTGCTGCTTGTCCTGCAGTGCCGCCACGTGGCCCTTGAGGATCTCCTTGTGGCCCGGCCCCATGTTCACCTTGAGCGACGGTAGATCGTTACTGATCAGCAAGGGTTTGCCCATGGTGTGCAGCAACGCACCCAACACCGCTTCACGCACCTGGGGGTCGTGGGGGTCGCGAAGCAGCAAGATATCGGCCAGTTGCCCAGCCACCTGCACGGCATGTCGCACCCAGTCGGGCTCACCGCGCAGGAAGGCCAGAGCATACAGGAATGCCTTGCGATCCTGCCCCACCAGGTAGCGCAGGCTATCGACACAGTCGTAGAAAATCTCCGCGGGGAAGAGATTGCGGGTCTTCATGTACATCAGGCCCACCTGAAGCTGATGGGCAATCTCCAGCACGCCGCGCCGCATGGGGGACTGATGTGCGCGCTCCTCGCGCCCTTGCTTCTCTCTCTGCAGGGTCTTTTTCTCCTTGGCCCCCGGGAGGAACAGGGGGGAATGGTGGGCCATCTTGTCATTGGTGCCCGACCGATAGGCGGCCTCACGCTCCGACTCCGACACGAAGTGGAACAGGGACTCTGACTGGAGTGATGACAAATTGGCGAACTGAATACCTACCGCCGCGTGGCCATGGTGTCCGAAGGGGCGCATGTGCCGAACGATGCCTTCGGCGAAGAAGCTCTCGCCGTTGGGAAACTCCAGCGTGATACCCGGCACCTGCTGGTCGACGGTGATGGCGATGCTGTCGGCAATGTCGATGTCCACCATGCAGCCCCCCAGGGAGAGGTTGCGCAACCGGCCCATTACACTGAGTTCGTGGAGGTAGACCTCGATGTTGACCCTCGCCTGCATGCCCAGAACGAAGGGGATACGGATGGATCCGCGATTTTCCTGGACGAAGACAGACTCGGGAAGCTGGCAGTCCAATCGATAGGTCGCGCGGTCCGTCTTCAAGAGCCTGGCGGCCACGTTGCTGATGCTAAAGATGTCGTGTTCAGCGGACTCAGGCCCCTTCAGAACCTCGAGGTCGAAGTTCAGGCTGCCGCTGGAAAGATAGTTGTCGATGTCCTGACCGGCGTACTCCGCCTCCAGAACCATGTGACCCGTGTGCAGGTCCAGCTCAACCACCGAAGCCCGCAGGTCATAGGACATCTCCTTTGCGTACACCAACAGTTCATGCTTGTGCTGGAGCAGGGAGTGCATTACGTGGGCCGCCGGATTCAGGCCGCGGGAGGGAGTAGCAATGGGAGCTTCCTGTGCATGGCGTCAAGAGAATATGTTTATATTTTTTATAGACTTAGCATAGCGAAGTAATTAAAGAGTATTAGATGCTTTTTTACTGAATGTCAACAATACTCTTCGCCTTGCTAGTAAGGGGTCCGTGGGCAAGATCACACGGCGTGGTCACGGTCACAAAAAAGGGCCTACGACATCGTCGTAGGCCCTTGAATTCGTGGCGCGCCCAGCAGGATTCGAACCTGCGACCTTTGGCTTCGGAGGCCAACACTCTATCCAGCTGAGCTATGGGCGCGCATTGCCCGGTGCGGGCACCAGGCGGACGACATCCTAACCGCCACGCCGACGCCTGTCCAGCACGGCCCTGCCGGGGTATAGGGCCGTCTCATGCCAATGGCGGAAGCCTGGGCATTTTCCAGCCGTGCGGGATGCCGGTATACTGTTTTCCATTGTGCGCGTCATGGCGTCTCGGCTGTGGTGTACAGCGTTCTCGATGTCGCCACGAGCCGTAATCATTACAGGACCGTCAAGAGGTGGTGAGAGTGAAATCCAGCAAGCTGATCATGGGGTGCCTAGCCACCCTGGGCATGACCGCCGGCTCGGCCACGGCCCAGGCCGACGTCGACCGTGACGCCATTGCCGAGCGTCTCAAGCCGGTGGGCCAGGTGTGCCTGCAGGGCGAGGATTGTGGCACCGCTGCCGCGGCTGAGGCCGCCCCCGACGAAGCCAGCGCTAACGGCATCGATGGTGGCGACATCTACAACCGGGTCTGCATGGCGTGTCACGAGACCGGTGCCGCCGGTGCGCCGGTACGCGGCGACGAAGATGCCTGGGCCGACCGCCTCGACAAGGGGTGGGACGAGCTGCTGGCCAACTCCATCAATGGCATTGGTGCCATGCCGCCCCGCGGCGGCAACCCCAATCTCTCGGACGACGAAGTGGCGGCTTCCACCGCCTATCTGCTCGAGCCGGTGATGGATGTGCCCGAGTTGGCTGCCGGCGAAGAGGATGACGCTCCGGCCGAAGCGGCCGCCACTGAAGACGCCGCTGCCGACACCGCCGAAGAGGAAGCCGTCGCCGAAGCAGAGGCCACCGACGTAGCCGATAACGGCAACGGCCTGGATGGCGAAGCCCTCTATAGCAGCGGCGGTTGCGCGGCTTGCCACGGCACCGGTGCCGCCGGTGCGCCGCGCCTGGGTAACGCCGACGAGTGGGCCGACCGTCTCGACAAGGGCATGGATGAACTCTATGCCAACTCCATCAACGGTATCGGGGCCATGCCGC
>CAYWBG010000219.1:0-3850 GCA_964456005.1 uncultured Halomonas sp.
GGGTGTTCTGGGAAGACATCAGGATGCTCTAGTTGCGGAGGATGATTGCGCCGGTGGGCCATGGCGCCGGCTAGAGCGATGGCATTCTAGCAATGTTCGACTTAGGTCTAAAGTGCTGCCGGCGGATAGGGCGAAGAGGGCCTGTGGGCCGCACTGTCATGATCGATTGCCCCGGCGCGCTGGCGTCAGGGGGCAGCCGCTGCCATGCCGGCGATCTCCAGTCGGAAGGGCCCGGCCTGCCGGTCGACGATCATCAGCCCCACCTGCTCGATGCCCGCGGGGTCGATAGGCGGGGTACCCTCCAGCAGTCGGCCGCGAAACACTGGCTTGAAGTCGTGCCAGGAGAGCTCAATGCGCTGCCACTCGCCGGCGGCGGGCTGGAAGCTAGCCCGGTAGGCGGCCCCCTCCGGCAGCTGTGCGGTATAGAGGCGCAGCTGATAACGACGGCCGTCGCCGCGCACGGAGAGCGCCATGCCCGCCGCGCTGCTCAGGTCGAAGGCCTCGGGGTCACGGCGTACCGAGGCGAAGCCGCCGTTGTTGGCAAGCGACGTCTCGCCGCTGAAGAGGCCGATACCGTCCTCGACGTGCAGGCCGCCCCGGGAGACGCCGCCCATCACGCTGTCGTTGATGGCGCGCCAGCGGTTGGCTTCGCCGGGGTCCTGGAAGTCGATCAGGTAGGTCATGGGCTCACCTCGTATCGCGTCGTCTGCCGTTACCTCAGGCTCCACCTGCGCCGACACGTTAACTCGAGAGTCGCGGTTATGGCCATCGGCGATGGACAGGCCGATCATCGATGCCGCCACCACGCTGGCAGCGGCCAGGATCCGGGTGGTCAAGGGCCATGGTGTCATCACGTTTCCTCATGGGGTGGGGCAAACGGCTCGATCGCGTGGGAAGAGTGTCGCATGCCGGGCCTTGCCGGCGGGAGGCAAGCCTGTCGCGCGTTGCTCGCGACCCGCGCGGTGCCTTTTTGTAACTCTGCCATGACGCCTGGCGGGAAAAACTGGATAATGGCCGGTTGTCTGCCTCCGCCCTGCCCAACTCGTTCGGTGCCCCATGGAAATCAAGGTCAACTATCTCGACAACCTCCGCCTGGAGGCCAAGTTCGACGACTTCACGGTCATCTCCGACCAGCCCATCCGCTACAAGGGTGACGGCTCGGCGCCTGGGCCGTTCGACTACTTCCTGGCCTCCTCGGCCATGTGCGCGGCCTACTTCGTGAAGGTGTACTGCAACGCCCGGGACATCCCCACCGAGAATATCCGCCTGTCGCAGAATAACATCGTCGACCCGGAGAACCGCTACCAGCAGATCTTCAAGATCCAGGTCGAACTGCCGGAGGACATCTCCGACAAGGACCGCCAGGGCATCCTGCGCTCCATCGATCGTTGCACCGTGAAGAAGGTGGTGCAGACCGGCCCCGAGTTCCAGGTCGAGGCGGTGGAGAACATCGACGAGGACGCCCAGGCGCTGCTGTTGGGCAAGGCGATGGGCGAGGCGAATGGCGAGACGGGTACCTGGATCGAGGGCAAGGACCTGCCGCTGGAGCAGACCATCGCCAACCTCTCCGCCCATCTGGCGGAGCTCGGCATGAAGATCGAGATCGCCTCCTGGCGTAACATCGTGCCCCACGTCTGGTCGCTGCATATCCGCGACGCCGCCTCGCCGATGTGCTTCACCAACGGCAAGGGCGCCACCAAGGAGAGCGCGCTCTGCTCGGCGCTGGGGGAGTTCATCGAGCGGTTGAGCTGCAACTTCTTCTATAACGACCAGTTCTTCGGCGAGGCGATTGCGGCTAGCGACTTCGTCCACTACCCCAACGAGAAGTGGTTCAAGCCCGGGCCGAACAACGAACTGCCGGCGGAGATCCTCGATGAGCACTGCCGCGAGATCTATGACCCGGAAGGGGAGCTGCGCGGCTCGCACCTGATCGACACCAACGCCGGCCGGGCCGATCGCGGCATCGTTTCGCTGCCCTTCGTACGCCAGTCCGATGGCGAGACGGTCTACTTCCCGTCGAACCTGATCGAGAACCTCTACCTCAGCAACGGCATGAGCGCCGGCAACACCCTGGCCGAGGCCCAGGTGCAGTGTCTCTCGGAGATCTTCGAGCGGGCGGTGAAGAAGCAGATCATCGAGGAGGAGCTAGCGCTTCCCGACGTGCCGGCGGAGGTGCTGGCGCGCTATCCCGAGATCGTCGAAGGCATCGAGGCGCTGGAAGCCCAGGGCTTTCCGGTACTGGTCAAGGATGCCTCGCTGGGCGGGCAGTTCCCGGTGATGTGCGTCACCCTGATGAACCCCAAGACCGGTGGCGTCTTCGCCTCCTTCGGCGCCCACCCGAGCTTCCATGTGGCCCTGGAGCGCAGCCTCACCGAGCTGCTGCAGGGGCGCAGCTTCGAGGGCTTGAACGACTTTTTACCGCCCACCTTCAACTCCCACGAGGTGGCCGAGCCCAATAACTTCGTCGAGCACTTCATCGATTCGTCCGGGGTGATCTCCTGGCGCTTCTTCAGCGCTCGCTCGGACATCGCGTTCAGCGACTGGGACTTCTCCGGCACCAACCAGGAAGAGGCGGCCAGCCTGTTCGGACTGCTCGAGGAACTGGGCCTCGAGGCCTACATGGCCGTGCATGAAGACCTGGGCGCGCCGGTGTGCCGCATCCTGGTGCCCGGGTTCTCCGAGGTCTACCCGGTGGACGACCTGGTCTGGGACAACACCAACGTGGCGCTGCAGTTCCGCGAGGATATCCTCAATGTCCACTCGCTGAGCCACAAGCAGCTGGCCGACCTGCTCGAGCGCCTGGAGGAGAGCCAGGTCGATGAGCACATGGACATCATCACCCTGATCGGCATCGAGTTCGACGAGAACACCGTCTGGGGCCAGCTGACCCTCCTCGAGCTGAAGCTGTTGATCAACCTGGCGCTCGAACAGCACGAGGAGGCCCTGGAACGGGTCGGGATGTTCCTGCAGTTCAACGACAACACCGTCGAGCGCAACCTCTTCTACCGTGCGGTACAGGCGGTGCTAGAGATCGTGCTGGATGACGAGCTGGAACTGGATGACTTCCGCTACAACCTCGGCCGCATGTTCGGCGAGGCGACGCTGGACGCGGTGGTGGGCTCGGTCGACGGCCGCGTGCGCTTCCATGGCCTGACCCCCACCAGCATGGCACTCGAGGGGCTGGAGAAGCACCATCGCCTGATAGAGAGCTACCAGAAGCTCCACGCCGCCCGCGCTCGCCGGGCGGGGCTTCGCGCCCCGGCCTGAGCCCGGGCGCTGCCGGGCCGTCGACCGCAACGGCCGCGCCACCATGATAACGCCCCCGAACCAGGTCGCTGGTTCGGGGGGGCGCGTTCAGGCCCGGTGCGCTGGCCTTGTGTTCGGCTCTCGGTGCGTCAGGTACCTTGGGCCTGCGGGGGCTTGGTGCGGTTCAGCACGTAGGCCAGCGCCTCGGTGAAGCCGTCCATCACTGGAAGGCCATGCTGTGCGGCCAGCGCTGCGCCGCGCCCGGCAAATGCCCCGGAGCCCAGCACGATGGCCCGGGCGCCCTGGTTCCGAGCCTCTTCGCAGCGCCTTGCCAGCCGCGCTTCGGCCTGAGCGGTCCTGGCGGCCGTGTCGCTGACGCCGATGCCGGTGGCCACCACGCGGCAGCGCTCCTTCACGCCATAGCCTTCGCAGAGCGACTCGATGGTAGCCACGGCCCCCGCGAAGGTGGTGATCACCGTGAAGGGGCCGCCGGAGGCGTGGGCGCGGCGGATGCCGGCTTCCGCCAGGCTGATCACCGGGGCGCCGGTCAGGGCGCGGGCCTCGGCCACGGCGATATCGTCGAAGCAGGCGAGGATATAGCCGG
>CAYWBG010000220.1:0-3821 GCA_964456005.1 uncultured Halomonas sp.
CGACAACGGCCAGAGCAAGGAAGAGTGGAAGGGCACCGTGGAGACCAACAAGATCCTCGGCCTCCAGGATAACCCGATTCCCATCGATGGCCTCTGCGTGCGTATCGGCGCCATGCGCTCCCACAGCCAGGCCTTTACCATCAAGCTCAAGAAGGATGTGCCGCTGGACGAGATCGAGGATCGCCTGGCCAAGCACAACGACTGGGTCAAGGTGGTGCCGAACGACAAGGAGGCCACCATCCGCGACCTGACGCCGGCCGCTGCCACCGGGACCCTCACCGTTCCGGTGGGTCGCCTACGCAAGCTGGCCATGGGTGGCGAATATCTCTCCGCCTTCAGCGTTGGCGACCAGTTGCTATGGGGCGCCGCCGAACCGCTCAAGCGGATGCTGATGATTCTCAAGCAGCAGTGATCCTGGCCTTCGGCCAAGTGGCTGACCAGCGGGGCGCTTCCTTCGGGAGGCGTCCCGTTTTCTATGTGGGGCGTTGATTCGCCATCAGTGGATCAGTGGCTTACGTTGAAGATATGACACTTGGCATGACCCGGGTCAGGCGCGTCGCGCCGGCGAATGTGGTAAATAGGTACTATAACGACGCCAAGACATGATAACGGTGCCCCGGCAACGCGGTGGGGCCTGTAGACAGACGCAAGGGACCTCCATGAAACGCACGCTGACGCTCGCCATGCTGCTTTCGCTTACCACTGCCAGCCCAATGGCACTCGCTCTGGGGCTGGGGGAAGCCGAGGTGCATTCGACGCTCAACGCGCCCCTCCGTGCCTCCCTTCCGCTAAGCGACTCTGGCGGGATCCAAGCGGGGCTACTCAACGTTTCGGTGGCAGACGATCGGGCCTATGCGGCGGCGGGACTAACGCGCACTCCTATCGCGGCCAGCGTCAGGCTGGCCGTGGAGCAGCAGCAAGGGCGACTAGTGGTGAACCTGACCACCGAGCGCCCCGTGCGCGAGCCCTGGCTGGATCTCCTACTGCGTTTCGACTGGCCCGACGGCCAGCAGCTCCGCGAGGTGACGCTGCTGCTTGACCCACCGGATTACGACCAGATGCCCTCGTTGGTGGCCGGTAGTGCGCGCACGCCGCGACAGGCGCCTTCCGCTTCAGCCCCACCCCCGGGTGAGGCGAGCCCTTCCTCGGTGGTGGCGCGGCCGGTGCAGGCTCAGGCCGATAGCGATCCGGCACGGGTGCAGAGTGGCGATACCCTCTGGGCGATAGCCGGCCGGCTGCGGCCGGACAGCGGTATCAGCATGAACCAGATGATGGTGGCGCTGGTCGAGGCCAACCCCGAGGTCTTTCCATCGGGCAATATTAACGCCATGCGCGCCGGCTTCACCCTGGTGGTGCCGAACCGCAATGCCATTGCGGGGCGGTCGTCTGCCGATGCCGATCGCATCGTCGCCGCCATGAACCAGGCCTGGGCCAATCGTGGCGGCGGTGCCCCGGCAAGGGTAGCGTTGGGCGACCCTCAGCCGGCGGAAACTACCACTTCCGTGGCCACCGCGCCGGATGGCTCGACTCCGTCGCCTGAGCCTGCCGCAGCGGAAGACTCTCCGCCCGTCGCCGAAGCTGAAGCCCCCGGCAGCGATCCCGCCGAGCCGGCCGAGGGTCCCCGCCTGACACTGCTCACTGACGCAGAACTGGCCGCCGAAGGGGGGGGCGAGAGCGTAGCAGATCAGCCGGGCAGCGCTCCTCAGGGCGAGACCGGCGATCTGGCTGACAGCAGTGAGGGCGGTATTCTCTTGGCGTCGCAGGTGAGCGTCGACCCGGCATTGCTCGAGGCCCTACACGGTGAGGGAGAGCTGACCGGCGATGACCGCCTGTTGCGCATGGAAGCTCGCTGGCTGGAGAGTCAGCAGGCGCTGGAGGCGGTTCAGGAGGAGCGCGGCCAGCTTCAGGACGAACTGGGCGAGATGCGTGAGGAGTTGGCAGCGTTACGTGACCAGCTGGCGCTGCTAAGTGCCGGAGGTAGCGGTGTGGATGGCCCTGGCGCCGGAGGTGTTGTGGCGCCGGGAAGCGACGCCGAGGACTCCCCTTGGTGGGGCGCCTTCTATCAGGGTGAGGTCGATCGCCATCTGATGCTGGGGGGTGCCGGCTTGGCCGCACTGCTGGCACTATGGTTGGTGGTGCGTCGCCGTCAGCGTCGTGAAGATGCCGGAGTAACAGGTGGCTTCGGCGAGGTGCGCGTTGGCGCGCCGGGAGCCGAGGGGCCGGTGTCGCCGCATACTGCCGCCGTTGCGGGGGCGGCTGCGCAGGCACCGGCGATGCCGGTGCAGTCCTCTATGCCCCAGGCCGAGGCGATCAACGAAGCCGATATCTTCATCGCCTATGGCCGCTATGACCAAGCCCGCGATCTCCTGGAGACGAGCCTTGCCCGTGAGCCCGAGCGCGATGACCTGCGTCTCAAGCTGCTCAACGTACACCTCGAGCAGGGTAATCGTGAGGAGGCCGCAAGCGAGGCAGCCCGGTTGCGCGAGGGCGGCAACCCCGCCGTGGCCGACGAGGTGGAGCGTCTCATGGATCGCCACGGACTTGCCGAGGCGCCTCGCCCTTCCAGCAGCGGGGGGCGGGCCGTCTTTGCCGAATCGGCGGAACTGCCGCCACGAGTCTTCGATACTCCCTCGGATGAGCTGGCCGACGTCAACTCCGATACCCCGCCGGACACGGATGAAGCCGCCCCGACCGTCGCTGCTGACCAGCCCAGGGAGGGCCGAGACGGCGACCGCTCATCCGAGGCGCTCAGCAACCGGGGTGACACCACGCCAGTGGATCACGACCCCCTGGCGGATGCCGAGGAGCGCGCTACTGCCGAGGTGCCCGAGCCCATGACACCTCCGGAACCCGAGCCGCCAGAGTCCTCAGGGCAAACTCCGGTGGGCGGGAGCCCGGAAGCCGCCGAGCAGGAATCAAAGCTGCCGCCCCTGGTCACCCGGCAAGACCATGATGGTCGCGAGATCATCGATTACGCCCCTCCTAGCCTGGACGTCGACCCGGCACCCCGGAAGGAGACGCCGATGCAACCCAGCGTCGACTTCACCTCCGGCTCCCCGGCGGTGGGGGAGTCGGGCGCCGACTCGGAATCCTCAGGGGCGCTCTCGGAAGAGAAGGAAACCGATACGCTTCCCGAGGAGTGGGAAGTAGAGGAGGTGGCCTTTCCGCCCCTGGATCGGGATAATGTCGGCTTTTCACCCGGCGCCTCCCCGGATCGGCTGGTTGAGGCTCGACGCCTGGCAGAGGTCGGTGAAGTCACACGGGCGCGGGAGTTGCTCGATGACCTGCGCACCAGCGATGACCCGGCCATCCGCGACGAGGCGAGTGCGCTGCTCAGCCGACTGGATGCTTGAACACCGTATGAGCCTCTTTAAACACCTGGATGAACGCACCCCCCTGGCCGGACGCCTGGCCATGGGGATAGAGTACGATGGCAGCGCCTACTGCGGCTTCCAATTCCTCAAACACTCCCCCTCTGTGCAGGCCGCACTGGAGAAGGCCATGGCCAGGGTGGCCGGCCATCCGGTACGCGTCCATGCCAGCGGTCGTACCGACTCCAAGGTGCATGCCACCCGCCAGATCATCCACTTTGATCCGCCGGTGGCCCGCTCCGAGAAGGCCTGGGTATTCGGTGTGAATGCCAACCTGCCACGGGACGTCGCCGTGCGCTGGGTCAAGGAGGTGCCGGAGACCTTCCACTCCCGTTTCAAGGCCCTGGCACGCCGCTACCGCTATATCCTGCTCAATCAGCCCAGCCGCCCGGTGCTGGAACGGGCCAATGTCACCTGGTGCCGTGACCCCCTGGATGCCGACGCCATGCA
>CAYWBG010000221.1:0-3810 GCA_964456005.1 uncultured Halomonas sp.
ACTTCGAGTCGGTGGAGGTGGCACCCCAGGCGCTGGAGCTGCTGTTCACCCGGGCCTGCGGACGCGACTTTCACGTCAGCGTCGATAACCTGGGGGGCGATGTGGCGGTGGACCGCGACACCTTCCGCGCCCGGGTCGAGGTCCGGGCCGAACGCTACCTGACCGAGGGCCTGCCGCACCGCGCCGCCGCCTTCCGGTGCGCCTTGCACTGCTTCTACCGGGAGAGCGCCAGTCTGGAAGCGGCCATCGTCTCCGGGCGCGGTTGGCTTGTTGCGCCTTTGCCGGCCTGAGCGCGGCTTCGACGTTCAACTGCCGGAGACGCAATCCGAGCCCATGTCGCCCACCATCGGAACCCGGTGGGTGGGCAGACGTGAGGTAAGGGGGCCGAGTAAGGCCTCAGGCGTCGGGATCTCTCACCGGAAGGCTTTGTCCGCGTCGAGCGTCCGCGTCCAAGGAAGATCGCTGTTTTGCCAGCCGTTGACCAACCGCATGCCTTCACGCTCACCGCTCTCGGCAGGATCGCCCTGGAAGCCGTGGGTCACGTACCGGACTGACTCAAAGCCCTGATCGAGCAGGTAGGAGGCGCTCGGCTCACCGCGGTCGCTGCCGGAGCGGCACATGGTGATGATCGTCGCCGAGTGATCAAGCCCCTTTTCTTCCAGCGCGGCGCCCACCTGCTCCGCGAAGTCCTCGTTCGGCACCATGGCGAAGTGGCCATGTTCCTCGTTCCAGTTCTCACGATCCGCAACGCGGAAGGGGATGTTTCGGTCCACCTCGTTGGTGGCGCCGACGAACATGATTTCTATCGGATCACGGACATCGATGAAAAGCACGTTGTCACGCTCTTCCTGCAAGAGGGTATACGTGTCATGAGCGGAAATCCGGTTCTCGGCGCTTGCGCTTGCTGAGATCAGTAGCGCCGCCGCGCCGGCGCAGATGGCGATGGTACGAAGCATATCGTCCTCACTTTTTAGTGTGGTGAAAATGTTCTAACGATATAACAATAGCAAGACTTTCATCGAGAAATCCACTCGAGCGGTTAGCGGGTTGTTCCCAACCGTCAATGGCGGGACGCGAACCGCTGTCAGCTCAGCGGCTAGCGGGGTTCGGCTCCGCTTGATCCCACCCTTATCTGGGGTTCGTTGGAAGATGAAGTCGGCTAGGCTGTAGGCGTTCCCCACTCAGCCGGAGTCTACCGTGGCGACAACCTTTCTCGATTCTCCCGAACCGCTGCCTCAGGAGCAGCGCTTCCTGAGCGCCCTGCACGATGATGAGTGGCCGGCCCCGGGGTCGTCATTGAGTCTCGACGGGGTCGGACTCGACGGCGGGGCGCTGATCGAGCTGTTCGAGTCCCAACTGATGAGCCGCCTCCTGGACCTCTGCGCCAGGCGCCTCCAGGCCAGAGGGGAGGGCTTCTATACCATCGGCAGTGCGGGGCACGAAGGCAATGCGGCCCTCGCCCGCGCCTTGCGCCCGACCGATCCCGCTTTCCTGCACTACCGCGATGCCGCCTTCCTGATCGAGCGCAGCCGGCAGGTGCCCGGGCAGACGCCGCTTTGGGACCTCCTCCTCAGCTTCGCGGCGTCCCGCGACGACCCCATCTCAGGCGGACGCCACAAGGTACTAGGCTCCAAGGCGCTTCACATCCCGCCCCAGACCAGCACGATCGCCTCCCACCTGCCCAAGGCGGTGGGGGCCGCTCAC
The DNA here is from genome assembly GCA_964456005.1 of uncultured Halomonas sp. Lineage (GTDB taxonomy): Bacteria > Pseudomonadota > Gammaproteobacteria > Pseudomonadales > Halomonadaceae > Halomonas. The sequence goes on from CAYWBG010000221.1 coordinate 1,705, forward strand.
AGCCTGGGGCTCTGCCGGCGCCTTGGCGTAACGGGGGAGTGGCCCGCGGACGGCGTAGTGATGTGCAGCTTCGGTGATGCTTCCTTCAACCACTCCACCGCCCAGGGGGCGCTCAATGCCGCCGGCTGGGCGGCCTACCAGGGGCTGCCCATGCCGCTGGTGATGGTCTGCGAGGACAATGGCATCGGCATCTCCACCCCCACACCGTCCGGCTGGATCGAGGCCAGCGTGCGTGCCCGTCCCGGCGTGCACTACCTCGCCGGTGACGGACTGGATCTGCTCGACAGCTGGCGCGCGGCCCGCGAGGCCGAAGCCATCGCTCGACGTCGCCGCCAGCCGGTGTTCCTGCACCTGCGCTGCGTGCGGCTCTTCGGCCATGCGGGTTCTGACGCCCAACAGGCCTACCTGCCAGCGGAGCGCATCGCCGCCGACGAGGCCCGTGACCCGCTGCTGGTCAGCGCCGGGCTGCTGCGCCGGAACGCCATCCTGACGCGGGACCAGATCGCCGAGCGCTACCGGGCCATCGGCAATGAAGTGGCCCGGCTGGCCGAGGAAGCGATCCGCCGCCCGAAGCTCGCCAGCGCCGAGGAGGTGATGGCAAGCCTGGTGCCGCCGCCGCGAGCGCGGCGGGAGACGTCTGTCGAGCCCGGGATCGAACCCGAATCTATATCTGGGTCCGCTCCGGCCCCCATGGCGAAACGGATCAACCTTGCTCTGCAGCGGCTTATGGCCTGCCATCCCCACCTGGTAATGGCCGGCGAAGACATTGGCCGCAAGGGCGGCGTCTATGGCGTGACCCAGAAGCTCCAGGCACGCTTCGGGGCGCACCGGGTGATCGATACGTTGCTCGATGAGCAGAGCATCCTCGGGCTGGGCATCGGCCTTGCCCAGAACGGCCTGGTGCCGATCCTGGAGATCCAGTTCCTGGCCTACCTGCACAACGCCGAGGATCAGCTCCGCGGCGAGGCGGCGACACTGAGCTTCTTCTCCGATGGTCAGTATGCCAATCCCATGGTGGTGCGCATCGCCGGGCTGGGTTACCAAAAGGGCTTCGGCGGCCACTTCCATAACGACAACGCCATCGGCGTACTGCGTGATATCCCCGGGCTGCTGGTGGCCTGCCCGTCGAACGGCGCCGAGGCCGTGGGCCTGCTGCAGGAGGCAGTACGCCTGGCCGACGAGGCGCAGCGGGTGGTGGTCATCATCGAGCCCATCGCCCTATATCACCGCCGCGACCTTTGGGAGGAGGGGGATGCGGCCTGGTGCTTCGCGGACCCCGGCCCCGAGCATCGTCTTCCGCTCGGGGAGCCGGGGCAGTGGGGGAAGGGTGCCGACCTGGCGATCATCACCTACGGCAACGGCGTGCTGCTTTCCCGGCAGGCCGCCGTGACGCTGGAGGAAGAGGGGGTCGCCCTGCGCATCCTCGACCTGCGCTGGCTGACGGGCATCGATCACGACGCCATTCACCGGCGTGTGGCGGACTGTGGGCGGATCCTGGTCGTGGACGAGTGTCGACGATCGGGCTCGCTCAGCGAGGAGCTGGTCACCGGTCTGGTGGAGCGCGGCATGGCGAGCGATCGGCTGGCGCGTCTGACCGCGGAAGACAGCTTTATTTCGCTGGGGCCGGCGGCCACGCTGACGCTGCCTTCGCTAGAGAGCATCCTCGAGGCCGCCCGGCGGCTGTTGCGGCGCCGCTGAGTGCGGGCCGTCAGTCGTCGGCGGCGCCGTTCATGCGCTGATGCAGGTGAAGCATCACCTCTACCTCATGCTCCGGGCGTAGCGGCTCGAGCCCCAGTTCGCCGAACAGCTCGCCGCGGGCCCGCGCCCAGTCGCCCGGTGCCAGGGCCGCATAGAGACTCTCGGCGGGGGCCAGCTCCACGAAGGGGTCCAGGCCATAGGTGTCGAAGAGGCAGGAGAGCGCCGCCTCATCGTCGCTGACGCCCGCCGTGTAGAGGGTCTCGCTGAAGTAGTCGTTCTCCAGCTCGCGGATCACGTCCAGCGGGCTGACGCCCATACTGTTCAGCTCTTCCAGGCTGTACTCCCCAAGTGAGACCGTCTCGGTGTCCAGCCAGTCATCCTCGGGCTGGATCAGGGTGTGCTTGACGC
>CAYWBG010000222.1:0-3753 GCA_964456005.1 uncultured Halomonas sp.
ACTTATCACCGCCGGTAACGTTGCCCGTTGCCGGCAGCGGATGCGTACTTTACGATTTTCCGCTTCAGCACGCAACCCTTATAGCCATAAAAACATAGCCTACTCCGGCGCGGCGCGCCATGCTCAAATCGATTTCAGTTTCGAGCGCCGCAACCAGCGACGGACGCAGCGCTCGGAGCGAAAAAACCTCCTCACCCTTCAGATCACGAACTGGTCCAGGAAGCGGTTCACCGGGGTGGCCTCGAACTCAGCGGCGTCCCGGCACAGCGCGAGAATCTTCTCGCAACGCCGTGGTGGAAAGCGGGTGGCCAGATGGCGACGAAACTTCTCCTCGAGCACCGGGATGCCCTCCTGGCGGCGGCGGCGATGGCCGATGGGGTATTCCACCTCCACCTGCTCCGTCGCCGAGCCATCCCGAAAGAAGACCTGGAGGGCATTAGCGATGGACCTCTTGTCCGTATCCAGATAGTCCCGCGTATAACGCGGCTCTTCTACGACCTCCATCCTGGCACGCAGGGCATCGATCTCGGGATGGGCGGCGTGGAATTCATCCTCGTAGTGTTCGGCATTCAGCTCGCCGAAGATCAACGGCACCGCCGCCATATACTGCAGACAGTGGTCGCGGTCCGCCGGATTGGCCAGATCGCCCTCCTTCGAGATGATGCGGATCGCCGACTCATGAGTGGTAATGACGATGCGCTCGATCTCATCGAGGCGATCCTTAACCTGGGGATGCAGCGTCACCGCCGCCTCGCAGGCGGTCTGAGCATGAAACTCCGCCGGGAAGGCGAGCTTGAAGAGGATGTTCTCCATCACGTAGCTACCGAACTCGCGTTGGAAGGAGAAACGACGCTGTGGCTCGGGCTTGGTAGCCAGGTCACTGTTCGTGTGGCTGAACAACACATCGTAGAAGCCCCATTGCGGCGCGGTGAGCGCGCCGGGAATGCCCATCTCGTCGCGTAGGGCGATATCGGCTAGGCGAACCGCCCGGGAGGTGGCGTCCCCTGCCGCCCAACTCTTGCGCGAGCCGGCATTGGGAGCGTGGCGATAGGTGCGCAGGCTCTGGCCGTCTACCCAGGCATGGGAGAGTGCCGAGAGCAGCTGGTCACGACTGGCGCCCATCAGACGGGCGGCCACCGCCGTAGAGGCCACCTTGACCAGTACCACGTGGTCGAGGCCAACCCGGTTGAAAGAGTTGTCGAGCGCCAGCACGCCTTGAATCTCGTGGGCCATGATCATCGCCTCGAGGACGTCGCGCATCGTGAGCGGCGCTTCACCGAGCGCAATGCGCTTCTGCGAGAGGTGATCGGCCACGGCCAGAATGGCGCCCAGATTATCGGAGGGATGCCCCCACTCGGCCGCGAGCCAGGTGTCATTGAAATCCAGCCAGCGGACAATGCAGCCGATGTCCCAGGCGGCCTTCATCGGATCCAGGCGAAACGGGGTGCCGGGTACCCGGGCGCCGTGGGGTACCACCGTACCCTCCACCAGCGGCCCGAGGTGCTTGGTGCACTCCGGAAAGCGCAGCGCCAGAAGGCCGCAGCCCAGGGTATCCATCAGGCAGAGTCGTGCGGTATCCCATGCCTCGGCACTGTCGATGCGAGTGTCGAGGACATAGTCGGCGATCTTCTGCAGCTCGGCATCGTAGTCCGGCCGCACATTGGCTTCCACGGTGCTCATCCTTACCTCCTTCAGCGTTAGCAGTGACTACCCCCACTATAGAAGACGCCCCGGGCCTTTCGACCCGGGGCGCCTCTTCAACGCATGACGTGAGCTCAGAAGCCGTCGCTGGGAATCCGCACGAAGCCTTCCATCAGCACCCGGGCGCTGCGGCTCATCACCGCCTCGTCGATCGCCCAGCGACCCTTCACCAGGCTCGCCTCGGCACCGACGCGCAGGGAGCCGGAGGGGTGGCCGAAGGTGACGGCGTTTCGCTTGCCGCCGCCGGCGGCCAGGTTGACCAGGGTACCCTCGATGGCTGCCGCCGAAGCGATAGCCACCGCCGCGGTGCCCATCATGGCGTGGTGCAGCTTGCCCATGGAGAGCGCCCGCACCAGCAGATCGATCTCCTCGGCCTTGACCACCTTGCCACTCGATGCGCTGTAGCTCTCCGGGGGTGCCACGAATGCCACCTTGGGAGTGTGCTGACGGCTGGCCGCCTCGTCCAGCGATTGAATCAGCCCCATCTTCACCGCCCCATGGGCGCGAATGGTCTCGAAACGCGCCAGCGCCGCCGGGTCGCCGTTGATCGCCTCCTGAAGTTCCGTACCGGTATAGCCAAGCTCGGCGGCGTTGACGAAGATGGTCGGGATGCCGGCGTTGATGAGGGTCGCCTTGAGGGTACCCCCCTCGACCACACCGGCCGGCACCTCCAGGTCATCCACCAGGTTGCCGGTAGGAAAGATGGCCCCCTCGCCGTCGGCTGGGTCCTTGAAGGCCACCGGCACCTCGGCGGCGGGAAAGGTCACGCCGTCAAGCTCGAAGTCGCCGGTCTCCTGCACCTCACCGTCGGTGATCGGCACCTGGCAGACAATGGTCTTGTGGATATTGGCTTGCCAGATACGCACATCCACCACGCCGTTATCGGGGATCTGAGTCGGGTCCACCAGGCCGCTCGCGATGGCAAAAGGCCCTACCGCCGCGGAGAGGTTGCCGCAGTTGCCGCTCCAGTCGACGAAAGCCTTGTCGATGGAGACCTGGCCGAACAGGTAGTCCACATCGTGATCGGGGCTCTCGCTTTTCGACAGGATGACTGTCTTGCTGGTGCTGGAGGTGGCCCCGCCCATGCCGTCGATCTGCTTCTGGTAGGGGTCGGGGCTGCCGATCACCCGCATCAGCAGGCGATCCCGGGCCTCACCGGGCTCACGAGCCGCCTCGGGCAGGTCGTCGAGCCTGAAAAAGACACCCTTGCTGGTGCCACCGCGCATATAAGTGGCGGGAATCCTGATCTGGGGTTGCTGGCTCATGCGCTCGCCACCTCCTCGGATTCCAGGAAGTCCTTGGCGAAGCGCTGCAGCACGCCACCAGCGGAGTAGACCGTCACCTCCTCGGCGGTATCCAGGCGGCAGATCACCGGCACCCGGTCGACCTCACCGGTCTTGCGGTGGATGACCAGCTCTAGGGTCGCGCCCGGAGACGCGGCGCCCTCCACATCGTAGGTCTCGGTGCCGTCCAACTGCAGGGTGTGGCGGGTGGTGCCCTCCTGGAACTGCAGCGGCATCACGCCCATCCCGATCAGGTTGGTGCGGTGGATGCGCTCGAAGCCTTCGGCGACGATCGCCTCGACCCCGGCCAGGGCCACGCCCTTGGCCGCCCAGTCACGCGAGGAACCCTGGCCATAGTCCGCGCCGGCGATGACGATCAGCGGCTGATCGCGCTCCATGTAGGTCTCGATGGCTTCCCACATACGGGTCACCTCGCCCTCCGGCTCGATGCGCGCCAACGAGCCCTGCCTCACCTCGCCGTTCTCGTCGCGGACCATCTCGTTAAACAGCTTAGGGTTGGCCAGCGTCGCCCTTAGCGCGGTGAGGTGGTCACCGCGGTGGGTGGCGTAGGAGTTGAAGTCCTCCTCGGGCAGTCCCATCTTGTGCAGGTACTCCCCCGCTGCGCTGTCCATCATGATGGCGTTGGACGGCGAGAGATGGTCGGTGGTGATGTTGTCCGGCAGGATCGCCAGCGGCCGCATGCCCTTGAGGGCACGCACGGCCGCCATGTTGCCTTCCCAGTAGGGCGGACGGCGGATATAGGTGCTCT
>CAYWBG010000223.1:0-3705 GCA_964456005.1 uncultured Halomonas sp.
CGCAGCACCAGCGTGACCACCCAGCACGCCGCCTGCCTGCACGGGGCGGGCCTGGCCGTGCTGCCCTGTTTCATGGCGGAAACCAGTGCGCCACTGGCCAGGGTACTGGCGGAAGAGGTGGCCATCGATCGCCAGTTCTGGATCACCGCCCGCCAGGAGCAGCGCCGCCTGGCCCGGGTGCGTCTGCTGTGGGACTTCCTGCGCGAGGCGCTGGAGGTCAACCGCGCCTTCCTGATGGGAGAGGCCAGAGAGCTGATGCTGCCCGGCACCGAGAGCTGAGCCCGCATCAAAAGAAGGGTACTCAGTCGGGGACGCTGCCTGCCAGGCGATCTGCATGACGGCAATGAACGACCACCCTGTTGCGGCCCATTCGCTTGGCGTCGTAGCTGGCGGCATCGGCCCGGGCCAGCACTGAAGCGATGGCGTCATCCCCCTCCATGAAATGGGTCAGGCCGATACTGGCGGTCACGAAATACGTCTTCCCTGCCTGGCTGACGTTGACCCGCCGGATGGCCTCGCGCACTGCATCGCCAATGGTTTTGGCCTCCCTGAGGGTACAGCTCGGCAGCAGCAGGCCGAACTCGTCGCCGCCCTGCCGCGCCAGGTGGTCGCTGCGTCGCACCTCAAGGGCCACCGCTCGGGACACCAGACGCAGCAGTTCGTCGCCCAGGGCATGTCCGCCCTCATCGTTGACCGGCTTGAACTGATCCAGATCGAAAAGGAGCAGCGCCGAGGGCGTGCCGGTCTTGGTGAAGTCGGCCAGGGCCTCCTCCAGGCGACGCTCGAAACCGCGCCGATTGAGCAATTGGGTCAGGGGGTCGTGTTCGGCCTCCCAGCGCTGCAACGCTTCCTCGTGCCGCCGCTCGGTAATGTCCTTTACCGTACCTACGACCCCCAGCGGTTTCTCACCCCCCTGCACCAGGCTGGCGTGCACCTCGACCCACAGTACCTCACCCCCGTCGCCCAGCATGCGCAGCTGCCTCAAGAATTCGGTGCCCTGCCGAAGCGAGTAGCGCCACAGCTCGCGGCTGTCGTCAAGGTCATCCTCATGGATGCGTCGCCAGATATCATCATTCGACGCCAACGCCTCGAGCCCCAGCATGGCCATCAGAGCGGAATTCAGGTAGGTGATCTCTCCGCTAAGATCGGCCACGAACATGCCGGTCGGTGTCGAGCCCAGCACGGCGTTTAGGAAGGCCTCGCGGTCACGCAGGCGATAAATGGCGTCGCTGCGCTCATGCTCCAGGCGGTTGAAGGCATCAGACACCAGGATGAGTTCGCGCAGGTCGGTTGAGAGCGCCAACTGTTGGCGTGCGCCGGTACCGACTTCGGCAATCTGCCGCTCCAGGCGATGCAGTGGCGTGAGCTGACGGCCGACCCACCAGCGGGTGATCGCCAGCATCAACAGGGCGGCCACCAGCCAGGTCCACCACAGCCGCTCCAGGAACGCCTGCAGCGGTGCCAGCACTGAGCGACGGGGCATCATCAGGGCCACCACCCAGTCCGCCTCCCACACCTGGCGATAGGCCACCAGCATGCTCTCGCCATCCAGTTCATGGCGGGTTTCCCCCTGCCAGCCGTCTAGCGCCAGCTGAAAATCCGGCGGCTCGAGGCGCTGCAGCGACGCAACGGCACCTTTCAGGGAGTCGGGTACGAGCACCGGGGTGCCATCGGCCGTGAAGATCGCCACATGCCCCTGATGCTGGAAGGTCAGGGAGGCGATACTGCGGAAGAACTGGCCTTGGGCAAGGTTGAGGGTGCCGCCCACCATGCCGGCGAACTCACCCTCGGCGGTAATGCGAGGCACTAGCATCATTACCAGCGGCTGGTCGCTGGCCCGACCCATGAAGGGCTGGCTGACATAGGGCCAGGGGGAGTGTCGCAGCATCTGATAGAACTCCCGGGAAACGGTCTCGAGACCGACGCGACCCGGCACCTCAGGCAGGTCGGCGATCACCCTGCCGCTGGCATCGGTAATGATGATGCCCTCGAAGTGTGCCAGCAGGCTGCGGTTCTGTTCGAGGCGCCCCGCGATTTCCTCGCTGGATGCCTCGGCAAGCGGGTCGGCGAAGTGATGCAGCGCCACGAAGCGCTGGCCGAGCCCATCTTGAAGCCCTCGACTCAGCATTTCCGCTTGATACCCCAGGTGGTTGAGGCTAGCGTCACGCATCAGTGTCTGGCCGATGCCCCAGGCAACGCCGAGCAGCAGGCCGATGATGACCAGCCAGGTTGCCACTAGCCCCGCCAGCAGCCGCCACTGCAGGGTCTGAAGGCGCCATCTCAGGGCATTGGGGATCAAGCGCTTGAGCAAGTCACCTCCGGCTAGGCAAGAAGACGCCTTGCCGGGATAGACTCTCGGGTTCCCGAAGGCGGTTCATGGTAATCGTGGCAAACCAAAGGCATTTTACAACATCAGTGGCGATTTCCTCTCAACCTTGACTGAACCCTCGCCGGGGAATCAGCCCACCAGGCGAGCACTGCAGGTTCTCGAAGACCCACACGATAAAAATTCGCTATCGACGCGGTCGGCAATCTCGCATTGTGCTAATGGAGTCATGAGGACTAGTTTGGAGAGTACGATGATGCAGAGCCACGGCCATCGCTGCGTACGCCTGATGGTTGATACGGCTCATTGTCCCCCGGAACGCGCTTCGTCTATATAAGAGTAGCGGTTCCAAGAACACAGTCATGATTGGAGAGCAAAATGGGTGATCAGCAGAACACCGGCAAGTGCCCGGTAATGCACGGCGGCAACACGCAGGAAAAAGCGGACGTGGTCGCCTGGTGGCCGGAGTCCCTGAAGCTGGACATCCTCCATCAGCACGATCGCAAGACCAACCCGATGGGTGAAGAGTTCGACTATCGGGAAGAGGTCAAAAAGCTCGACTACGCCGCGCTTGAAAAGGACATGCACGCGCTGATGACCAACGGCCAGGATTGGTGGCCCGCGGACTGGGGCCACTACGGTGGCCTGATGATCCGTCTGGCGTGGCACGCCGCGGGCACCTACCGCGTGGCCGATGGCCGAGGCGGTGCCGGCACCGGCAACCAGCGCTTTGCTCCGATCAACAGCTGGCCTGATAACGGCAACCTCGACAAGGCACGCCGCCTGCTGTGGCCGTTGAAGAAAAAGTACGGCAACAAGGTCAGTTGGGCAGATCTGTTCATCCTGGCCGGTAACGTGGCCTACGAATCCTTCGGCTTCAAGACCTTCGGCTTCTCCTACGGCCGTGAGGATATCTGGCACCCGGAGACAGACATCTACTGGGGTGCAGAGAAGGAGTGGCTGGCACCGTCCGACAACCGTTACGAGGATGTCGAAAAGCCCGACACCATGGAAAACCCTCTGGCGGCAGTCCAGATGGGTCTCATCTACGTGAATCCGGAGGGTGTCAACGGCCAACCCGACCCGCAGAAAACCGCCGAGCAGGTCCGCGTGACCTTTGCGCGCATGGCGATGAACGATGAAGAAACCGCCGCCCTGACCGCCGGTGGCCATACCGTCGGCAAGACTCATGGCAACGGCGACGCCGAAGCCCTTGGGCCAGAGCCGGAAGGCGCCGACGTCGAGCAGCAGGGCTTCGGCTGGCACAACCCGCATCAGGACGGCAAGGCTGCCAATGCGGTCACCTCGGGCATCGAGGGTGCCTGGACCACCAACCCGACCCAGTTCGACATGGGCTACTTCGACCTGCTGTTCGGCTA
>CAYWBG010000224.1:0-3686 GCA_964456005.1 uncultured Halomonas sp.
AGCGCCAGGCCCATGGCCACGCGCATGAACATCACCTGGGGCAGCTCGTAGCGCACGTCATCCCGATGGATGAAGTAGCGGTCGTAGAGGGTCTGCAGCCCCAAGTAGGTGAAGGCGTTGTCGCGGGTATGGTCCAGCGCCTCGCCCAGGCGCTCCAGGTCGAACTCCGCCAGGTGCGGGTCGAGCTGCTCGAACTCGATGCCCTTCTCTACGTAGGCCAGGAAGGCCGGCTTGTAGAGCTCGGCCATCTCCTGGTAGGTGGCCTCGTCAGCCACGCCGAGGAAGGCGAGGGCCTCGCGGCGCAGGTTGTCCTGCAGCAGTCGGGCGGTGACGTAGGTGTAGTCGGGATCCTTCTCCACCCGGGTGCGGGCGGTCATCATCAGCGCCTGGGATACGCCATCAATGGTGACGCCGTCGTAGAGGTTCTTCAGTGACTCCTCGACGATGCGCATGGCATCGACGTTCTCGAGCCCCGCGCACGCATCCTCAACCAGCGTCTCGATGCGACCCAGGTCCAGGGGGCGCGTGCTGCCGTCGGGCAGGGTGACGTTGAGGGTAGGGTGGGGCCTGGCGATATCGCCGGCCGCGTCGCGGGCCCGGGCGTGGGCCTCCCGGTAGAGCACATAGGCGCGGGCCACCTTCTGCTCACCGGCACGCATCAGCGCCAGTTCTACCTGGTCCTGAATATCCTCGATGTGCAGGGTGCCGCCGTCGGGCAGGCGGCGCAGGAAGGCCTGCTCGATGGCGGCGGCGGATTGCTGCACGAAGTCGCGCACCCGAGAGGAGGCATCGGCGTTATCGCCCTCTACCGCCAGGAAGGCCTTGCGCATGGCCACGGCGATCTTGTCGCGATCGAAGGGCAGCACATCCCCGGTGCGCTTGATGACGCGCAGGCGCTGCGGAGCGGTGACGGAAACGGAGGGTGTGCCCGGTGGGGGAGTAGTTGGCATGACGACGATGTCCCTATCTGGTGGGCGAAGCGAACGACGATATGCTCGACAGCCGAATTTGGCCGGCAATCACATCATATGGTGCAATCTTTAGGATGAGGCACAAGATAGTGTGCTTTTTGGCTCGCTTCAAGTGGATAACCTGTGGACGGGCTGTGGGGCTTTGCAGTGCGGAGTCGTGTTGATCCTGTCGCAAATTAGCAACAGGCATGCGCATTTGCGGATTTCGGGTATCCTTTAGACATTGGCGGTAAAACTCCCGACCGGGATTGCCGCTGCCCGATGACCTGCTAGCCAGGATGGAAAAGAGGATGGACGATACCTTGGAACCCCGGGACCAGGATCATGTGTTGATTATCGAGGACGACGAGCGACTGGCCGGCCTGACGCGCGACTACCTCGAAGCCAATGGTTTCCGCGTCACCCTGGAGGCCGACGGCGCTCGCGGGGTGGAGCGAATCCTGGCCTTTCAGCCGGACCTGGTCATCCTCGACCTGATGTTGCCCGGCGAGGATGGCCTGTCGATCTGCCGACGAGTGCGTGGCGACTACCAGGGCCCTATCCTGATGCTCACTGCGCGCACCGACGACATGGATCAGGTACTGGGCCTGGAGATGGGGGCCGACGACTACGTGCCCAAACCGGTGCAGCCGCGGGTGCTCCTGGCGCGCATGCGCGCCCTGCTAAGGCGCACTGAGGGCCCCGAGGCCACCTCCGGCGAGACGCGTCTTACCTTCGGCAACCTGGAGATCGACAGCGCCACCCGAGAGGCATGGCTGGAGGGTGAGAGAATCGACCTGACCAGCGCCGAATTCGATCTGCTCTGGCTGCTGGCCAGCAATGCCGGCCGGGTTCTTACCCGGGAGGAGATCTTCTCCCAACTGCGCGGTATCAAGTACGACGGTCAGGACCGCTCCATCGATGTACGCGTCTCACGGATCCGTCCCAAGATCGGCGACGATCCCAATCAGCCGCACCGCATCAAGACGGTACGCAGCAAGGGCTACCTCTTCGTCAAGGAAGCTTAAGCCATGCGCAGGGCCATGGCGGACAGTACCTTCCTGCGCGTCTATCTGCTTCTGGCGCTGGCGCTGCTGCTGACCTTCGGCCTGGCCCTGTTGGGCCTGGCCATGGTCGATCAGGTGCGTCGCGAACACCATCGCGAGCAGCTCGCCGAGGTGCCCATGCGGCTGCTCGCCGAGCGGCTCGCCACTCTGCCTCCCGAGACCCATGGCGAATGGTTGGCTTCCCAGGCCCAGCGCCTCGATATGACGCCCACGGTGCTGCCCATGAGTGCCGTGTCACACAACTATTTTTCCCGAACCCGCCTGGAGCGCGGGCAATTGCTGGTGCACGACAGGGGTGAGCAGGGCTGGCGTCTGCAGAAGCTGCTGGCGGGTGGAGAGCACCTGCTGCAGGTAGACCTGGCCAGCCTCAGCGAGCATCAGCTGCGCGGGCTCACTGAACTGCTGGGCGAATGGTTGGCTGAACTGCCGGCGGGTGAACGGCATTCCCGCCTCGAGCGGGTTGCCGGCGGCAGCATTCCGGTCAGCCTGACCGATGCCCCTCCCTCAGGGCTGGACGCCTATCAGCTCAACCGCCTGGCCGACGGTGAGGTGGTGATACGCCTGCTGCCGGGCCGCTGGTCCATGGCCATGTATTTGGCGTTGCCGCGTGAGGAGGAAGGTGCCGGCTGGCTGGCCATTGGTCCGGTGGAGGCCTTCGAGCCCATGCCCGACTCGCTGCAGCTGCTGATGGTGGTGATCCTGCTGGCGGTGCTGGGGGCCACCATTTATCTGATCGTGCGCGGCGTGGAGGCACGCATGGCACGCCTTGAGCTGGCGGCCACGCGGATCGCCGCCGGTCGGCTGGATACCCGGGTCAAGGTGGAGAGCGGCGACTTCTTGGGGCGTCTGGGCATGGCCTTCAACGGCATGGCCGCCCAGGTGCAGTCGCTGTTGCGCGCCCAGCAGGACATGATCCGGGCGGTCTCCCATGAGCTGCGCACGCCCGTGGCGCGGATCCGCTTCGCGGTGCAGATGGTCGAGGACATGACCGATGATCCGGCGATTCGCCGCCAGTTAGAGGGCATCGACGGCGACATCGAGGAACTCGATGGCCTGATCGATGAGATTCTCACCTATGCCCGCCTGGGTAGCGATGCTGTCAACGGGCGCGAGGTCGAGTCCAGCCTGGTCGACTGTCGTGCCATGGCGGAGCGGGTGATCGAGGCACTGCGCCCGCTGCACGGTCACTTGGAAATCGTCCTGGTCGAGGGGGACGAGGTCGAGGTCGTCGCCGAGCCACGCTACCTGCAGCGGGCCCTGCAGAACCTGGTGGCCAACGCCTGCCGCCATGCCCGCAGCCGGGTAGTGATCCAGCTGCACGCCGAGCCCCGGGTGGTCCGCATCGACGTGGAGGACGATGGTCCCGGTGTGCCAGCCGGGGATCGGCCGACGATCTTCAAGCCCTTCGCCCGCCTCGACGATAGCCGTACCCGAAGCTCCGGCGGCTACGGCCTGGGGCTCTCCATCGTGGAAAAGGTGATGACCTGGCACGGCGGCAGCGTGACGGTGGATGACAGTCCCTCGCTGGGCGGGGCGCGCTTCACACTGCTGCTACCTAAGCGCGACACCCGCCAAGAGACCATTACGCCGGCTTGATCCCCTCCAGCACCGCAAAGGAGGTCTCCCGAGCCGTGCGCAGGAAGTCCTCCATCCATGGCGCCTGGCGGGT
>CAYWBG010000225.1:0-3651 GCA_964456005.1 uncultured Halomonas sp.
CACACCGCCTACTAAACTACTAGGAGTCTTCAACAGTGCAGCCGCTGAGGTCGAAACGCTTTTTCACTCGCGTCACTTCAGGGAAAGCAGACCAGTCAGCACATACAGATATTCTTTATGAGGTTTTTCTACTATATTATTCGCGAATGATATTGCCCCACTTTCCGCATGATACATCGGCTTTTTTCGCTGCCTTTTGGCCTAAGACCAGCAATATTCACCGAGAGCTTGCATGCAGCTTAATGATTTTTCTTGGGGACAAAAGGGGATCGATGGTCAGCTTCCGCAAGTGACTGACGGCATTTCGCGCTTCAGGAGAACTAATTTTCGCCCCTCACGTGGCGTCGATGTCGGCAGTGATCTAGCAGGTAGTTCGTCAGGAGAGCGCTAAGTGAATGAAAATGGGATGGATCGTCTTCACTGTCATTCCATCGAGATGTTCCAGAGTGCTCTCGAGCAGGTTTGGGACGTGGAGGTCACCCAGTCAGACCCCGGTCCGCTCGATATCAGATTGTCGGCTCGACGGGTGGGCGGCTGTCTCATCTACAGTGGCACGACCAACCAAACTCTGCTGTGTTCGGGGCAACGTTCTGCTGCGTTCTGGACGATTTCCCCCATCACTTCCAGTGCAACAGTGGCCCGCTATCGGGGCCAGACACTGAGCAAGGGCGATATCCTCTTGCAAGATCCGGGAGGCGATGTCTATCAACAGGTAAAAGGAGGCCATCGTCAGGAAGCCATCTCGATTCCCGTTGGTCTCGTGGAACGGATACTTCGGATCGAACATCAGGTTGCCGTGGAGGACGTTTGGAGTCGCTGGTGTGTCAAGGCAGATTCGCAAATGGGCAGCGATATGACCTGCTTTCTTCAGCAGATGCTGTCCCATTCCGGCGGCGAGGGTATGGACGTTGCAGGTCGAGTCATTGCACTGATTCAACAGGCCCAAAATACCCGACAGCTTCCTTCAAGCTATGCAACGCGCAGCCGTATCGTCAGGCGCGGTGAGGAATTGATCAGAGCCCGTCTCGATAATCCGCCCAGCGTGACCGAGCTCTGCGAGGCAACCCATGCCAGCAGGCGGCTACTTTTTTATGCGTTCAACGAGATTCTAGGGCGCTCACCCTCTTCACATTCGAAAGTGCTCCGCCTGCACAGAGCGCGCCTACAGATTATTGCCAGACAAAACGAGCCTTGCGTCCAGCAAATTGCGTATGACCTAGGGTTCTTGCATCCCGGACAGTTTGCTATTGATTACGCCAGGCTGTTTGGCGAATCGCCACGCCAGACACGACGGGGTCCGACATGCGTCAGATCGGACTTAGCGGATCGCTCAGGGACATCAAATTTTCCCGATGCGTAATACCCGGAGGTCTCTCCTCCCTTGCGTCTCACGCCACGCTCGCGTGATCCGCTGCCAAAAGGGCCACGCCTTCTCGCCGTGCCCCCTCATAGGGAATTGCCGCAGGCCACTCCGCTGGCCCAGGCCCACTGGAAGTTGTGGCCGCCCAGCTCACCGGTCACGTCGAGCACCTCGCCGATGAAACGCAGCGGGTCGAGCCCCTCCACCGCGAAGGTCTTCGACGACACCGAGCGGGTGTCGATACCGCCCATGGTCACCTCGGCAGTCCGCCAACCCTCGGTTCCCGCTGGCTTGATTCGCCAGTCGCCAAGATAGCCCGCCCATGCGGCAAGCGCCGCGTTGGATCGCTCGGCCAGCACGCCGTCGCCGCCGTGCCACTCGACCAGCGCCTGGGCCAGCCGCCGGGGAAGCTGCTCGGCCAGCCAGCTGGAGAGCTGCCGCCTGGGCGTCTCCCGGCGGGCGGCACGAAGCGCCTCGTAGGCATCCACCCCTGGCAGCAGGTCGATGGCCAGTTCGTCCCCCGGCGCCCAGAAGCTGGAGATCTGCAGCATCGCCGGCCCCGAGAGGCCACGGTGGGTGAAAAGCATGGGTTCACGGTAGTGGCCGCGGGGCTCCCCGCCGCGCAGCGATCGCACACTCACCTCGCAGGCCACTCCGGACAGCCCCTCGGCCCGCGACTTCCACTGGGACGTCAGGGTAAAGGGCACCAGTGCCGGGCGCGTCTCGGACACCTCGAGACCGAACTGGCGTGCAATCTCGTACCCGAAGCCACTGGCGCCCATGCTGGGAATGGAGAGCCCACCGGTAGCCACCACCAGGGCACCGCAGTCGATAGTGCCGGCCGAGGTCATTAGTCGCATGCCGTCGCCGCATCGCTCGATGCGCTCGACAGCGGTCTTGAGACGCAACTCCACGCCGGCCCATTCACACTCAGTGAGCAGCACGCGGACGATCTCCTTCGCCGAGTCGGCGCAGAACAGCTGGCCCGGCGTCTTCTCCACGTACTCCACGCCGTGGCGCTCCACCAGCTCGACGAAGTGCTCCGGGCGGTAGCGCTTGAGCGCCGAGATGCAGAAATGTGGGTTGGCAGAGAAGAAGTTGGCCGGCGTGGAATTGAGGTGAGTAAAGTTGCAGCGCCCACCGCCGGACATCAGGATCTTACGACCGGCCTTGTTGGCGTGGTCGATGACCAACACCCGCCGTCCGGCGTATCCCGCCGTCAGCGCGCACATCAGGCCAGCGGCGCCCGCGCCGATGATCACCGCGTCATAGGTCATGGTCACTCCCGGCCGGACTCTTGAAGGGCGAGTATTCTAGCAGTTGCTCGGGTTCACTCGCCAAGACGGCGCCCAGCAACGGAGAGTTCCAGACTGGCGCTACAGGCAAGAAACTTCTGTACAGGTCTTGTACACTAAGGTGACACCTCAGCATTGCGCATTGTTGCCACATTTTTCGCTAAGATTATTGATAGCTTGTTAAGAATTGCTTTGCACTGCGCAATTGTCCCCCGCCCCTGACACACAAGTGCCCCATGACCAGAACGCCCTCCCTTTGTGTTTTCTGCGCCAACACCCTGCTGGCCGTGACGCTAAGCCTGGCAGTGGCTATGCCCCTTGCCGCTCAGCAGCCCACGCCGGTGATCGGCGCCCGCGCGATCCAGGCGCCTTGGTCCGACCCCCTGGAGGCGCTGGGCACACTGCGCGCCGATGAGAGCGTAACGCTCTCCGCCACCGTCACCGACACCGTCGCCGAGGTGAACTTCCACGACGGGCAGGTCGTGGAGGCCGGCCGGCTGCTGGTGCGCCTGCAGGATGACGAGCAGCAGGCCCAGTTGCGCGCCGCCCAGGCCCAGCGAGACGAACGCCGCGCCACGCTGAACCGCCTGGCCCAGCTGCAGAGCCGCAACATGGCCCCCCGGGCCGACGTGGAGGACGCCCAGGCGCGACTGCGCCAGGTGGAAGCGGAGATCCAGGGGCTGGAGGCGCGGCTGCGTAACTATCGAGTGCGCGCCCCCTTCGACGGCGTGGTGGGCTTTCGCAACATTAGTGTGGGCAGCCTGGTCACTCCCGGCACGGAGCTCGTGACCCTGGACAAGACCGACGTGATGAAGCTCGACTTCAGCGTGCCGGAGGTGTTCCTGGCGATCCTTGAGCCCGGGCTAGCGCTGAAGGCGCGCAGCGTGGCCTACCCCGATGAGCGCTTCGAGGGGCACGTGGAGAGTGTGGGCAGCCGAGTCGACCCGGTGAGCCGCAGCGCCACGGTGCGCGCCGAACTGGCCAACCCCGAGCTGC
>CAYWBG010000226.1:0-3648 GCA_964456005.1 uncultured Halomonas sp.
TTGGGCATCCGGAAGTTTACATCATGATCCTGCCGGCCTTCGGTATCGTCTCGGCAATCATCCCGACCTTTGCCCGTAAGCCGCTGTTCGGCTACGCCTCCATGGTCTATGCCACGGCCTCCATCGCGATTCTCTCTTTCCTCGTCTGGGCCCACCACATGTTCGTGGTGGGGCTTCCGCTGGTCGCTGAACTCTTCTTCATGTACGCCACCATGCTGATCGCCGTGCCCACCGGGGTGAAGGTATTCAACTGGATCACCACCCTGTTTCGCGGATCGATCAGCTTCGAGCCTCCGATGCTCTTCGCCCTGGCCTTCGTGGTGCTGTTCACCATCGGCGGCCTTTCGGGTGTCATGCTGGCCATCGCGCCGGCGGATTTCCAGTACCACGATACTTACTTCGTCGTGGCCCACTTCCACTACGTGCTGGTGCCGGGGGCGGTGTTTGCCATCATGGCGGCTGTCTATTACTGGCTGCCTAAGTGGACCGGACACTACCCCAACGTCAAGCTGGCCCAGTGGCACTTCTGGCTGTCGGTCGTCGGCGTCAACCTGACCTTCTTCCCCATGCACTTCTCTGGCCTGGCCGGCATGCCGCGGCGCATTCCCGACTACGCCCTGCAGTTCGCCGACTTCAACCTGGTGTCCAGTTTGGGATCCTTTCTGTTCGGTGCCTCGCAGCTGCTCTTCGTGGCGGTGGTAATTCTCTGCGTGCGCGGCGGCGAGAAGGCCCCGGCCAAGGCCTGGGAAGGCGCCGTGGATCTCGAGTGGAGCGTGCCGAGCCCGGCCCCGCTGCACACCTTCGAGACGCCACCGACCTTTCACCGGCAAGAGCACTGAGCCTCGGCTCGGGGGAGATGTTCCATGACTGAGTCCAACCAGCCCAATCCCGGCGTGCGTCGAACCGTGGTGCGCTCGGTGGCCGCTCTGGTAGGCATGTTCGCCTTTGCCTTCGCCCTGGTGCCGCTGTATGACGTTTTCTGTCGTGTCACCGGTCTCAACGGCAAGGTGGATACCACGGCCCAGGCCCTGGTTCACGAGGAGGTGGACGACTCCCGTTTCGTTAACGTGCAGTTCATCACTCGCAATGGCTCTGGGCTGCCCTGGAACCTGGAAGTGGAGACCCGTCAGGTGCGCCTCCACCCCGGGCAGACGGCGGAAGTGGACTTCGCCTTCCACAATGCTAGCGATGAGGGTACCTGGGGGCGAGCGGTGCCCAGCGTGTCGCCCTCCAGCGCCACGCGACACCTGCGCAAGATGAGTTGCTTCTGCTTCGAGGAGCAGCACCTGAAGGCAGGGGAGCGTCTGGAGCTGCCGCTGGTCTTCCAGCTGGCCCGCGACCTGCCCGCTGACGTCAATACCGTAACCCTGGTCTATACCCTGTATCCGGTCACCCGTGACGATCCGTCGTTGCAGGCCCGAGCGACTGCCGGCAAAGGAGATGAGGCATGAGTGGTGGCAGCTACTACGTACCCGCAACCAGCAAGTGGCCGGTTCTCGCTTCCGTCGCTCTGGGCGTAATGATGGTCGGCACTGGCATGGTCCTGGTCTATGGCCGTGGCGCTCTGATCATGACGGTGGGGCTTGTCGGGGTTCTGGCGGTGATGGCGCTGTGGTTCCGCGATGTGGTCGTCGAGTCCCGCCAGGGTCTCTACGACGCCCAGATGGATCGCTCCTTCCGCCAGGGCATGGCCTGGTTCATCTTCTCCGAGGTGATGTTTTTTGCGGCCTTCTTCGGGACGCTCTTCTATATCCGGACGTTTGCCCTGCCGTGGCTCGACGGCGAGGGCGCCAAGGGGGTGGCGGCGTTGCTGTGGCCGGACTTCACCGCCAGCTGGCCGTTGATGAGCCCGCCGGATTCCACCATCCCTGGCCCGGCGCAGACCTTCAGCCCCTGGCAGCTGCCCCTGGTCAACACCCTGATCCTGGTGGCCTCGAGCATCACCCTGACGGTGGCCCATGAGGGGCTCAAGGAGGGCGCGCGGGAGACGACTCGCAACTGGCTGCTGGCGACGCTGGTGCTGGCCGTTACCTTCATCATCATTCAGGGGGTCGAGTACTACGAGGCCTATGCCCACTACGGTATCACCCTGGAAGCGGGCATCTACGGGGCGACCTTCTTCCTGCTGACGGGCTTCCACGGCCTGCATGTGATCATCGGGGCCACCATTCTGGCGGTGATGTTCGTGCGCATCCAGCGAGGCCACTTCTCCAGTGACAATCACTTCGGCTTCGAGGCCTCCTGCTGGTACTGGCACTTCGTCGATGTGGTGTGGGTCGGGCTGTTCATCTTCGTCTATGTGTTCTGAGCCTGGGGGTCAGCCTCCCAGGCTGCCGAAATAGAAGCCGAAGATCAGCAGAACGAGTAGGGTGGAGGCCAGGGCCACCCGCATCTTCAGCGAGACCAGCAGCCGGCGCGACTCGCTGCCGTCACGAATCAGAAAGCCGGCACCGGCGGCCAGGCTGGCGACCATAGCCACGAAGACCAGGGCGATCAGGACTTTAAGCAGCATGAAACTCTCCTCGAAAGACAAGTCCTCTCAGCATGCCCGGCGCGGTGGCTGGCGGCAACGCCTTTGGTGGGGAGGCGGTACCCTGCTGGTAGTGCTGGGCCTGACGCTGGGTCTCTGGCAGTGGGAGCGAGCGGGGGAGAAGCGCGATTACCTCGCAGCCCTCGAGGCTGCCCCTCATCTCGTCTCGCCTCAGGAGACCCCTCCCGACGGTACCCGGATGACGCTCACCGGCGAGTATCTCGGCGACGAAACCCTGTTTCTGGACAACCGCACCCTGGAGGGGCGTCACGGCGTGGCGCCGCTGACGCCGCTGCGTACCGAGGACGGCCGACTGTGGCTTGTCCAGCGCGGTTTCCTGGCCAGCGGTGCCGGCCGCGAGACACCCGAGGTGGAAACGCCGGCGGGGCGAGTGACCCTGGAGGGGCGCTGGCAGGTGGCCCGGCAGGGGGCTCCGGTTTTCGGCCCCGTTCGGGAAGGGCAGCGGCTACAGCGCATCGAGCTCGGTGCCTGGGAGATACCCTTTGCCCATGAAGGGTGGCTGCACCTGGAGGCGGGGCCGGGTCGTCTGACACCCTGGTGGACCCCCAGTGTGATGCCACCGAGCCGCCATGTTGGCTACGCCGTTCAGTGGTGGGGCTTGGCCCTCGCGGCCTTCGTGGCCATGATCATCGGCGGGCGCCGCCTGCGCCGTGATTCGCTACCCGTGCTTTCCGACTCGTCCCCTTCTGGTACCAAGGAGTGAATTCGATGCCCAAGCCGCCCACCATTCGCCACCCCCGCTTGAAGGTGCTGGCTTTGATCGCCCTCTTTGGCATGCCGCCGCTGGTGGCCTGGACCATGGTCAACTGGCAGCTGGGTATTCCCGATGAGCGTACCGCTCACGGCGAACTGGTACCCGACATTCCGCCGCTGTCCGAGTGGCCGATCGAGGGACGTCACGACGAGGGTACCTGGGTGCTGGCGTTCGACTGCGCCGAGCGCTGCGACACGCTTTCGGACCAGTGGTGGCGCCTGCATCGCGCATTGGGTCGTGAGGCTCCCCGGGTGTCGCGGCTGCGGGTGGGTGGCGACGCCGACCTGCTGCCCGGTGAGCAGATGACACAATGGCAACAGGTTCCCGAGTGGCGCTCGGCGGA
>CAYWBG010000227.1:0-3645 GCA_964456005.1 uncultured Halomonas sp.
ACGCCGGTGAAGTAGAAGTAGATCGGCAGCAGGGCATCGAACCAGAAGGGGCGCATGCTCATCATGCCGAAGATCAGCGCCAGGTTGCCGCTGGCCAGCAGCACCCCGATGAACGACGCGATGCCCACCTGCTTGGCGGTCCTGCTGTCCCACTCGCCGCCCTGCAGCTTGCTGAATTTCCACAGCAGGAAGAGTAGATCCAGGGCGTAGAAGACACCCATCCAGAACATCGCCGACTGCACCTGCAGGTTCAGCGGGATGGCCCAGAGCATGCGGAAGACGTGGCCGAGCTCCAGGGCCAGCACCGCCATGCCCGAGATCAGCACGACGAAGGCCAGGAAGATGCAGCGCTTGGCCACCGGGTAGTACTGCTTGAAGCCGAAGACCAGCGGCAGTGAGGCGATCAGCCCCAGCCCCGAGGACGCCAGGGCAAAGTAGAGATAGGTGGCGATGGGCTGCCCCCAGGGCAGGTTGGAACTGGTGTTGAAGGAGGTATGGCCAGTGGTCATCAGCTGGTAGAGGCCGAAGCCCAGGCTGACCACCATTACCACGGCGGCGATCACCAGCAGCCCCCAGCCCAGCGGGCCTTGCAGGGCGTTATCATGCGTCCTGGGTGTCATGCCTTTCATGGAAGAGCTCATGCGTCATTCTCCCTGTCGGCGGGGGTGAAGGCGGGTACACCGGCGCCGGCACCCAGATAGTAGACCTGTGGCTTGTTGCCGGTATGGTCCTTGAGGCGAACCCCGTGCTTGTCACCGATCAGCCGGTTGACCTGGCTTTCGGGGTTATCCAGGTCGCCGAAGTAGCGCGCCTTGGGCGCACAGGTGCGTACGCAGGCCGGCACATACTCCTTGACCTCGGGATTGTCCTCGTCGAGGTCGGCGATCCCCTCGGGCGCATGCTTGACCTTGTGGTAGCAGAAGGTGCACTTGGAGACCACCCCCTTGGGCTGGATGCCGATGCCACGCCGCCAGTCCTCCTCGGGATTCTGGTAGGGCGGGCTCCACAGCTGGCCATTCTCGCCCGGATAGGCGTCGCGGATGTCGGGTTCGATCAGCGGCTTCTCGTCGGAATAGAAGCGCACGCCGTAGGGGCATGCGATCATGCAGTACTTGCAGCCGATGCACTTGTTCCAGTCGACGAAGACGATGCCGCCGGCATCGGGGTCCTTGTAGGTCGCCCGGGTCGGGCAGACATGCACGCAGGAGGGGTTCTCGCACTGCATGCAGGGCCGTGGTAGCCACTTCATCTGGGCGCTGGGGTACTCCCCGGCGTTGTAGAAGAGCACGTCCTGCCAGCTCTCGCCCGGCAGGGTGTTGTTTTCCATCGAGCAGGCGGTGGTGCAGGCCTGGCAGCCGGTGCACTTGTCCAGGTCGATGACCATTCCCCACTTAGCCATAGTCTTGTGTCCTCAATGCCTTGTTCGGTCTGGGTTCAGGATCAGGCGCGTTCGAGCTTGACCTTGCCGGTGTAGTAGCTGGCGAGCCCGGAGATGGGGTCGGAAACGTTGCGCGTCACCTCGCCCGAGTGACCCGGCCCGCGCCCCTTGGCCCAGCGCCCCTGGGCCCAGTGGCCGAACTCGAAGGGCAGTACGATGGTGTCCGGGCGGTGGCCGGCCACGAAGCGGCACTCCGCCTCGATGGTGCCGAGATCGGAGGTGATCTTGACCCGGTCGCCGTTGCGGATACCGCGCTCGCTGGCGGTCTGCGGGTGCACCTCCAGGTAGACGGTGCCCCGCCCGCCGGCGATGGGCTGATGGATCGCCATCTGGTGGGGGACGTTGGCTCCGCGTCCCTCGGCGTGCAGCGGGGTCTTGGGCGTCACGAAGAAGAGATCGCCGTCGCCGCCGGTGTGCACGGGCTCGATCCACTGGATCAGGCCGGCGCGGTGCCCCGGGATGCCTAGCTCCCGCTCGATGTACTCGGCGTGGGCCTCCAGGAAGCCGGACTTGAACTCGAACTTGCCGCTGGGCGTTTTGAACAGGCTCTCCTTCACCTCCTCCTCGCTCATGCGGACCGAGTAGCGCTGGCCGTCCCAGCGATAGAAGTCGCCGCGGTGATAGCGGAAGTGGTAGGGCTTCTGGTACCAGACACCCTTCTCCTTCCAGCTCTCGAAGTCGGTGACGCCATTGTCGCCCGGGTTCTCGGCGAAGCCCGCGGCGCGGTGGCGCAGCATATTCTCGACACTGTCGAGCTCGTGGTAGTACTCACCGATGCGACCGTCGAGGCGCTTGCCGATGCCGATCATGATGTCGCCGAAATGCCGTGTGTCGTAGATCGGGTCCACCGCAGGCACCCTCAGGGCGGTCATCGGCCACCCTTCGAAGGGGTAGGTAGGCGAGTCCTGCAGGCGCTCCAGATAGGTGGACTCCGGCAGCACCAGGTCGGCGAACATGGCGGTCTCGCCGGGGTAGGGCGAGGTGTCGATCACGAAGACGTCCTTGAGCGCCTCTTCCCACTCCTTGGGGTCGGGCGACGACCAGATCGGGTTGGTGTAGAAGAACATCGCGGTATCGAGGGTATAGGGCTCGCCCGAGAGGTGGTTCCTGGCCGTCTCCTGCATCATGTTGTCGGCCATGGGCCAGCGGCCGGTGCGCGCCATATCGATGCGCGGCTGGTTGCGCCAGGCGCCGTTGCGGGAGTAGGTGTCCGTGTAGTCGTCGGCGCTCACCGGCAGGGCCCCGTAGGGCACGCCCATCTGGTAACCCAGGCCGCCCTCGGCGAACAGCGAGCCCACCAGGGCATTCAGGGCGTGGATCGCCATGCCGTTGTAGGTGCCGTTGCTGTGACCGGTGGGGCCGCGCTCGAATAGTGCCACCGCGGGCCGGGTGCTGCCGAACTCCATGGCGGTCTGGCGGATATCCCGGGCGCGGATGCTGGTGACCTCCTCGGCCCACTCGGGGGTGCGGTCCTTGAGTTCCTCGTTCCACCATTCCGCAAGGCCGTGGCCCCAGTGCTCCTCGAAGTCATCTGCGTCGATGGTTTCCCCGCTGACAAAGCGGCGGTTGGGATCGCTGAATTCGCCAATGAACTCGCGATCCCACAACCCCTCTGTGAGGATCACGTGGGCCACGGCCAGGGCGAAGGCGCCGTCGGTGCCGGGCTTGATGTAGAGAGCCCGATCCGAGGCCGCCATGGTGGGGTTCATGCGTACATCCACCGTGGTGACCCGCGTCTTGGGGCTCTTGCTGCGCATCTCGCCCCACATCTGCATGACGTTGTTGTAGGGACGGAAGGCCTCGAGGAAGCTGGCGCCCATGATCAGCAGGTAGTTGGTGCGGCGGTAGTCGTAGCTGTTGTAGGAGTTGTTGCCGTCGGTGGCCTGCTTGGCCTTCTTGGAGCCATCGGCGCACATGGAGGAGTGGCCGATGGCCGAGTTGGGCGTGCCGTAGAGGCGGCCGAAGTCACCATAGAGGCCGGCGTCCGATGAGCCCCAGCCGCGCCCATAGAAGTGGGCGAAGCGGTGGGACTCCCCCTTGGCGCGCAGGTCATTCAAGCGTGCGGCCACCGTGTCCAGGGCCTCGTCCCAGGAGATCGGCACGAAGCCGGGATCCTCGTCGCGGCCTTTGTTCGGATTGGTGCGCTTCATGGGTCCCTTGAAGCGATCCGGGTCGTAGAGAAAGTAGCTGCCCAGGTGCCCCTTGGG
>CAYWBG010000228.1:0-3638 GCA_964456005.1 uncultured Halomonas sp.
CGGCTTCCAGGTTGTCGAGCTTGTTGTCGCGCAGCTGGGTGGCGAGCTCGGGCTGAGTGATGGAGTAGGTGCCCGCCGAGCCGCAGCAGAGGTGGGCGTCGGCCACCGGCGTCAGGCTGAAGCCAAGCCGGGTCAGCACGGCCTCGACGGCGCCGCCGAGCTGCTGGGCGTGCTGCAGGGTGCAGGGGCAGTGGAAGGCAAGCTTTCGGCCTTCGGCCACCTTGAGGCCGTCGACGGCCTCGTCGCGCAGCACCTCGACGAGGTCCTTGGCCAGTTCGCCCACTCGGGCAGCCTTGTCGGCGTAGGCCGGGTCATCCTTTAGGATCTCGCCGTACTCCTTCACGAAGGCGCCGCAGCCGCTGGCGGTCTGCACGATGGCTTCCGCGCCGGCCTCCAGGTGCGGCCACCAGGCATCGATGTTGGCCCGTGCACGATCGCGGCCGTCGTCATGGGCGTTCAGGTGGAAATCGATGGCGCCGCAGCAGCCCGCCTCCGCCACCGGAGTCACGCCGATACCGAGGCGGTCGAGCACCCGGGCGGTGGCCGCGTTGGTGTTGGGGGAGAGCCCCGGCTGCACACAGCCCTCGAGGATCAGCATCTGCCGGGCGTGGCGGCTGGCGTCAGGGCGCTTGCCGGCATCGATGGGCGCCGGGGGAAGTTTGTCTCGGAGGCTGCCTGGGACCAGCGGTCGGAAGGTCTGACCCAGCTTTAGTAGCGCCTGGAAGCGCTTGGGCTCTACCAACATCTTGCGCAGGCCATAGCGCTGGGCGCGTTCGGCGGGCTTGCGCGGCACTCGACGCTCGATCTCGGCGCGGCCGATGTCCAGCAGCTTGTGGTACTCCACTCCGGAGGGACAGGTGGTCTCGCAGTTGCGGCAGGTCAGGCAGCGGTCCAGGTGCAGCCGGGTCTCTTCGGTGACCTTGTCGCTGCCCTCGGGTGCTTCGAGCATCTCCTTCATCAGGTAGATGCGCCCGCGCGGGCCGTCGCGCTCGTCGCCCAGTAGCTGGTAGGTGGGACAGGTGGCGTTGCAGAAGCCGCAGTGCACGCAGCTGCGCAGCACCCGGTCGGCCTCGCGGATATGCGGCTTCTTGAGGTCTTCCTCGGTAAAGTGCGTCTGCATCTTGGCGTTTCCCCTCTGTCTCAGAATGCCGCGTAGAGCCGGCCCGGGTTGAAGATCCCCTGCGGGTCCAGCTCGGCCTTGAGGTTGCGGTGGTATTTCTCGACCACCGGAGTGAGCGGGGTGAAGGGTGCGTCCACGGGGTCTCCACTGGCACCGCGGAAACAGGTGGCGTGGCCGCCGGCGCGGGCGACGATCTCGCGCAGGGCATGGGCATCCAGGTCGCCGCGCACCCAGCGCTGGGCACCGGCCCAGTCGTAGAGCACGTCGGTCTCGGCCACGCCGGGCAGCTCGAGCATCGGGGTGTGGTGGGGCAGCGATAGCCGCCACAGCGGCCGCGGGTCCTTGGCGCCGAAGAATGCCAGCCGCTGTTCACGAAGCGCCTCCCAGAAGTCGGGCTTCAGCTCGTCGCCACCGAGGCGCTCGGCGGTGGCGGCTACCGAGCTCGGGCCGCCCTCCAGGCGTAGATGCAGCGCGCCATCCAGCCAGGCCGCGGCGCTGATGGGCAGCGGCTGGCGACCCCACTCGGAGAGTTTCTCCAGGGACTCGGTTAGCGGCATGTCCAGGTGCAGGTTGCGGCTGGCGCCGGGTAGTGGCAGCACCTTCATGGAGACCTCGGTAAGCAGCCCCAGGGTGCCCTGGGCGCCCACCATCAGGCGGGACAGGTCATAACCGGCCACATTCTTCATTACCTGGCCGCCGAAGCGCTGTTCGTTGCCGTGATGGGAGATGATCCGAGTGCCTAGCACGAAGTCGCGCACGCTGCCGGCCCAGGGACGGCGAGGGCCGGAGAGGCCGCTGGCGATCATGCCGCCGACGGTGGCGTCCTCACCGAAGTGAGGGGGCTCGCAGGGCAGCATCTGTCCGTTGGCGGCCAGGGCAGCCTCCAGTTCACGCAGCGGTGTGCCCGTGCGCACCGAGACGATCAGCTCTACCGGGTCATACTCGGTGATGCCGCGGTGCTCGCGGGTGGAGAGGGGCTCGCCCCGAACGTGGCGACCATAGAAGGCCTTGGTGTCGCCGCCGACGATGCGCAGGGGAGTGCCCTCGGCCTCGGCGCGGCGGATGCACTCGGCCAGGGCTTCACTGGCGTCGTTGCCGGTAATATCGAGGGGGATGTCGTGACTGGTCACCATATCGTCCTGTCTCTCAGCCGTGGCTCTTTTGGGCGTGGGTCTGGGCGGGCGCGTCGCCGGCGCTCTTGGTCAGGCGGAACTCGGAACAGCGCGCCGGCGTCGGGATGTTCTTACCCGGGTTGAGCAGTTCGCCGGGGTCGAAGGCGCGCTTGGCGGCGCGGAAAGTGGCCAGTTCCCCGGGGCTGAACTGGACGCACATCTGGTGGATCTTCTCGCGGCCCACACCATGCTCGCCGGTGATGGTACCCCCCACCTCGACGCATAGCTCCAGGATGCGTCCGCCAAGCTCCTCGGCGCGCTCGAACTCGCCGGGCTGGTTGGCATCGAAGAGGATCAGCGGGTGCATGTTGCCGTCGCCGGCGTGGAAGACATTGGCCACTCGCAGGCCATACTCCTCGCCGAAGTCGTTGATGCCCTTGAGCACACGCGCCAGCTCGCGCCGGGGAATGGTACCGTCCATGCAGTAGTAGTCCGGCGACATGCGGCCCACCGCTGGAAAGGCGTTCTTGCGGCCGGCCCAGAAAAGGGCACGCTCGGCCTCGTCGCGGGCCTGCTGGATGCCGGTGGCGCCTGCCTCTTCCAGCACCCGACGCACCGTCGCGCAGTCGTCGTCCACGTCCGCCTCCACGCCATCCAGCTCGCAGAGCAGGATCGCTTCGGCTTCCACCGGATAGCCGGCCCCGATGAAGTCCTCGGCGGCGCGAATCGCCAGGTTATCCATCATCTCCAGCCCGCCGGGAATGATGCCCGCGGCGATGATGGCGCCCACGGCATTGCCGGCCTTCTCGATGTCGTCGAAGCTAGCCATCAGCACCTTGGCGCTCTCCGGCTTGGGCAGCAACTTGACCGTGATCTCGGTGACCACCCCAAGCATGCCCTCGGAGCCATTGAACAGCGCCAGCAGGTCGAAACCCGGGGCATCCAGGGCATCGGAGCCCAGGGTCATGTGCTCCCCTTCGATGGTCAGCACCTCGATCTTAATCACGTTGTGGACGGTGAGGCCGTACTTCAGGCAGTGAACGCCGCCGGCGTTTTCTGCCACGTTGCCGCCGATTGAGCAGGCGATCTGTGAAGAAGGATCCGGGGCGTAGTAGAGGCCGTGGGGTGAGGCCGCCTCGGAGATCGCCAGGTTGCGCACCCCGGGCTGGACTCGAGCGGTGCGGGCCTGGGGGTCGATTTCGAGGATCCGATTGAAGCGTGAGAGCACCAGTAGCACGCCGTGCGAAAGCGGCAGGGCACCGCCGGAGAGGCCGGTGCCGGCGCCGCGGGTCACGATCGGCACGCCCAGGGCGTGGCAGCGCTTGAGCAGGGTCTCGACCTGCTCGAGGGACTCGGGGAGGGCGACCAGCATCGGCAGGGCGCGGTAGGCAGAGAGGCCGTCGCAT
>CAYWBG010000229.1:0-3601 GCA_964456005.1 uncultured Halomonas sp.
GCAAGAGCCCCTTCGACTCCGGCGGCCGCCGCCACACCTCCTTTGCCTCGGTGTTCCTGTCGCCGGAGATCGACGACAGCTTCGAGGTTGAGATCAACCCGGCGGACCTGCGCACCGATACCTATCGCTCCAGCGGCGCCGGCGGCCAGCACGTCAACACCACCGACTCGGCGGTTCGCATCACCCACGAGCCCACCGGGGTGGTGGTGGCGTGCCAGAGCCAGCGCAGCCAGCACGCCAACCGCGACTTCGCCATGAAGCAGCTCAAGGCGAAGCTGTGGGAACACGAGATGGACAGGCGCAACGTCGCCAAGCAGGAGGCGGAGGAGTCCAAGTCGGATATCGGCTGGGGCAGCCAGATCCGCTCCTACGTGCTGGACGACCAGCGCATCAAGGACCTGCGCACCGGCGTGCAGACCAGCAACTGCGACAAGGTGCTGGACGGCGATCTGGATCAGTTCATCGTCGCCAGTCTTAAGCAGGGCCTCTAGCCCGAAGCCCGGCATTGAATTCGGGGGAGGCCTTCGGCCTCCATTCGCCCAGCAGCGCTGGGTTCCCATGAGGCTCGATCGGCGCTAGACGTGTCGCAGATTCCGCATGAAAGATTTCCAACAGGTAGCGAAATGGCCAACGAGAGCCCTTCCCAGGATAGCCCGCAGAATGACGAGAACCGCCTGATCGCCGAGCGCCGCGCCAAGCTGGCCGCGCGCCGCAGGCAGGCCCTCGAGCGCGGCGATAGCGCCTTCCCCAACGACTTTCGCCGCGACAGCCAGGCGGCTGAGCTGATCGACGAACTCGGCAACAGGGACAAGGCCGAGCTGGAGGCGCTGGACCGCCAGGCGTCGGTGGCCGGGCGCATCATGCGCAAGCGGGGCCCCTTCATCGTCATCCAGGACGCCTCGGGCCAGATCCAGCTCTACGTCGACAAGAAGGGACTGCCGGGCGAGGTGCTGGAAGACGTCAAGGGCTGGGACATCGGCGATATCGTCGCGGCCCGGGGCCCGATACATAAGTCCGGCAAGGGCGACCTCTACGTGATGATGGTCGAGGCCAGGCTCCTCACCAAGAGTCTGCGCCCGCTGCCTGACAAGTTCCACGGCCTCACCGACATGGAGGCGCGCTATCGTCAGCGCTACGTGGACCTGATCATGAATCCCGATTCGCGCCGCGTCTTCGAGGCGCGTGCCGGGGTGATCAGCGCCATGCGACGCTTCTTCGAGGAGCGTGGCTTCATGGAGGTGGAAACCCCCATGCTTCAGCCGATCCCGGGCGGTGCCTCGGCGCGTCCCTTCGTGACCCACCACAATGCGCTGGACATCGATATGTACCTGCGCATCGCCCCGGAGCTCTACCTGAAACGCCTGGTGGTGGGCGGCTTCGAGCGCGTCTTCGAGATCAATCGCAACTTCAGGAACGAAGGCCTCTCCACTCGGCACAACCCCGAATTCACCATGATCGAGTTCTATCAGGCCCATGCCAATCACCATGACCTGATGGATCTTACCGAGGAGATGCTGCGCAGCGTGACGCATCAGGTATTGGGGAGCACCACGGTGGTCAACACCGTTCGCAACAGCGAGGGCGAGGTGCTCGAGAGTTTCGAATACGACTTCGGCAGTTCCCTGAAGCGGATCACCGTGTTCGACGCCATCCTCGAGTACAATCCGGATATTCACGCCGAGGCGCTGGCCGACGAGTCCGCCGCGCGTCAGATCGCCGAGCGCCTGGATATCGACGTCAAAGACGGATGGGGGCTGGGCAAGATTCAGATCGAGATCTTCGAGAAGACCGTGGAGCATCG
Organism: uncultured Halomonas sp.; assembly: GCA_964456005.1. Lineage (GTDB taxonomy): Bacteria > Pseudomonadota > Gammaproteobacteria > Pseudomonadales > Halomonadaceae > Halomonas. The sequence goes on from CAYWBG010000229.1 coordinate 1,802, forward strand.
CCTGCAACAGCCCACCTTCATCACCGAATACCCCACCGAGGTGAGCCCGCTGGCGCGGCGCAAGGACAGCGACCCCTTCGTCACCGAACGCTTCGAGTTCTTCGTCGGCGGCCGCGAGATCGCCAACGGTTTCTCGGAGCTCAACGACGCCGAGGATCAGGCCGAGCGCTTTCGCGCCCAGGCCGCAGAGAAGGAGGCCGGCGACGATGAGGCGATGTACTTCGACGCCGACTACGTACGCGCACTCGAGTATGGTCTGCCGCCCACCGCCGGCGAGGGCATCGGCATCGACCGGCTGGTGATGCTGCTTACCGACAGCGCCTCGATCCGCGATGTTCTGTTGTTCCCCGCCATGCGCCCGGAAGTGGAGTGAAGGGCGGGAAGCATTGGTAAACACTGCGGTCAGCGCCCATAATAGTCGTCGTTTCGACGTCGAGGAGACCACCATGAAACTGCTAAACCGCTCCGCCCTGAGCGTCCGCCCGACCCAGCATTTCGTGGACTGGATCAATGGGCTCGAGCCCACCCTTGGCGATGATGACCTGACGCTAGCCGACGTCGAACGCGAAAGCACCATCTACCTGATCCCGGAGATGGACTCGCCGGAGGCCCTGGAGGGCTTTGTCCGCGAGCGCTATCTGGAGATCCTCGAGACTGAGCTGCGCGCCTGGGAAGAGGACGAGCGCCAGTGGCCCGAGGCCAGCGACTGGTCGCTGTTCCAGCGCTTCCTGCGGGTAGAGCACAGCTACCTGGCGATCGACCTCGACAACGAGGCGGCCCTGGAGATATCCGAGGTGGATGACAGCCTGCTCCTGGAGACCGATCAGGACTGAGCCCTGATCCTCAACTCTCCTAGTGAAACCGGCTTCGGCCGGTTTCCTCGTTACTGACCCCGCCATGATGGAAACGGGATGAGCCGACTCTTCGACACACGTCCCGGCGACGACGGGCTGCCGGGTCCCGAGCGCCGCCTGGCCGTGCTGGCGCTGGTGCTGGGCACGCTGATGGCGGTGGTGGATACCACCATGGTCAACATCGCCCTGCCCTCCATCGCGGTGAGCCTCGAGGTGTCGGCCTCCCGAGCCGTCTGGGTCACCAACCTCTTCCAGATCAGCTGTGCGGCCTTCCTGCTGGTGTTTGCCGCGCTGAGCGAGCTGGTCAGCCGTCGCCGGCTGTATGTGGCCGGAGTCGGGGTGTTCACACTGGCGTCGCTGGGCAGTGCGCTCTCCACCAGCCTGGAGTCGCTGCTGGTATTTCGCGCCTTGCAGGGGCTCGGGGCCGCGGCGACCCTCTCCATCGGGCCATCGCTGTATCGTTCCATCTTTCCCTCGCGGTTGCTGGGGTCGGCCCTGGGACTTTCGGCCATGGTGGTGGCCGGCGGTTATGCCGCCGGGCCGGCCATCGGTGGCCTGCTGCTGTCGTTGGCGGACTGGCCCTGGCTGTTCGTCCTGCACCTGCCGCTGGGAGCGGTGGCGGTAGTTCTCGCCTGGAAAGCCTTGCCCAGGGAAACCGGGCGGCGCGGCAGCTTCGACCTGGCGGGTGCGCTCTCTTCGGTGGTGATGCTTGGTGGCTTCTTCATGGCCATGGATGGCCTCGGCCATGGCATGCCGGCCTGGGAGGTGGGGGCCTGGGTGGTGCTGAGCACCGTGGCGGCGTGGCGTTTCCTGCGTCGTCAGCGCCGCGCGACCCACCCGCTGCTGCCGCTGGATATCTTCAATGAGCGGCGCTTCACCTTGGCGCTCACTGCCCAGGGCACCGCCTTCGTGGGGCAGGGGCTGGCCTTCGTGGCGCTCTCCTTCC
>CAYWBG010000230.1:0-3597 GCA_964456005.1 uncultured Halomonas sp.
CCATGTAGACCTTGACGATCTTCAGCACGCCCGGCGCCAGGTCATCGCCCTGGGTCAGCTTGCGCTTCTTGTCCTCGAAGCGCTCGTCCATCTCGCGACGGCGATTCTCGAGCTGGTCGTCGGCCTGGGCCAGCAGTTCGTTAAGCGTCTCGTCCTGCAGGCGCAGCTTGAACCACTGCTGGCGGGGCAGTTCCTCGAGATAGCTCTCGGAGAGGATGTCGTCCTTCTTCAGCTTGGGACCGCCGTTGACGGCCTGGCCGCTCAGGGTACGCTTTAGGCGCTCGAAAGTGGCGTCCTCGGCGATGCGGTAGGTCTCCTGGAGATCCTTACGGACCTCGTCGAGCTGCATCTGCTCAATGGACAGGGCTCGGGAGTCCTTCTCCACGCCATCGCGGGTGAACACCTGGACATCAATGACGGTGCCACGCATGCCGGTAGGCGCGCGCAGGGAAGTGTCCTTCACATCGGAGGCCTTCTCGCCGAAGATGGCGCGCAGCAGCTTCTCCTCCGGCGTCAGCTGGGTCTCGCCCTTGGGCGTGACCTTACCCACCAGGATATCGCCCGCCCCCACCTCGGCGCCGATATAGACGACACCCGCCTCATCCAGCTTGGAAAGCGCCGACTCGCCCACGTTGGGGATATCGGAGGTGATCTCCTCCGAGCCTAGCTTGGTGTCGCGAGACACACAGGTCAGCTCCTGGATATGAATGCTGGTGAAACGATCCTCCTGGACCACCCGCTCGGAGAGCAGGATGGAATCCTCGAAGTTGTAGCCGTTCCAGGGCATGAAGGCGATGCGCATGTTCTGGCCCAGCGCCAGGTCGCCCATGTCAACGGAGGGACCGTCGGCCAGGATATCGCCGCGCGCCACGCTGTCGCCGGGGCGCACGATGGGCCGCTGGTTCATGCAGGTGTTCTGGTTGGAGCGCACGTACTTGGTGAGGTTGTAGATGTCGACGCCGGCCTCGCCGCCGATGATCTCGTCTTCGTTGATACGCACCACGATCCGCTTGGCGTCGACCGAGTCGATCACGCCGCCGCGACTCGCCACGGCACAGACGCCGGAGTCGCGGGCCACGAAGCGCTCCATACCGGTACCGACCAGCGGCTTGTCGGCACGCAGGGTGGGCACCGCTTGACGCTGCATGTTGGCGCCCATCAGGGCGCGGTTGGCGTCATCGTGCTCGAGGAACGGAATCAGAGCCGCCGCCACGGAGACCACCTGGCGCGGTGAGACATCCATCAGGGTCACCTGCTCGGGACGCATGAAGGTAGTCTCGCCCTTGTGGCGCACCTGCACCAGGTCATCGGCCAGCTTGCCGCTCTCATCCACCAGGGCCGAGGCCTGGGCGATGACGAAGTCACCCTCCTCGATGGCGGAGAGGTGCACCACATCGTCGGTGACCTGGCTGCCCACCACCTTGCGGTACGGTGTCTCGAGGAAGCCGTAGCTATTGGTGTGACTATAGGTGGCCAGGGAGTTGATCAGGCCGATGTTGGGGCCTTCCGGCGTCTCGATCGGGCACAGGCGACCATAGTGGGTGGCGTGAACGTCACGCACCTCGAAGCCGGCCCGCTCGCGGGTCAGGCCACCCGGGCCGAGCGCCGAAACGCGGCGCTTGTGGGTGACCTCGGAGAGCGGGTTGTTCTGGTCCATGAACTGGGAGAGCTGGCTGGAACCGAAGAACTCCTTGACCGCCGCGGCGACGGGCTTGGCGTTGATCAGGTCCTGGGGCATCAGGCCCTCGCTCTCGGCCATGGAGAGACGCTCCTTGACCGCGCGCTCGACGCGCACCAGGCCCACGCGGAACTGGTTCTCGGCCATCTCGCCCACGCAGCGGATGCGGCGGTTGCCCAGGTGGTCGATATCGTCCACCTCACCGAAGCCGTTACGGATGTAAATCAGCTCCTTGAGCACGTCCAGGATATCGCGACGGTCCAGCACACCGGAGCCGGTGTCGGCATCGCGACGCAGACGGCGGTTGAACTTCATGCGACCGACGCCGGATAGATCGTAGCGGTCCTCGGTGAAGAACAGGTTGTGGAACAGCGTCTCTGCCGCCTCCTTGGTGGGCGGCTCGCCAGGGCGCATCATGCGGTAGATCTCGACCAATGCCTCGAGCTGGGACCCGGTGGTGTCCAGCTTGAGGGTGTCTGAGATGAAGGGACCGCAGTCGAGGTCGTTGGTGTACAGCGTCTCGATACCGGCAATGCCGGCCTGGCCAATCTTCTCCAGCAGCTCCGGCGTGATCTCGGTGTTGCAGGGACAGATCAGCTCCCCGGTGTTCGGGTCGACCTGGTCGCGGGCCAGGGTCTTGCCGAACAGGTACTCCATCGGCACTTCGAGGCGCTCGAGGCCGGCCTTCTCCAACTGGCGAATATGCTTCTGGGTAATGCGGCGGCCTTCCTCGACGATCACGGTGCCATCGGCGTCCTTGATATCGAAGGTGGCGGTTTCCCCGCGCAGGCGCGACGGCACCAGTTCCACGGCGAAGCCGGATTTCTCGATATGGAAGGTGCTGGTCTCGAAGAACTCCTCGAGGATCTCCTCGGCAGTCATGCCCAGCGCGCGCAACAGAACGCTGGCCGGCAGCTTGCGGCGGCGGTCGATGCGGACGAAGACGCTGTCCTTGGGATCGAACTCGAAGTCGAGCCAGGAGCCGCGGTAGGGGATCACGCGGGCGGAATAGAGCAGCTTGCCGGAAGAGTGGCTCTTGCCCTTGTCGTGGTCGAAGAACACGCCTGGCGAGCGGTGAAGCTGAGAAACGATGACCCGCTCGGTACCGTTGATCACGAACGTGCCGTTCTCGGTCATCAGGGGGATCTCCCCCATGTAGACTTCCTGCTCCTTGATGTCCTTGATCGCCTTGTTGGACGATTCCTTATCGTAGATGATCAGGCGAACCTTGACACGCAACGGGGCCGAGTAGGTGACGCCACGCAGCTGGCACTCCTTTACATCGAAGGCCGGGATGCCAAAGCGGTAGCTCACATACTCCAGTGCCGCATTGCCGGAAAAGCTCTCGATCGGAAACACGGAGCGGAAGGCCGCGTGCAGACCAATCTCGACACGCTCCTCTGGCGAGCGATCCTGCTGGAGGAAGTCGTAGTAGGAATCAAGCTGGATCGCCAGCAGGTAGGGCACATCCATCACTTGGGGCAGTTTGCCGAAATCCTTGCGGATGCGTTTTTTCTCAGTGTATGAGTAAGCCATCTGTATTCCCCAGCTTGTTCACCATGGGTGACCGATGCGTGGTCGGCGCCACCCGACGGACGCGACGCCGTCAGGCGATGAAGGCAAGCGCCTGGCATGGGCGCTCGCCTTCGGAATTCGGCTGGCGATTCTGCCCTGTCGGCAGAGGCCAGTGACAACAGAAAAAGGCCGGCAGCGGGTGACCCGCCACCAGCCATGGAAGCTTACGCAGCGCGTGAAGCCATGGAGCCCAAGTCTTACTTGAGCTCCACGCCTGCGCCGGCTTCTTCCAGCTTGGCCTTGGCCGCTTCTGCGTCTTCCTTGGACATGGCTTCCTTGATGGTCGCCGGTGCGCCGTCGACGGCACCCTTGGCTTCCTTCAGGCCCAGGCCGGTGATCTCGCG
>CAYWBG010000231.1:0-3589 GCA_964456005.1 uncultured Halomonas sp.
GCAAGGCTTTGAGACGGATAGGCCCTCACTACCGGGAAAGTACTAGATTTGTAACATCTTGGTGATGAATGTTTACGACATCATCAAAACTTGCCTGAGCATTTAACATCGCAACTATATGGTTTTAAAGGATAAATAATCTTATATTCCATTTAATAGCTAAACGTTATTTTTTTATTCCTTAAAGTTAGTAACGTTTTATTACATTATGACCAACACTGTGGTTAATATTCGTACATTCCCCATCCAACATCATCTTGGAAAAATCAAAGCTAAGCTTTAAAAAACAAGCTAGGCACTGCTGAAGGGGTTGCAAATGGACCAGCAAAAAGGGGCGGTCTGGCTCGTAACAGCTAGTAACCCTCAGTCGCAACTTTTCATCGACTACCTGCAGAACCAGTTAGACTGCCCAGTCTCGGTGATGTCGCCCGGCTCGGACTGGAAATCTGAAGAATCAGGAAGATCGCTCATACTACTCGATGCTGATCACATGAGAGAGGAGAGCATGCAACATTGGCACTCCCTCACCTGCGAGAACCCTGAGCTCTCGCTGGCAGCCTTCAATCTGCAGGACGAGGACCACGCCGTGAGGACGCTCTCGGCACTGAATCTTCAGGGAGTCTTCTACCACAGCGACAGCCTTCCCATGATCTGTAAGGGACTGGAAGCGCTGCTGGCCGGTGAGCTCTGGATGTCACGAATGCTGATGACCCGCATGATCTCCTTCCTGCGACACCAGCAGCTCAACTCCTACCGGCCCGTATGCGGATTGACCCATCGCGAGCTCGAGATCATCGGCTTGCTCGGTTCCGGCGCCTCGAACAGCGATATTGCTGACCGGCTGTTCGTCTCAGAGCACACCGTCAAGTCACATCTCTACAACATCTTCCGTAAGATTGACGTCCACAATCGTGTGCAGGCGGTGAACTGGGCGAGACAGAATCTGGGGGTTCCCCCACCCCCGGAACTGTGTCTGCGCCGCGGCCAATCAAAAGGCGCAGGGAAAACCAACTCGGATATCAAGTGAGCTTGATATGTTCCTCTATGAAGCCGACCAGGGTCTCGGCGGCATTGTCTGCCGTGGTATCCAAGTGCACCAAGTGGAGACGCTCCTCATCACCGAAGGTCTCGTAATTGGCTTGCTGTACGTGGAGCACCTCACGGCTTTCAGCCGGGTCGGCTCCCTGGCGTAGCGCACGCTTCTTGATGCGCCGCTCAAGGGTGTCATTGTCGGCCTCGAAGCTGACCATCAAACAGGGCAGGCCCCGAGCTTCTGCTTGATGGCGCATCAGGTCTCTCTGCCAGCGTTTCAGGCAAGTGGCATCCACACAGGCCGGGATGCCGGCATCCAGCAGGGTTCCCGCGCAGCTGGCCAGGTGACGATAGGTTCGCTCGGTGGTCTCCTCACTAAAGATATCCACAGCCGGCGACACCGTCGCAGCCTGTGGATAGGCCATTTCCTGAGGCAAGTCGTGGAGCCGTCGTCGCTCCGCATCCGAGCAGACTCGGATAGCCCCCAGCCGACTGACCAACCCCGACGTAAAGCGGCTCTTGCCGCTGCCCGATACACCCACGGCGATCACCAGCGGCGGGAAACGAAATTCGGCAATGCGTTCGGCCAGCGCCAGGTAGCGACGGCACTCGCCGATGCTCTCGGCCAGCAGGGCCGGGTGCTCTGGATCCTGCCCGCTACCGGGATGCCGCTCCAGGGAGCGACGCGCCCCCGCCAGTGCATGACAGCTACCGAACAGTGATAGCAGCCTGGCGGCCTCATAGTCGCCGGATAGCCGTAGATAGAGGTCCAGGGCCTGTCGTGTCAAGGCCGACTCACCGCGAATCTCTAGCGCTACCATCAGTGACGCCAGATCGCTGGCGGGGTCGACAGGAAGCAAGGCTCCGGGACCCTCGAGGTCGAAACCGATGGCATTGGCCATCAGGATACGTCCCTCGTGGCAGAGTCGGCTGTCGGAATGCGTAAGCGCCCAACTGATGACCCGCTTCGACTCTCGTGCCTTCAGCAATGGTCCCAGGCGGATCAGGTCCTGTTCCACCCAAGCCTCCAGGAAGGCCAGCCGCTGGCGATCCTCCTCGCCCGGGAGTAAGTCGCGAATCGCCCCCGCTTCGCCGGTGGCCATCTGCCGCGGGACCTCGGCTCCATCCCCGGGCTGCAACGGGAGCGACACGCCGGCACCATGGAAGGCCACCATATCGGTAACCAGTTCATCCAGTTCCAGCGTGGCAGCGTCGTGTCTAGTGCCCATCATGCTCCTCCCGGGGTTGGGGACTTGTCGTTCAGGCAAGGCTCACGCTCTTTGCATGGTCGCGAAGGCCTTTTCGGCGGCATCCAGGGTCAGCTGGATATCCTCCGGCGCGTGGGCGCTGGACATGAAGCCCGCTTCAAAGGCCGAAGGCGCCAGATAGACTCCCTCGTCGAGCATCGCCGAGAAGAAACGACGGAAGGCATTGGCATCGCAGGCCATCGTCTGAGCAAAGTTGTCCACTCGGCTCTGGCCGGTGAAGAAGAGCCCGAACATACCGCCGGCACTCTGGGTGATCATCTCTACCCCGGCGGCATCGGCACGCTCCTGAAGACCATGGCATAGCGTCTCGACCCGCTGGGCCAGGGCATCATGAAAGCCGGGCTGGCGAAGCTTGGAGAGCAGGGCGATACCGGCGGCCATGGCCAAAGGATTGCCCGAGAGCGTTCCCGCCTGGTAGACCGGGCCAAGCGGCGAAATGTTGGACATGATCGTCTCGCTGCCGCCGAAGGCACCCACCGGCATGCCGCCACCGACAATCTTGCCCAGGCAGGTGATATCCGGCATCACGCCATAATGAGCCTGGGCGCCGCCCAGGGCGACCCGGAAGCCAGTCATGACCTCGTCGAAGATCAATACGCTATCGTGGGCATCACAGGCGCGACGCAGGCCTTCCAGGAAGCCCGGCTGGGGCGGGATGCAGTTCATGTTGCCCGCCACCGGCTCGACGATGATGCAGGCGACCTGGTCACCGATCTCCTCGAAGCACTGTTCCACGGCATCGATGTCGTTGTAAGCCAGGGTCACGGTGTGCTCTGCCAGGGAGGCCGGCACGCCGGGCGAGCTGGGCTCGCCGTGGGTCAGAGCGCCGGAGCCTGCCTTGACCAGCAGGGAATCCGAGTGGCCATGGTAGTTGCCCTCGAACTTGACGATCTTGTCACGCCCCGTGACGCCGCGGGCCAGGCGGATCGCCGACATGGTGGCCTCGGTGCCGGAACTGGTCATGCGCACCATTTCCATGGAGGGGATCATCTCGCAGATCAGGTCGGCCATGGTCGTCTCGATGGCCGTGGGGGTGCCAAAAGACAGGCCATTGTCCAGGCGGTCACGCACCGCTCCCAGCACATCAGGGTCGGCATGGCCGGTGATCATGGGTCCCCAGGAGCCAACGTAGTCGACGTAACACTTGCCTTCCACGTCGTACAGATAGGGCCCCTGGGCGCGCTCCATGAAGACGGGCGGACGCTCCAGCCCCTTGAAGGCACGGACCGGCGAATTGACGCCGCCGGGAATATGGCGGCAGGCCCGTTCGAAGAGCTCGGCGGATGTGG
>CAYWBG010000232.1:0-3520 GCA_964456005.1 uncultured Halomonas sp.
GTCGGTGCTGCTACGGCTGACGTTGCCCCCGATGGTGTGCAGCAGCATCAGGCCACCGGGCTTCAGGCGGGCCCGGGCCAGATCGAAGAAGGCGCGAAAGTTCTTCGGCCCGACGTGCTCCATCAGGCCGACACTCAGGACACGGTCGTATTGCCGGGATTCATTGGCCGCCTCGCGGTAGTCCTGCTGCCGAACGTCGACCGGCAGGCCTTCGCAAAGCCCTCTCGCGTACTCCACCTGCTGACTGCTGATGTTGTAGCTGTCCACCTCGCATCCGTGCTCCGCGGCCAGAAACCGGGCCAGCTCGCCGAACCCTCCGCCAAGTTCGAGCACACGCATGCCCGGTTCCAGGTGCAGCTTGCGCGCAATGAGTTCCAGCTTCGCACGCTGGGCCTCGTCCAGGGGCGCGTCGGCCCCGTCGGGGCCGTAATAGGCGCAGGTGTACTGCATGGTGGGCCCGAGCATCGCCTCGTAGAGCCGGTTCGAAAGATCGTAGTGCTGCTTCGCGACCCGGCGCGAGCGCCATCGACTCTGCTCATTCCCGAGCCAGTTCAGCAATACCCGCCCGAGCATTGCCGGCGTGCGCACCTTGCGGTCCAGGCTGGCCCGGAACATACGGAAGAACAACTCGTCGAGCCGCTCGGTGTCCCACCAGCCGTCCATGTAGGCTTCACCGGCGCCGAGCGACCCCTCGGCCAGAACGCGCTGGTACAACCGCTCGTCGTAGACCTGGAGATCCCAGGGCCGCTCTCCGCCGACCTCGATGTCAGCGCTGCTCAGCAGTTCCGCGACGTGTTGTCTTGCTGACATGCTCGTGGCCCTCGCAGGAATCGGATGGCCGGGTTCAGGCCGCAATCATCGCATGAAGTGCCCCCTCCAGAGCTGCACAGGCTATCGCGCAGCGATCAGCCGCTGCCATGGCACCAGGGCGTGCATCGGCGACAGGAATCGCTCTCGGCGGGTGGCCCTCTCCTTGTTCTGGCGCTCAGTCTAGGCGACAAGAGCTGCTTCATCAGTGACTTCGTCAAACGGTGCAACAAGGGTCAGCTGCTACTCCGTCACAATCTGAAGCGCCTCCTTGAGTATAGAAACTCGAAGGTGAGACGAAAGCCGATTCAGGAGAGAGCCTTCGCTTGCACGCGAGGACGGGCGCGATACCAGGCTCGACACAAGATGCCCATCCTCGCGGCAAGGAAGGCGGGCACATGCCATACAGAGGCTCTGCCTGTCTGGTCGAGGGAGCATGGCTCTTCGCCACGATGGTCCAGGCCCCTCGCCTGCCCCCTGCTCCATGCCTCTTGGTCCCCTTTCCGGTTGCGTCTCATCCAGCCCCTACGATACTGAAAGGGTAAGTGGCGACCGGCGGGAGGCTCGGCGTCAGCCCTGACTCGTCAATCTTCCTCCGGCTTAAGTCTAACGGTTTCGCCATCGAGCAGCGTTCACCAAGGGTGAGGCCATGACAATCATCCAACTCAAGCTGCCACCGGCGGCCTGGTCATTATGATAGCGGAGGCTCAATGCTGGAAATCAAACTGGACGAAAAGCGGGGCATTGCCATTCTCAACCCCGGTGACAAGCTGCGTGAGGCGGACTTTGAGTACGCAAAAAGCCTTGTGGATAAATACCTGGAGAAAGAGGGCAAGATCTATGGTGTGATCATCAATGTTCGGAAGTTTCCCGGCTGGGAATCTTTCCATGCCATGCACACTCACTTTCACTTCATCCGCGACTATCACAAAACGATTCCGAAGGTGGCAGTGGTGACGGACTCTCCTATCGGCCGCTTGGGCGAAACACTTGCCGATCATTTTGTCTCAGCCGAGATCAAGCACTTTCCTTTTGACGATCTGAAGGACGCAGAGCAATGGGTATTGGATAACAAAAGCAATCGAGGATGATACGATAAGGCAGAAGCATACGCTCCGTCGTCGGTGAGGGCAGCCACTCTCAACGCCAAACTGACATGACGTCAAGAGGTCTAGTATGGAAACACAAGACCCCATCGTGCGCCGAACAACACCGGTGGTCACGCTGCTCCTGATAATCAACGCGTTGGCCTTTCTCGTCCTGAGCACCGCCCCCGAGACGCTCCTCGAACACTTCGCGCTCTGGCCCATTGCCGACACGGACACCATCCAGCTGCCAGGCCCCCTGCCGGCTGGTGATTTCAGGCCCTGGCAACTGATAACCTATGCCTTCATGCACGGAGGGTTGATGCATCTTGCCATCAACATGTTCGTGCTCTGGATGTTCGGCAGGCCCATCGAAAGCCAGTGGGGGCCTCGCGTCTTCCTCGCCTTCTACGTCACCTGCATCATCGGCACCGGCCTGGTGCAGCTTTTCATCACGTCCAGTGGCTTTGCTCCCCCTGCACCCACCGTGGGCGCCTCGGGTGGTGTCTTTGCCGTTCTTCTGGCCTTCGGGCTGATGTTTCCCAATCAGATAGTGGTGCTGCTCATTCCGCCCATTCCCATGAAGGCGAAGTACTTCGTGATCTTCATCGGGATTCTTGAACTGATGACCGGCGTGCTGGGGACTGCCCCCGGTGTCGCCAATTTTGGGCATCTGGCAGGCATGGCCTTTGCTGGCCTCTTCATCCTGCTATTTCGCGACCGACTCAAATGGCCCGGCTAAGATTCTTGTTTAGCGGGCGCCGTATAGTGCAGCGAAATGGGCGTCTGATGCAGGACAGAGGGCCCAAAACGAACCATAACAGAGTGTTATACGGCACCTGAATCCGCCTCCAACTGCTCGCATGCGACCATGATGCGCCACTGCATAAGAAAAGAATGTTGTTGGCGGTGGCTTTAGCTCCGGTCCGGCACATCGGCGACCGTGGTGTCGCTTAGCCCTGCCGATGAAGACCGAGAACAGCGCTGCGACATGGGTGGAAAATCACTGCTTGTATTTCCACCACCTCGTTGATGAATCTGCCTAGTGGCAGCAATCGGCCAAGAGCGACCATTGAGGTTTTCCTGACGTATAACACCGATCGTCTTGCATGCCACATATCCCGGATGAACGAGCCTGCTGCCTTTGCCGGCATAGCCGCTTTGGGTCGATAGCCGCCATTCGCCCAATAAATCGGGCTCCTACAAAACCCCGCCGCGATGACGGGGCTGGATTGAAATCGTTCATTCACTGACTCCCCGGTAGAACACCAGACAGCCCGCGATATCCCCGATACTCTCCGGCGGTTGGTCGTAGCTCCACGCTACATCCTTGTGCTCACCAAAGGAGAAGTAGCTGGCATCGCCCTTGAACGGGCAGTGGGTCACTGTGTCGGAGGGCGTCAGAAGGTCCATCCGCACGTCGTCGCGGGGAAGGTACTGTCGCGGCGGATAGCCGCGTTCGCGGAGTTCGATGGCGCGGGTGGTGTCGGCAAGCAGGGTGCCATCGATGACGACCCGCATGCGCTGCGAGTGCGGATGAAGCGTAATTCGGGACTCTGAGGAATCGTCCATGAGTTTTTCCTCTTTTTTTTCTAATGCGGCTACCCGCAGAGTATCAGTCCCCATGA
>CAYWBG010000233.1:0-1144 GCA_964456005.1 uncultured Halomonas sp.
CAGGTGGTGGAGCAGGTGGTCAGCCTGCCCGGCGGCGGCGAAACCCTGGGCGAGCACCTGGTCAGCGTGGGCCAGGAGGACTGCGTGATCGTCTTCGGCCTGCGCCGGCGGGTGGCGATCACCGAGCAGGTGCTGGCCGAAGCCCGGGAGAGCGGCGCCCGGGTGCTCTATGTCACCGACGAGGGGCTCTCCCCGGATTCCAGCGTGACCTGGCACTTCCGCTGCTGCACCCTGGCCGCCGGGCCGCTGTTCAACCATACCGCCGTCATGGGGCTCTGCCACCTGCTGGCCATGCGCACCATCGAGCTTGCCGGCGACGCCTCGCGTCGCCGCCTGCGCCGCATCGAGACGCTGAACGACCGCTTCGAAGAGCTCTAGGCCATACCCGAGGCGCGGGCGACGAAGGCGGCACCCTGCCGGTGCACGGCGCTACCAATCTGCACACTTTTCGGGCAAAAAACGACACAGCCGCGCGGGCGCCGGCCAGGCGATTCTGTAGTAATCTGCTGTTTTCTTTATGAAACTCAGATTTCTTTCAGACAATGGCATGAAACTTGGATCACTCAAGGCGACTGCTGCCGCTGCGAAAGCGGCGGCCGATACCGCCACCCGGCGCCAAGCGGAGCCGCTCTCCCGCCCGAGGTGCCGCCGATGACAGGACCCAGATCATGCGCAAACGTACCGCCCTGACAACCGCCGTCTCCGCCGCCCTGCTGGCCTCCGCCGCCCAGGCCAGCTCGCTGTCGCTCCAGGTGCTGGGCCAGCCCGCCGGCTCCGGCCTGATCGCCCAGCAGAAGGAGGCGCCCTTCTTCACCAACCTGGCAGAGCACACCGGCCTGGACGTCAACGTCCAGTACCTGCCGGTGGACGTGGCGGGGGTGCCCGACACCGACGGCCTGCGCGTGCTGCGCTCGGGGCTCTTCGACATCGTCTCCCTGCGCGGCCCTCAGGTCAGCCGCGACGAACCCTCCATCCTCGGGCTGGATCTGATCGGCCTCAACACCAGCTTCGAGGCCGGGCGCGAGAACGTCGCCGCCTTCTATGACTATGTGGACAGCCGCCTGCAGGAGCGCTTCAACGCCAAACTGCTGGGCACCTGGCCCGCCGGCCCCCAGGTGATCTTCTGCCGCGGCGAGATCGGCGG
>CAYWBG010000233.1:1244-3506 GCA_964456005.1 uncultured Halomonas sp.
CGCCAGTGCAACGCCGCCGCCTCTGACTGCGAGGCCGTGTGGCGCGACACCGTCGGCCAGCAGCTGGGCCTCTGAGCCCGGGAGGTGACGATGACGATCTACGCTCGCCTTCTCGGCATGCTGTTCGGCGCCATGATGCTGCTGCTCGCCCTGCTGATCACGGTGGAGACCATAATACGCAAGGTGTTCTCGATGTCCCTTGGCGGGGTCGATGAACTGGGGGGCTATGCCATCGCCATCGCCGCCCCGCTGGCGTTCTGCGTGGCCATGGTCGAGCAGTCCCATATCCGCATCAACCTGGTGCACATGCGCCTGCCCCACAGGGTGCAGGCGGTGCTCAACGCCCTGGCCGCCCTCACCCTGGGGCTGCTGGCGGCCTTCCTGCTCTACTTCACCCTCCAGACCGTCCAGGACACCCGGCTCTACGGCTCCATCGCCCAGACGCCCCGAGCCACGCCACTGATCTACCCCCAGACGGTGTGGCTGATCGCCATGAGCGCCTTCACCCTGGCCGCCGCGGTGCTGACCGTGCAGGCCATGGGACTGCTGGCGAAGCGCGACTGGAAGGCGCTCAACCGCCGCTTCGGCCCCAGCTCCACCCAGGATGAGCTGGACGCGGAGCTCCAGGATCTGAAACAGCGCGACGGAGGCCAGTCATGAGCATTCCCCTGATCGCCACGGCGTTCTTCATCATGCTCGGCCTGATGCTGCTGAGCATCCCGGTGGCCGTGGCCATCCTCTTCGTCGGCGTGATCGGTGGCTACCTGATGCACGGCTTCCCCCTGGTGGACATGATGGGCGGGGTGGTCTGGAGCAGCCTCAACAGCCCCTCCATGCTGGCGATCCCACTGTTCATGCTGCTGGGCGAGCTGCTGCTGCGGGGCGGCATCGCCGACCGCATGTACGCGGCGCTCTCGGTGTGGTTCAACCGCCTGCCGGGCGGGCTACTGCACACCAATATCGCCACCTGCACGCTCTTCTCCGCCACCTCGGGCTCCTCGGTGGCCACCGCCGCCACCGTGGGCACCATCTCCCTGCCGGCGCTGCAGAAGTACCGCTACCCGGTGCGTCCCTCGCTGGGCTCCCTGGCCGCCGGCGGCACCCTGGGCATCCTGATTCCCCCCAGCATCAACCTGCTGGTCTACGGCCAGCTGGCCAACACCTCTGTCAGCCAGCTCTTCGCCGCCGGGCTGACCCCAGGGCTCACCCTGGCCCTGCTCTTCTCCGTCTATCTGTTCATCGCCCACGGCAAGGCGGGCAAGGCCTCTCTGGTGGAGGTGAACCTGCCCCTGAGGGAAAAGCTCGCCCTGTCTCGCCATCTGATCCCCCCCTTCGTCATCTTCGGGGTGGTGATGGGCAGTATCTATGGCGGGGTGGCCACGCCCACCGAATCCGCCGCCATCGGCGTGATGATCGCCCTGGCCTTCATCGTAGGTGGCGGCAAACTGAGCCTCGACCTGCTGGTCAACTGCTCGCTGCACGCCGCCAAGACCACCGGCATGGTGATCATCGTGCTGATGTGCGCCCTGCTGCTCAACGTGACGCTCTCGATGCTGGGGGTGACCCAGGCGCTGACCCAGTGGGTGGCGAGCTTCGGCCTGACTCAGGTAGGCCTGCTGCTGGTGCTGCTGCTGTTCTACGTGGTGCTCGGCACCTTCATGGACGCCATGTCGATGCTGGTGCTGACAGTGCCGATCACCGTGCCGATGGTGATGGCCGTGGGCGTGGACCCGATCTGGTTCGGCATCTTCATCGTGCTGATGTGCGAGATCGCCCTGATCACCCCGCCGGTGGGCATGAACCTCTTCGTGGTACAGGGGGTGCGCAAGGACGGCGGCAGCTTCAACGACGTGATCTGGGGCTCGCTGCCCTTCGTGGTGATCATGGCGCTGTTCACGCTGGCCATCATGGTCTGGCCGCAGATCGTGATGTGGCTCCCCGACCTGCTGGCGGGGCGCTGATGATCTCTCAACATCAAGCAGTCACTCGATCTGTGACCCATCGCATCCTGGCCATCAACCCCAACACCAACGCCACCGTTACCCGACACATCCGCGAGGTGCTGCAGGGACTCGCCCCACCCGGCGTGGTGGTCGAGGTGGAGAGCCCGCCCCAGGGGCCCCATGCGGTGGAAACCGCGCAGGACAAGGCGTGGGCAGCGCGCCAGGTGCTGGCGCTGATCGAGAGCCGAATGGCACAGGGCTATGCCGGCTATATCCTCGCCTGCTTCGACGATATCGCCGTGGCCGAGGCCCGCGCCCT
>CAYWBG010000234.1:0-3488 GCA_964456005.1 uncultured Halomonas sp.
AGCGCCTAGCGCCTAGCGCCTAGCGCCTAGCGCCTAGCGCCTAGCGCCTCAGGATGATGTCTGCTTCCTCTCAGGCGTCAAGCGGATTCCCACCGACCACGACACCTGCCGCACGTCACTAAACGGCTGGGCGCTAGGCGCTTTTAGCTGGGCGCTGCCCGAAGGGCCGCTCGGCGCTATACTTCGATATCCGCCAGGTTGCCGTAGTCCTCGAGCCAGCTCTTGCGGTCGGGGGCACGCTTCTTGGCCAGCAGCATGTCCATCATCTCCATGGTGCCGTCGCCCACCTCGCGAGTGAGCTGGACCAGGCGGCGGGTCTCCACCGCCATGGTGGTCTCGCGAAGCTGCAGCGGGCTCATCTCGCCAAGGCCCTTGAAGCGCTGCACGTTCAGCGTGCCGCGCTTGCCCTCCAGCTTGCGCAGGATGGCCGCCTTCTCGCTCTCGTCCAGGGCATAGAAGACCTCCTTGCCCAGGTCGATGCGGTAGAGAGGCGGCATGGCCACGTAGACGTGGCCGGCATCCACCAGCGCCGGGAAGTGGCGCACGAAGAGCGCGCAGAGCAGCGTGGCGATGTGGAGGCCGTCGGAGTCGGCGTCAGCCAGGATACAGATCTTGTGGTAACGCAGCTTGGAGAGGTCGTCGCTGCCCGGATCCATGCCCACGGCCACGGCGATATCGTGGACCTCCTGGGAGCCGTAGATGTCGTGGGATTCTACCTCCCAGGTGTTCAGTATCTTGCCGCGCAGCGGCAGAATTGCCTGGCTCTCGCGGTTGCGCGCCTGCTTGGCGCTGCCGCCGGCGGAGTCACCCTCCACCAGGAAGAGCTCGCTCATGGCGGGATCCTGGCCGGAGCAGTCAGCCAGCTTGCCGGGCAGCGCCGGGCCCGAGGTGACCTTCTTGCGCGCCACCTTCTTGGCGCTCTTCTGGCGACGTTGGGCGGCATTGATCACCAGTTCGGCCAGGGCCTCGGCCTGATCGACATGGTGGTTAAGCCATAGCGAGAAGGCGTCCTTGACCACTCCGGAAACAAAAACGGCCACGGTGCGTGATGACAGTCGCTCCTTGGTCTGGCCGGCGAACTGAGGGTCGAGCATCTTCACCGAGAAGACGTAGGAGACCCGCTCCCATAGATCCTCGGCGGTGAGCTTGACACCCCTTGGCAGCAGGCTGCGGTATTCGCAGAACTCACGCAACGCCTCGAGCAACCCGGCACGCAGGCCATTGACGTGGGTGCCTCCCTGGGGCGTGGGAATCAGGTTGACGTAGCTCTCCAGCAGCGGCTCGCCCCCCTCGGGTAGCCACTGGATCGCCCAGTCCACTGCCTGCTCATCATCGGCGAAATGGCCGATGAAGGGCGAGGGGGGAAGCACCTCATAGCCATCAGTGGCCTGGGCCAGATAGTCGCGCAGGCCGTCTTCGTACTGCCACACGCTCTCTTCGCCATCGGGCTCGACCAGCACCACCTTCAGGCCCGGGCAGAGCACCGCCTTGGCTCGCAGCAGGTGCTTCAGCCGGGGCAGTGACAGCCGGGGGCTGTCGAAGTAACTCGCCTCGGGCCAGAAGCGCAAGACCGTGCCGGTATTGCGCTTGCCCACGCTGCCGATCGCCGCCAGCTGGGAGACCGGCTCGCCGTGCTCGAAGGCGACGGCATGGCGGCTGCCATCACGCAACACCTCCACCTCGAGCCGCTTGGACAGCGCGTTGACCACCGAGACGCCGACGCCATGAAGGCCCCCGGAGAACTTGTAGCTGGCACTGGAGAACTTGCCGCCGGCATGCAGGCGGGTCAGGATCAGCTCCACCCCGGAGACGCCATGCTCCGGATGGATATCGATAGGCATGCCACGGCCGTCATCGGCCACCTCAATGCCGCCATCCTCGAACAGCCGCACGGTGATCTGACTGGCATGGCCGCCCAGCGCCTCGTCGACGCTGTTGTCGACCACCTCCTGAATCAGGTGGTTGGGTCGGCTAGTGTCGGTGTACATGCCCGGGCGCTTGCGCACCGGCTCCAGGCCGGAGAGCACCTCGATCGAGCTGGCACTGTATTGCGTCATGTGTCGTCCGGTTCCTTGTGTTGGCTGGCCTACCGGCATCGCCCGTCAGGGGCCGGCCGCCGACCCCGCGAGGTGGTCGGCAACCAGCACATGGCCGGCGTGAGCCAGCATCGCCGGCAGATGATCGGCCAGCACGTCGAAGGCGTGATCGGCCCGCGGATGCAGTATCATGCGCGCCCCACGGTAAAGAGCAAAGGCGTCGGCCGGGTCAATCACCTCATCGGCGACGCCCAGCATCAACAGGTAGCGCTCGGGCGTCACCATCGCCGGGGTCAGCGACGCCAGTTCGGTCAAGTGCGCTTCACCTACGGTGAATCGCTCGCCGGTCGTGTCATTGACGAAGGCCTGGTCGACCCAGTCGGCCACCAGCCGCGCCGGCGCCACCGCAGGATTGATCAGCACGCCGCGTAGATCGTGGCGCTCGGCCAGGCAGGTGGCCAGGAACCCCCCCATGGAGCTGCCCGCCACCAAGGGCTCGGGCCCGAGTTCGTCGAGCCGCGACTCGGCCAGGGTCAAGGCCGCCAGCGGCCGATGCGGCAACTGCGGGGTGATACAGGGCAAGCCCAACATCGTACAGGCCCCCCGCACCAGAGCCGCCTTGGGCGAGCCCTGGCCGCTGTTGAAGCCGTGCAGGTAAAGCACCCCGCTGGCCTGCCTCACCGGCGGTGCGGTCCTCAGCATACCGCAACTCCTGTATGCCCAGCCAGTATCATGAAGACGCCGACCCGCTCGCTTCGGCCGCCCAGGCCGCCTCGATCAGCGCCCGGGTAGAATCGTCCATGGCCTCCAGCCCCTCGTGACTCTCGAGAATGCGCTGGGTCTCGCCGGCGATTTTCTTGCCCAGCTCCACCCCCCACTGGTCGAAGGGATTGATCTCCCAGATGGTCGCCTGGGTGAACACCTTGTGCTCGTAGAGGGCGATAAGCGCCCCGAGGGTCAACGGCGTCAGCCGGTCCAGCAGCAGGGTACTGGAAGGCTGGTTACCACGGTAGCGCTTGTGGCCAGGCTGGGGGCCGTTGTCTTTGATCGCGTCGTCGCCAAGCATCAGCACCCGGGACTGGGCAAAGCAGTTGGCAAGGGTCAGGCGGTGCTGGTCCATCAGGTGGTTGCGGGTGGCCTCGTCAGCCACCTCTTCATAGCGCACCAGGGGAGCGATGAAGTCGCACTCCACCGCCTGGGTTCCCTGGTGGAGCAACTGATAGAAGGCGTGCTGGGCGTTGGGCCCGAGCTGGCCCCAGAGCACGGGACAGGTGGAATAGCTCACCTCGCGCCCATCATGGGTCACTGACTTTCCGTTCGACTCCATCTCGAGCTGTTCGAGATAGGCAGCAAAATACTCCAAACGGCCGTCATAGGGCAGGATGGAGTGGGCGCGGATATCCAGGAAGTTGACGTTCCAGATCCCCGCCAGCGCCAGCAGCACCGGCAGGT
>CAYWBG010000235.1:0-3469 GCA_964456005.1 uncultured Halomonas sp.
GCAGGCGCTGCTTGCCGGAAAGCACCGCCATGGGGGTATCGTCACCCATGGAGCCGACCGCCTCCTGGCCGCTCTCGGCCAGCGGGCGCAGCAGCTGGTCGCGCTCTTCGAAGCTGACCTGAAACATCTTCTGGGCGACCGCCAGGTCGTCGCCTTTCATGTTGTGGAAACTGGCCAGTTCCGTCAGCGCCGACTCCAGGTAGTGAGCCTCCTGCTTGAGCCAGCGCTTGTAGGGATAAGCAGATTTTAGGCGTTCATCGATGTCTGCAGTATGCAGCACCTCGCCAGTCTCAGTGTCTACCGCCAGTACCTGGCCAGGGCCCACGCGGCCCTTGGCCACCACGTCCTCGGGCTTGTAGTCGTAGGTGCCGATCTCCGAGGCCAGGGTGATGAAGCCGTTCTTGGTGATCACCCAGCGCGCCGGGCGCAGACCGTTCCGGTCAAGCATGCACAGGGCCTGGCGGCCGTCGGTCATCACCACGCCGGCGGGGCCGTCCCAGGGCTCCATATGCATGGAGTTGTACTCGTAGAAGGCGCGCAGGTCGCCATCCATGAGCTCAACGTTCTGCCAGGCTGGCGGCACCATCATGCGCACGGCGCGATGCAGCTCCATGCCACCGGTCAGGAGCACTTCCAACATGTTATCCATGCTCGAGGAGTCAGAACCGACGGTGTTGACGATCTCGTCGAGTTCGGCGATATCCGGCAGACGCTCACAGAGGAAGTTCTCCTTGCGGGAGTTGGCCCAGCCTCGATTGGCCTCAATGGTGTTGATCTCGCCGTTATGGGCCAACAGCCGAAAGGGCTGAGCCAGCGGCCAGCGTGGTGCGGTGTTGGTGGAGAAGCGCTGGTGGAAAACGCAGATGGCGGTTTCCAGGCGCTCGTCGCCGAGATCCTGGTAGAAGGCCGGCAGGTCCACCGGCATCACCAGGCCCTTGTAGGAAATCACCTTCTCGGAGAGCGAGCAGACGTAGAACTCCTGCTCGTCGCGCAGGGCCTGCTCGGCCAGGCGACGCGCCATGAAGAGATCGACCTCGAAGGTCTCGGCACTGCCGTTCTTGCCAGGTTCGAGGAACAGATGCCGGATACGCGGCAGGCACTCGAGCGCCATGGGGCCACAGACGCTGGGATCCACCGGCACATCGCGCCAGCCGCGGATTACCAGGCCACGCGCGCGCAGTTCACCCTCCAGGGTGTCGCAGGCCTTCTCCGCCCGGGCGTCATCATCGGGCAGGAAGACAGCCCCCACCGCAAAGCGCTCTCCCAGGGAGACACCTAGCGACTCCTCGGCAACCTGGCGCATGAAACCCTCGGGCATCTTCAGCAGCAGGCCACAGCCGTCTCCGGTCTTGCCATCCGCGGCGATCCCACCCCGGTGGGTCATGCAGGTAAGGGACTCGATCGCCGTCTTGAGGAGCTGATGACTGGCTCGACCCTCCATGTGAGCGATCAGGCCGAAGCCGCAGTTGTCACGGAACTCGCCGGGCTGATGGAGACCTCTGTTCATGGGCGTGCCTCAAATATAGAGTGTTTTTTCTGCAGCCAACCCATGATATTCTTGCGGGTTTTTTAATTTTTATGGTTCGCCCGGCAGGACGGCTTGGCTGCGCGATAAAAGGCCTGCCAGCATAGCCAGCCGCCCATGAACGCGCAACGCCACCCCAGCCCAACGACGGGGAAACCCTTGCCAAATCCGCGACTTGCAAAACCACCCGCGGCAAAAAAAGGTGCCGACTCAATAACTTGCAGGCACCATTGACGATTATTTAACGGTGAGAGGAAAAAGTTAGACTTTAGTCTTGTTTCTCCGAAAACTCCCATGCCAATACGGCATAGGACATGCGGATCACCCTCTTCTGAAGCCTGCCGGACGCCGAATGACCCAAGCAACGAAGACGCCTGCACGGAGGTGCAGGCGTCGAGACAGAACGGTGCGGAGCGTTTGGCGAAGGCGGTCAGGCGCGCGGGAATTCCGCCAGCAGGTCATTCAGCAGGTCGGGTGGCGTCGCATCATGCAGGCAGGCATCTCCCAATGTGCGAAGCAGGATGAGGCGCAGACGACTATCGATGTTCTTCTTGTCCAGGCGCATGCGGACAAGAAAGTCCTCTGCCGACATGTCGGTTGGCGCGACCAGTGGCAGGGCGGCCGCCGCGAGAATATCGCATACTCGCGCCACGTCTGACTCCGAGAGCCAGCCCAGCCGCGCCGAGAGCTCCGCGGCCATGAGCATGCCGGCTCCTACCGCCTCGCCGTGAAGCCATTTGCCGTAGCCCTGGTGCGCCTCGATGGCATGACCGAAGGTGTGGCCCAGGTTGAGCAGTGCGCGCACCCCCTGCTCGGTCTCGTCTTCGGCGACGATATCGGCCTTGAGTGCGCAGCTGCGCTCGATGGCATGGGTCAGCGCCGCCGGCTCCAGGTTGCGGAGCGAAGGCATTGCCGCCTCCAGCCAGGACAGAAACTCAGCGTCACGAATCAAGCCGTACTTGATCACCTCGGCCAGGCCCGCGGAGAGCTCACGCGGTGGCAGACTGGCGAGGGTATCGGTATCGATCACCACCGCTCGAGGCTGCCAGAAGGCGCCGATCATGTTCTTGCCCAGGGGATGGTTGACGCCGGTCTTGCCTCCCACCGAGGAGTCCACCTGGGCGAGCAGCGTGGTGGGCACCTGAATGAAGGCCACACCGCGCTGGTAGCAGGCCGCCGCAAAGCCGACCATGTCACCGATCACCCCTCCGCCCAGGGCGACCAGGGTGCAGCGGCGGTTGAAGCCGGCTTCGAGCAGGGCATTCCAGATCCTCTCGACGCTGGCCAGTGTCTTGGTGGCCTCGCCGTCGGACAGCACCAGCTCTCGCACCTCGATGTCGGACGGCAGGGAAGCACGACAGCACTCAAGATAAAGTGGCGCCACCACCTCATTGGTGACGATCATCACCTGACGCCCGGCCAGCCAGGGGGCCAGGGCGCCTGACTCACCGAGCAGGCCCGGGCCGATATGGATGGGGTAGCTGCGGCTGCCCAGGGCCACCTCCAGGGTGCGCCGGGCCGGGGAAGACGTCTCGCTCATGGACTCATGCCTTGCATTGGAGGGGGTCGACCAGCCGCGTCACGCGCCGCACGATATCGTTGATCACGGCCCGCGGACCGCGACGGTCCGTGCGCACGGTAACGTCGGCGGTAGCCCGATAGAGGGGATCGCGAACACCGAACATCTCTCGCAATACCGCCTCCTTGTCAGGCCGCTGCAGAAGCGGGCGGTTGCGGTCCTTGGCGGTGCGCTTGAGCTGTTGCTCGACGGTGGTGAACAGGTAGATGACGGTGCCGCGCTCACGCAGCATGCGGCGGTTCTCGTCGCGCAGGACCGCGCCGCCTCCGGTGGCAATGACCACATTCTCGAGGCGGGTCAGCTCGTCGAGCATCTGGGTCTCGCGGTCGCGAAAGCCGACCTCGCCCTCCACGTCGAAGATCCAG
>CAYWBG010000236.1:0-3452 GCA_964456005.1 uncultured Halomonas sp.
AAGTTTCTTGTTCTACCCACTGCAACTCGGGTATTTCCCGGAAAATCAAAATGCTATTCGAGGAATTCGATTAATGGCTACCGGTACCGTCAAGTGGTTCAACGACACTAAAGGCTTTGGCTTCATTTCTCCGGACGACAACGGTGACGACCTGTTCGCTCACTTCTCCGAGATCCAGGCCGACGGCTTCAAGTCCCTGCAAGACGGCCAGAAGGTTTCCTTCGACGTCACCCAGGGCAAGAAAGGCCTCCAGGCTTCCAACATCAAGGTCATCGGCTAAACGCCATTTGACCGTGATGTGACTCTCTCGAGAGTCCCGAAAGGCCCGCCTCGGCGGGCCTTTCGCGTATCTAGGGGTCGGCTGGCAGGCGAGGCTGGGGAGGGTTTCTGGGATTTGGAATAAGAAAATTTCTACAAATAACTTTTTAGAATAATGTATCGGCGTCAGAATAGTCGGCTCTCTTGCTGAATCTGACCGGATACTCTGCCATGCCCCTGGATGCCTGGATCTGCCTCGCCGTCGTGATCGCCGTCTTTCCACTGATGGCGTTTTCGCGGCTTGGCCCGGACATCGTCCTGATGGGGGCGGTGATTCTCCTGCTGACCCTGGGTATCATCGACCCTCCTCAGGCGCTGGGCGGTTTCTCCAGCACCGGGCTGTTTACCGTGGCCTTCATGTACGTGTTGGTCACCGGCATCCGCCAGACCGGCGGCATCGACCTGATTATCCGCCATGTGCTCGGCCGGCCTCGAAACGAGACCGGGGCGCTGCTGCGCCTGCTGCTGCCAGTGGCCTCGCTGAGTGGCTTTCTCAATAACACCCCGGTGGTGGCCACCTACATTCCCGCGGTGCTGAGTTGGAGTCGCCGCGTGCGGCTGCCGGCCCATCGCCTGCTGATGCCGCTCAGCTTCGCCTCCATCCTCGGCGGCACCATCACCCTGTTCGGCACCAGCACCAATCTGGTGGTGCATGGCCTGCTGGTGGACCGCTCGCCGGACCTGGCCATGGGCCTCTTCGACCTCGCCTGGGTGGGGGTGCCGGTGGCGCTGATCGGCCTTGTCTATCTCATTGTGCTCGCCCCGCGGTTGCTGCCGGCTCGCCGCGGCGCCGCGGCCGCCTTCGAGAACCCCCGCGAATTCACCATCGAGATGGCAGTCGACCCGGCCGGGCCGCTGGTCAACCGCACGGTGGAGGAGGCGGGGCTGCGCCACCTCCAGGAGCTATTCCTGGTGGAGATCGAGCGCGACGGCAATGTGGTCAGCGTGGTGGGCCCCGGTGAGCGGCTCAAGGGCGGCGACCGCTTGGTGTTCGCGGGCACCAGCGAGGGGGCGGTGGAACTTCAGCAGGTGCGTGGCCTGATGCCGTCGCGGCAGGGCGAGTCGAGCCTGGAGAAGGACTTCAAGGAGCGCCGCCTGGTCGAGGCGGTGGTCTCCAGTCAGTGCCAATTCGTTGGTCAGCGCATCCGTGACGGCCACTTCCGGACTCTCTACGGTGCCGCCGTGCTGGCCGTCTGTCGCGGCGGCGAGAGGGTCGCCGGCAATCTCGGCCAGGTGCGTCTTCAGCCCGCCGACGTGCTGCTGCTCGAGGCGCGTCCTCCCTTTATCGAGCGCCATCGCCAGTCCCGGGAATTCCTGCTGATCAGCCAGCTCAACGGTGCCGCCCGGCCGGTGCACGAGAAGGCCTGGTTGGCCTGGAGCATCCTGGCTGGCGTGGTGGCTCTGGCGACTCTCGGGGCGATGAGCATGATGAACGCCGCCATGCTCGGGGCGGTCTTGATGCTGTTGACAGGCTGCTGCACGGTGGGGGACGCCAAGCGGGGCCTGGATATCCAGGTCCTGCTGACCATCGCCGCCTCCTTCGGCCTGGGAGCGGCCCTGGAGAGCTCCGGGGCCGCGGCGGTTCTGGCCGGTGGGGCCCTTGGGCTGGCCGGTGGTAATCCACTTCTGCTGTTGATCGGGGTCTATCTGCTGGTGGCACTGTTGACCGAGCTGGTCACCAACAACGCCGCCGCGGTGATTACCTTCCCGCTGGTGATGGCCAGTGCCGAGAGCCTGGGCGTCAGCCCCATGCCCTTCGTGGTGGCGGTGATGTTTGCCGCCTCGGCCAGCTTTCTGACGCCAATCGGCTATCAGACCAACCTGATGGTGCATGGGCCGGGGGGCTATCGCTTCGGCGACTTCCTGCGGGTGGGAGGGCTGCTCAACCTGATCGTTGCCGCGGTGGCGCTGACGCTGATCCCCATCATCTGGCCCTTCTGAGTGGTCTGGCGCCTCGCCGTCGCCGGGCCTTTACGGTAGGGTGTCGATTCTGATTTCCCCCGACTAACGGAAACCCTACCCATGAGCCAACCCGGTGAGCTGATCATCGACCCGAAGGGCGGCAAGTCCGCCGATGCCTGCGTCTTCATTCTCCACGGCCTGGGCGCCGACGGCAGCGATTTCGAACCCCTGGTGCCGGCGCTCTCGCTACCCGCCGATGCCAGCGTGCGCTTCATCATGCCCCATGCCCCGCGCCTGCCGGTGACCATCAACGGCGGCATGGTGATGCCCGCCTGGTATGACATCCAGGAAATGAGCCTCGATCGCCGCGTGGATGAACCCCAGCTCATGGCCTCGGCCGAGCGTATCCAGGCGCTGGTCCATGAGCAGATCGACCATGGCATCGACAGCCGGCGCATTATCCTGGCCGGCTTCTCCCAGGGCGGGGCGGTGGCCTACCAGGCCGCGCTCTCCTTCGAGAAGCCGCTCGGCGGCCTGCTGGCGCTCTCCACCTACTTCGCTACCGCCGACAGTATTGCGCTTGCCGAGGTCAATCGTGAGTTGCCCATCGAGGTTCACCATGGCAGCTTCGACCCGGTGGTGCCCGAGACGCTGGGTCGCGCGGGCTACGAGAAGGTCAAGTCGCTGGGCTATCCGGCTCACTATCGGCAGTACCCCATGGCCCATGCCGTCTGTCCCCAGCAGGTGGGCGACATCGGCCACTGGCTAAGCCAGCGCCTGGCGCGTTGAGACCTTACGACCAAGCCCTTATGGCCGAGCGCTGCTCGCCCAAGGTCGCCTCGACAGCCTCGGGGCGTCTGGGCAAACTCTTCTGACGATATTCCGGCACGCCTCCAGGAAAGACACCATGAGCATTTCTCCCTTCGCTAACCTCCCCGATGCCCAGGGCTACTTCGGCCGCTTTGGCGGCCAGCTGATTCCGCCGGCGCTCAAGGCGGTGATGGACGAGATCGACGCCGCCTACGAGGAGATTCGCGTTCGCGAGGACTTCCAGCAGGAACTGGCCAGCCTGCTCGCCGACTATGTGGGACGGCCCAGCCCGATCTTCCACGCTCGGCGGCTATCCGAGCGGCTGGGGGGCGCCCAGATCCACCTCAAGCGCGAGGACCTGAACCATACCGGCGCCCACAAGATCAACCACTGCCTGGGCGAGGCGCTGCTGGCCAAGTTCA
>CAYWBG010000237.1:0-3447 GCA_964456005.1 uncultured Halomonas sp.
GCCACCACCCGTCCGGAGACCCTGCTGGGCGACACCGGCGTGGCGGTGAACCCCGAGGATCCTCGCTACGCCTCCCTGGTGGGCAAGTTCGTCGAGCTCCCCCTGGTCGGTCGGCGTATTCCCATCGTCGCCGACGAGCATGCCGATATGGAGAAGGGATCCGGGTGTGTGAAGATCACGCCGGCCCACGACTTCAACGACTACGAAGTCGGTCGGCGCCAGGCGCTGCCGCTGATCAACGTCTTTACCCAGGACGCGGCTATCCTCGCCCAAGCCGAGGCCTTCGATATCCAGGGACGGCCGCTGCCCGATATTGACCCGAGCCTGCCCGAGGCCTACGCCGGCCTGGACCGCTTCGAGGCGCGCAAGCGGATCGTCGCCGACATGGAGGCCGCGGGGCTGCTCGAGCAGATCGAGACCGTCAGCAACACCCTGCCCTATGGCGACCGCAGTGGCGACGTGATCGAGCCGCTGCTCACGGATCAGTGGTTCGTCGCCGTGGAGAGCCTCGCCAAGCCCGCCATCGAGGCCGTCGAGAAGGGCGACATCCAGTTCGTGCCGAAGAACTACGAGAACATGTACTTCGCCTGGATGCGCGACCTGCAGGACTGGTGCATCTCCCGCCAGCTGTGGTGGGGCCACCGCATTCCGGCCTGGTATGATGCGGACGGCAACGTCTTCGTGGCGCGCAACGAGGTGGAGGCCACCCGCGACTACCTGGTCGAGCTGGCCGGCTTCATCGAACATGAGCAGGGCGACTTCGACACCGCCATGCGCCTGCGCGGCTTCAACCAGCTGCTGGGTGGCACCACCGAACTGACCCCCGACGCCCTCAAGACCATGGAGAAGCTGGGCGTGCCGCGCCTGACCCAGGACGAGGACGTGCTCGACACCTGGTTCAGCTCGGGCCTCTGGACCTTCGGCACCCTGGGCTGGCCGGAACGCACCCAGGAGCTTGCCACCTTCCACCCCTCCAGCGTGCTGGTCACCGGCTTCGACATCATCTTCTTCTGGGTCGCACGGATGATCATGCTGACCCTCAAGTTTACCGGCGAGGTGCCCTTCAAGCAGGTCTATGTGCACGGCCTGGTGCGCGACGCCCAGGGCCAGAAGATGTCCAAATCCAAGGGCAACGTGCTCGACCCCATCGACCTGATCGACGGCATCGAGCTCGACGAGCTGGTGGAGAAGCGCACCGGCAGCCTGATGCAGCCGCAGAAGGCGAAGTCGATCGGCAAGGCCACCCGCAGCGAGTTCCCAGAGGGCATCGAGCCCCACGGCACCGACGCGCTGCGCTTCACCTTCCTCTCCCAGGCCACCACCGGACGCGACATCAAGTTCGACATGGGCCGCCTGGACGGCTACCGCAACTTCTGCAATAAGCTGTGGAACGCCTCGCGCTACGTGTTGATGAACGCCGAGAACGAGGATACCGGCCTTGGCAGCAAGCCGGTCGAGCTGTCGCTCGCTGACCGCTGGATCCTCTCACGGCTTCAACAGACCGAGCTCCAGGTCACCAAGGCCATGGAGGAGTTCCGCTTCGATCACGCCTCCCAGGCGCTGTACGACTTCGTCTGGAACGAGTACTGCGACTGGTACCTGGAGCTCTCCAAGCCGGTGCTGTGGGACGACTCAGCCTCTGATCAGGCCAAGCGTGGCACCCGCCAGACCCTGGTGCGGGTACTCGAGGCGATCCTGCGCCTGGCCCACCCCATGATGCCCTTCATCAGCGAGGAGATCTGGCAGCGCGTGGCGCCCCTGGCCGGCACCTGTCAGCACGAAGGCGACTCCGTGATGGTCCAGCCCTGGCCGCTGCCCGAGGAGGACAAGATCGACGAGGCCGCCACCCGCGATATCGAGTGGCTGAAGGGCGTGATCGTGGCGGTACGTAACATCCGCGCCGAGATGAACATCGCCCCGGGGAAGCCACTGGACGTGCTGCTGACCAAGGGCGGCCCGGATGACCCTGCTCGCCTGGAAACCAACCGCCGCTTCCTGGCCAAGCTGGCCAAGCTGGCGAGCGTCGACTGGCTCTACGATCCCCAGCAGGCCCCCCTCTCTGCCACCCAGCTGGTGGGCGAGATGGAAGTGCTGGTGCCTATGGCCGACCTGATCGACAAGGACGCCGAACTGGCGCGCCTTGGCAAGGAGATCGACAAGCAGGACAAGCTGATCGGCGGCATCGAGAAGAAGCTCGGCAACGAAAGCTTCGTGGCCAAGGCCCCCGAGGCCGTGGTGGATAAGGAGCGCGCCAAGCTGGCCGATTTCCAGGCGGCTC
This sequence comes from uncultured Halomonas sp., assembly GCA_964456005.1. GTDB lineage: Bacteria > Pseudomonadota > Gammaproteobacteria > Pseudomonadales > Halomonadaceae > Halomonas. The sequence goes on from CAYWBG010000237.1 coordinate 2,279, forward strand.
GCCGCCTGCTAGCGGAGCAGCGCGACAAGATCGCCGCCCTCTAGGTCAACACCCCTGCGCCAGACTCAGCGGCCCGCCATCAGCGGCCCGCTGAGGTATTGGCGCTGGCTCTTGGCTCAGTCAGCCTTGCGCCAGCCGCCCAGGACCCGCTGGTCGGGGCCGAAGAAAACCAGCCTGTCGTGGTCGATCAGGTAGCGGTAGGCGGTCTCCAGCATCCCCTTCACCCGGGCCGCGTCCTCCGCCTGAGGACAGGCACGGCGGGTAGTGGCGAGCTCGGTGAGCTCGATACGCTGGTTCTCACCCAGTCTTGCCCGCCCCATCATCTCGTTGCAGCCATCGCTACCGCTGACACGTCCGTTCTCGTCGATGCGGAACCAGGCCGGCTCGGGCAGCGAGAGCCGCTCGTCGGTGCCTACCAGTAGCAGGTTCCAGCGCTGGTCGACTACCGGCCCAGAGAGGCGCACGTCGCGATCATCGCTCGGCGGCGCATCAGGGCGGCCCCCACAGGCCGCCAGCAGGGCCGCGGCGGCCATCAACAGGCCCAGGCGGGGCACAGCTGTCATCTTCATGGGTCGTCATTCTTCCTTGTTGTCTAGCCGGCACCTCACCAGGTGCCAGTGTTTTCCATGGAGGCCCAGGGCTCACGGGCGGGGAGCGCCTCGCCCTTCTGCAGCAGCTCTACCGAGATGCCGTCGGGACTTCTCACGAAGGCCATGTGGCCGTCCCGGGGCGGGCGGTTGATGGTGACCCCGGCGTTCTGAAGCGTCTCACACAGGGCGTAGATGTCATCGACCCGGTAGGCCAGGTGGCCGAAATTGCGACCGCCGCCGTACTCCTCCGGGTCCCAGTTGTAGGTGAGCTCCAGCTCCGGGGCCTTGAGCTCGGCGGAGCGAGCCTCGTCCTCGGGGGCGGCCAGGAAGACCAGAGTGAAGCGCCCCTTGTCGTTCTCCTTGCGGCGCACCTCCTTGAGACCCAGCAGGTCGCAGTAGAAGCGCAGCGAGGCGTCGAGGTCGCTGACGCGCACCATGGTGTGTAGATACTGCATGTTCAACTCCTTGTCATTGATAACGAAACCACCCAGCAGCAAGGGGCTTTACTGGCGACAAGCCTTTCCGGAGGCGCTGTGAATACCTCCCTGTACGCTACCGACGCCCTGCTTCGCTCTCGCG
>CAYWBG010000238.1:0-3445 GCA_964456005.1 uncultured Halomonas sp.
ACGACAGAAACGTGATCGCTTCCAGCGTGCCTACATTCATGGCTACAAGGCAGGTGTTACGGGTCGCTCTCGCGATGACTGTCCGAGCCAGGACGTCAATCTTCGCGAATACTGGATGAGCGGTTGGCGTGAAGGTCGTGGGGATCAATGGTCCGGTATGACAGGTGTCTCCGGCATCCACAAGAACCCCATGGTGATGTGAACCCCACACCCTGATTCATCAGTTCATATCGCTCGATGAAGCCCGTGGCAAGCACCACGGGCTTTTTGCATCCTGGCGCTGCGTCTCACCCCCGAGCGGCTTGCAACGCTCGAGCGCACTCGCCCACCAGTGCCGGGCCGTGGTAGATAAAACCGGAGTAAAGCTGCACCAGGTCGGCGCCGGCGGCCACCTTGGCGACCGCCGCCTTGCCGCTGTCGATGCCGCCCACGCCGATGATTGGCATCTCGGGAAGCTGGCGGCGCAACTCGGCAATCACCGCATTGGAACTCTCGAACACCGGGCGACCGGAGAGCCCGCCCTGCTCGTCGGCGTGGGGCAGGCCCGCCACCGCCTTCCGGTCAAGGGTGGTGTTGGTGGCGATCACCCCATCCATGGCATTGGCGGACAGGGCTCGTGCCACCAGGGCGACCTCCTCGGCGTCCATGTCTGGGGCGATCTTCACCGCCAGCGGCACTTTGCGACCACTGTTGCGATCAAGCCGGTGCCCCTCCTCGCGCAGCGCCCCGAGCAACTGGTCGAGGTGCTCGCCGAACTGAAGGTTGCGTAGCCCCGGGGTGTTGGGCGAGGAAATGTTGACCGTAACGTAGTGGGCATGGGCGTGCACCTTGACGAGACAGGCCAGGTAGTCATCCACCGCACGCTCCACCGGCGTGGTCAGGTTCTTGCCGATATTGATACCGATCACGCCGTCATAGCGGCTCGCCTTGATCTTCTCGACTAGGTGGTCGACACCGGCGTTATTGAAGCCCATACGGTTGATGATGGCACCGGCCTCGGGCAGTCGGAACATCCGCGGCCGGGGATTACCCGGCTGCGGCTTGGGCGTCACGGTGCCCACCTCGACGAAGCCGAACCCCAGTGCCCCCAGGGCATCGAGGTGGTCGGCGTTTTTGTCGAGCCCGGCGGCCAGGCCGACCCGGTTGGGGAAGCGCAGCCCCATCAGTTCCACCGGGTCCTCCACGCGCCCACCGCCCAGCCGCTTCGCCAGCCCCAGGCGCCCCGCCAGATCGAGCCCCTTGAGCGTGACGCCGTGAGCGGTCTCGGCATCGAGGCGAAACAGGAGCGAACGGGCAAGCGAATACATGGCATCTCCAGGGGGCAGCGGCATCATGGCCGGCGGATTATAGCAGTGCCCCCGCCCTGGGACGATGCCCGCCCACACGACAACCCCCGCCGATTGGCGGGGGTTGTCGTTTCGCTAGGCCGAAGACAGGGTCAGCTCCCGCGGCTGCTCTCGGCAAGGTCGACCAGCTCGCGGACGGCCACGGCGAACTGCGGGAAACTGCCCTTGCCGCCACCGGACAGCTGAGCGAGCAGACGACACCACCGGCTGTGCATGTCCGCGTTCAGTTCCAGCCACTTGTCGACCCGCTCGTCGGCCTCTCCGGCCCCACCCTCCATCTGCAGCACGCTGACGGTGAGCGCCAGATGCTGGCGATCGATATCGTCACGGAAGGTCTCCCGCGCCTGGGCCTGCCAACTGTCGCGCACCTCGAGGTCGGTGATCTGGCGGATCATCTGGGGCAGCTCCAGGCGATCGCCGATCTCGTAGTAGACCTCGGCAACCTTCTCGGGCTTGGCGTCGGCCTGCCGGGCCGCCTGGATGATGCCCAGCCCCGCATAGAGGCTACTGGCAGCCGCCACGGTAGCAGCCAGTTCCTCGGGCACGCCGGCTTCCACCAGAGCCGCGCGTCGCGCCTCCCAGGCGTCATGCTCCTCGCCGCGCAGGCGCTCGCCGAGCCCCTCCTTCAGCGGAAGGAGGCGCGGGGCAAAGTAGTCGATGGTCTCCTGGGTGCCCATCCCCCCCCGAGCGCGCAGGAACCAGCGAGTGGCCCGGCGAATCAGACGCATCAGGTCGAGCATCATGTCGTACTGGACCGCGCTGGGCACCTGGTTGTCCAACGCCTCGATCTGCTCCCAGAGGCTACCCAGGTCAAACACTTCCCGGGCGATCACGTAGCAGCGGGCGACATCGGCGCGTCCCGCACCCGTGGAGTCGACCAGGCGTCGGACGAAGACGATACCCATGTGGTCGACCAGATCGTTGGCCACCTGGGTGGCGACGATCTCGCGCTTGAGACGGTGCTCGTACATTTCATCGCGGAAGCGCTCCACCAGCACGCTGGGGAAGATACGCTCCACGTAGCGAGAAATGGTCGGGTCGTCGGGCACCTGGGAGGCAATCATATCGCCCTTGAGAATGCTCTTGGCGTAGGAGATCAGTACCGACAGCTCAGGCAGGAGCATCCCCTCCTGGTTAACGGAGCGCTCCTCGAGGACCTCGTCGGCTGGCAGGAACTCCAACTCGCGATCCAGTTGGCCGGCCGCCTCCAGTTCGTTGATGAAGCGGCGGTAGGGCCCCACCCCATGACGCGAGAGCCGCTCGGAGAGGTCAAGCGCCTGGGTCTGGCGATAATTGCCGAGCAGCACCAGGTCGGAGACCTCGCCGGTCATCTCGGCCAGCAGCTGATTACGCTGCTTCTGGGTCATGTCGCCGCGCTCGACCACCTCATCGAGGAGGATCTTGATGTTGACCTCGTGGTCGGAGCAGTTGACCCCGCCGGCGTTGTCGATGAAGTCGGTGGTGACCCGAACCCCACGGGCGGCGGCCTCCATGCGGCCACGCTGGGTAAAGCCGAGGTTGCCACCCTCGCCGATCACCCGGCAGTTGAGGTCTTGGCCGTCGATGCGCAGCCCATCGTTGGCCTTGTCGCCCACCTGGGCGTCGCTCTCCCCGCTACCCTTGACGTAGGTGCCGATGCCGCCATTCCAGAGCAGGTCGACCTCGGACATGAGCATGGCGCGGATCAACTCATTGGGTGAGAGCTTGTCCTCCTGGATGCTGAAGGCGGTCTTCATGGGCTTGGAGATGGGGATCGACTTGGCACTGCGCTTAAACACCCCGCCGCCCTCGGAAATCAGTGAGCTATCGAAGTCCTCCCAACTGGAGCGCGGCATCTCGAACAGCCGTTTTCGCTCGGCAAAGGTCGCGGCGGCATCCGGGGTGGGGTCGACGAAGATGTGAAGGTGGTTGAAGGCACCCAGCAGGCGGATCTTGTCGGAGAGCAGCATGCCGTTACCGAAGACATCGCCGCCCATGTCACCAATGCCCACCACGGTGAACTCGTCCTGCTGGGTGTTGACTCCCAGGTTGCGGAAGTGACGCTTGACCGACTCCCAGGCCCCCTTGGCGGTGATGCCCATCTTCTTGTGGTCGTAGCC
>CAYWBG010000239.1:0-3436 GCA_964456005.1 uncultured Halomonas sp.
GTTGACTGGCAGAATCTCTCTGGCGATGTCACCCATGGGTCGTCGAATCCTTTGCGCTGCAACAGGTTGGCCGCTTACCCGGACCAGGCCGAGGGCTGCCATAACAGCCTGACATGATACCACCCCGGGCGAGGCAAAGGCAGGGACTTGGAAAGAGTGAGCGCCTAGCGCCTAGCGCCTAGCGCCCAGCGCCGAGCCCCGTGGGTCTGACCCGGAGGGGCGGACCAGACGCAAAGGGCGGACCCCAGGCACAAGACGATGGGCGAAGAAAGGCTAGACTCAAGGCACCGGCGACAGCAGGGTTAGAGCATGGACAACGACAAGGAGGTGGTCTTCGCCACCCGCGGGCTGACACGCCTCTACCGCATGGGCGACGTCACCATCCAGGCACTGCAAGGGGTCGACCTGGCCCTGCGCCGCGGCGAACTGCTGGTGATGCTCGGCGCCTCGGGGTCCGGCAAGTCGACGCTGCTTAATATCCTTGGCGGGCTCGACAGCCCCAGCGAGGGCGAGGTGCACTACCGCGACGCCGCCGGCCGCGAGCATGACCTGAGTCAAGCCAGCCAGCGCGAGCTGACCCGCTTCCGGCGCCACCACGTGGGCTTCGTCTTCCAGTTCTACAACCTGATCTCGAGCCTGACCGCCCGGGAGAACGTGGCCATCGTCACCGAGATCAGCCGCGACCCCATGACCCCGGAGGCGGCGCTGGCCCTGGTCGGCCTCGAGGAGCGCCTGGATCACTTTCCCTCCCAGCTCTCCGGCGGCGAGCAGCAGCGGGTGGCCATCGCCCGGGCCGTGGCCAAGCAGCCCGACGTGCTGCTCTGCGACGAGCCCACCGGCGCCCTGGACTTCCGTACCGGCATCCGGGTGCTGGAGGTGCTGGAGCGGGTCAACCGGGAGACGGGCACCACCCTGGCGATCATCACCCACAACGAGGTGATCGGCGAGATGGCCGACCGGGTGATCCGCCTGCGCGATGGCCGGGTCGACGAGATCCATGCCAACCCTCGGCGGCGCCCCGCCCATGATCTGCGCTGGTGATGCCATGGACACATTCGCATGCTGACCCTGGACCGCAAGCTGCTCCGCGACCTCTGGCGCCTCAAGGGGCAGGCGCTAGCCATCGCCGTGGTGATCGCCAGCGGCGTCATGACGCTGATCCTCTCGGTGACCACCCTGGAGGCGCTGTCCGGCTCCCGGGACCGCTTCTACGCCAGCCACCACTTCGCCGAGGTGTTCGTCGACGTCAAGCGGGCACCTCGGGGGCTGACCCCCCAGTTGCAGGCGATCGAGGGGGTCAACCGGATCGAGCCCCGGGTCCGCGCCGCGGTTCGCCTGGCCGTGCCCGACTTCGACGACCCCATCCGCGGCACGCTGCTGTCGATCCCCGACGGACGCCAGCCCACCCTCAACCGCCTGCACCTGGTGGCGGGCTCGCTGCCCGAGGCGGGCCGCGACGACCAGGTGGTGGTCAGTGATGCCTTCGCCGAGGCCCACGGACTGGCGCCCGGTGACGCCCTGGCGGCGATCATCGATGGCCGCCATACCCGCCTGCGCCTGGCCGGCATCGCCCTGAGTCCGGAGTTCCTCTACCAGGCTGCCCCCACCGACCTGATGCCGGACTACCGGCGCTACGCGGTGCTGTGGATGAACGAGCGCGCCCTGGCCAGCGCCTACGGCATGCGCGGCGCCTTCAACCACCTCTCGCTCACCCTGCAGGCCGGGGCCGACCAGAAGCGGGTGATCGACGCCCTGGACCTGGTCCTGGCTCGCTACGGTGGCACCGGCGCCACCACCCGCCATGACCAGCAGTCCCACCGCTTCATCGAGGAGGAGCTGGCCCAGCAGCGCATCCAGGCCACGGTGCTGCCCGCCATCTTCCTCTCGGTGTCGGCCTTCCTGCTCAACGTGGTCATGGGGCGCATCATCCAGACCCAGCGGGAGCCGCTCGCGGTGCTCAAGGCCTTCGGCTACCGCGACGGTGAGCTGGCCCGTCACTATGCCCTGCTGGCCGGCGCCATTGCGCTGGTGGGCTGGGCGCTGGGGGTGGCCCTGGGCGCCTGGGCGGCCAGCGGCCTGGCCGGGGTCTACCGCGACTACTTCCGCTTTCCCGAGATGGTCTTCCGGGTGCCCGCCTGGGCCCTGGCGCTATCGCTTCTGGTAGTGGTCCTGGCCGCCCTGGTGGGCACCTGGCGCGCCGTTTGGCGAGCCGTCAGCCGCCCCCCGGCCGAGTCCATGCGTCCCCCGGCGCCGGCCCGCTTCCGACGCAGCTGGCTGGAGCGCGCCCTGCCCGACGCCCTGCTGGGCCACGAGGGGCGCATCATCCTGCGCCACCTGGCCCGACACCCGGCCAAGGCCGGCTTCTCGGTGGCGGGGATCGCGCTCTCCGCCGGGCTGCTGATGATGGGGGCCTACCAGCTCGACGCCGTGGAGGCGATGATCGATCAGCAGTATCGTCAGGTGCTGCGCATGGACGTGGAACTCACCTTCAGCGAGGCGACCCCGGCGCGGGCCGCCGGCGAGCTGCGCCACCAGCCCGGCGTGCTGAGCGTGGAGACCTGGCGCCGGGTGCCTGTCACGCTGACCCATGAACACCGTGAGTACCGTACCAGCCTGCTGGGCATGGCCCCCGAGCCGGCGCTGCGCCAGGTGCTGGATGGCCAGGGCCGCCCCCAGCGCCTACCGGCATCCGGCGTGATGCTGACCCGCCACCTGGCCGGTGAGCTGGACGCCCGGGTCGGCGATACCCTGGAGGTGGCGATCATGGAGGGTCAACGCCGCCGGGTCAGCCTGCCGCTGACCGCCCTGGTGGACGAACCCCTGGGCGTGGGCGCCTACATGACGCGCGAACACCTCAACGCGTTGATGCGCGAGGGGCCGGCGATCAGCGGCGCCTGGCTGCTGGTGGACCCCGACCGCAGCGACGCGCTCAACGCGGCCCTGTGGGAGATGCCCGGCGTCGCCTCCATCGGGCTGCTCGCCGAGGCCGAGCGGGGCATCCGCGACTACCTGGACGAGACGATCCTGCTGGTGGCGCTGGTCTTCGTGGCCATCGCCACCTCGATCAGCTTCGGCGTGGTCTACAACAATGCGCGCATCGCCTTCGCCGAACGCGCCCGGGAGCTGGCCACCCTGCGGGTACTGGGCTACACACGAGGCGAAGTGGCGCGCATCCTGCTCGGTGAGATCGCCCTGCTGACTCTGGCGGCGATCCCCCTGGGCTGGATCATCGGCAGCGTCTTTTCGCGGCTTCTCAACCAGGCCTTCAGCGGCGACCTCTTTCGCATCCCCTGGGTGCTGACGCCCCAGGCCTTCGGTATCGCCGCCGCCGGGGTAATCGCCGCCTCGCTGCTGGTCGGCCTGCTGGTGGTGCGCCGCCTGGGTCGCCTGGACATGATCCGTGTCCTTAAGGCGGTGGAGTAGGAAGCGCCGAGCG
>CAYWBG010000240.1:0-3420 GCA_964456005.1 uncultured Halomonas sp.
GCCGAGGTCCTGCAGATCAAGGTCGCCCAGGGCGCCAAGCCCGGCGAAGGTGGCCAGCTGCCGGGTGGCAAGGTCAACGAGCTGATCGCCCGGCTGCGCTATTCCGTGCCCGGGGTCACGCTGATCTCGCCTCCCCCCCATCACGATATCTACTCCATCGAGGATCTTGCCCAGCTGATCTTCGACCTCAAGCAGGTCAACCCGGACGCCCAGGTATCGGTGAAGCTGGTCTCGGAGCCCGGCATCGGCACTATCGCCACCGGGGTGGCCAAGGCCTACGCCGACCTGATCACGGTCTCGGGCTATGACGGCGGCACCGCGGCCAGTCCGATGACCTCCATCAAGCATGCCGGCTCGCCCTGGGAGCTGGGCCTGCCCGAGGTGCATCAGGCGCTGCGTATCAACGGCCTGCGTGACAAGATTCGCTTGCAGACCGACGGCGGCCTGAAGACGGGGCTCGACGTGATCAAGGCGGCGATCCTCGGCGCCGAGAGCTTCGGCTTCGGCACTGCCCCCATGGTCGCCCTGGGCTGCAAGTATCTGCGGATCTGCCACCTCAACAACTGCGCCACCGGTGTCGCCACCCAGGATGATTACCTCCGTGGGGAGCACTTCCGCGGCACCGTTGACATGGTCAAGCACTACTTCCGCTTCATCGCCGAGGAGGTGCGCGAGCTGATGGCCATGCTGGGCGTGCGCCAGCTCACCGACCTCATCGGTCGCACCGATCTGCTCGAGGTGTTAGAGGGGGTGACCGCCTCCCAGCGCAAGCTCGACCTGAGCCCGCTGCTCGGCAACGACTTCGTGCCGGCGGACGCCCCCCAGTTCTGCCAGGTGAGCCGCAACGTGCCGCATGATCCTGGCGCCAAGAACCAGGAAGTGCTGGCGGCCCTGGCGGATGCCATCGAGGCGAAGTCCGGTGGCGACTTCTCTTTCACTCTTACCAACTGTGACCGTAGCGTGGGGGCGCTGACCTCCGGTGCCATCGCCAAGCGCTACGGCGAAGCAGGGCTCGAGGAGGCGCCGGTTACCGCGCGCTTCACGGGCGTGGCCGGCCAGAGCTTCGGGGTCTGGAACGCCCGTGGCCTGTACCTCTACCTGGAGGGCGATGCCAACGACTACGTCGGCAAGGGCATGAATGGCGGCAAGGTGGTGATCACGCCGCCCAAGGGTAGCCGCTTCGAAAGCCACATGACGGCCATCGTCGGCAATACCTGCCTCTATGGCGCCACCGGCGGCAAGCTGTTCGCCGCGGGCACCGCCGGCGAGCGCTTCGGAGTGCGCAACTCCGGCGCCCACGCGGTGATCGAAGGGGCCGGCGACCACTGCTGCGAGTACATGACCGGCGGCATCATCTGTGTGCTTGGTGAGACCGGGGTCAATTTCGGCGCGGGCATGACCGGTGGTTTCGCCTACGTGCTCGACGAAGGCCGCACCTTCGTCGACAAGTACAACCACGAGCTGGTGGAGATCCACCGCGTGAATACCGAATCCATGGAAGCCTATCGGCGCCACCTGCGCGAAGTCATCGAGGAGTTTGTCGACGAGACCGACTCCCCGCGTGGCCACGCGATTCTCGAGGACTTCAGCGACTTCGTCCGCCATTTCTGGCTGGTGAAGCCCAAGGCCGCAAGCCTGAATAGCCTGCTGGCCCAATCCCGGCGTCAGCCGGAGTAGCGCCTCGACGACAGCTGAGCAGTACCCCGGCAGAAGCCAGGCCCAAGCCGGGGCCGCCAACAGGACTTCCAGGAGAGACACCATGGCCAACCGTCTTAGCAACGACTTCCAGTTCATCGACGTGGGTCGCCAAGACCCGCAGAAAAAGGACGCCCGCACTCGCTCGCGGGAGTTCGCCGAGATCTACGAGCCCTATAAGCCCCAGGATGCCGCGAGCCAGGCCCACCGCTGCCTGCACTGTGGTAACCCCTACTGCGAGTGGAAGTGCCCGGTCCATAACTACATCCCCAACTGGCTGCAGCTGGTGGCAGAGGGCAATATCCTCGAAGCCGCCGAACTCTCCCACAAGACCAACTCGCTGCCCGAGGTGTGTGGCCGGGTCTGTCCCCAGGATCGCCTCTGCGAGGGTGACTGCACCCTCAACGATGGCTTTGGTGCCGTGACCATCGGCTCGGTGGAGAAGTACATCACCGATACCGCCTTCGCCATGGGCTGGCGCCCGGACATGTCGAAGGTCAGCTGGACAGACCGCAAGGTGGCGGTCATCGGTGCCGGACCGGCGGGCCTGGGCTGCGCCGATGTCCTAGTGCGCAACGGCGTGAAACCGGTCGTGTTCGACCGCAACCCGGAGATCGGTGGCCTGCTGACGTTTGGTATTCCCGAGTTCAAGCTCGAGAAGAACGTCATGGAGCGTCGCCGTTCGGTCTTCGAGGAGATGGGCATCGAGTTTCGTCTCAATGTCGAGATCGGTCGCGACGTGGACTTCGATACCCTGCTCGAGGAATATGACGCGGTCTTCATGGGCATGGGGACCTACAAGTATATGGAGGGTGGCTTCCCCGGGGAGGGCCTGCCCGGTGTCCACAAGGCGCTCGACTACCTGATCGCCAACGTGAACCACTGCCTGGGCTTCGAGAAGGATCCGCGTGACTACATCTCCTTCAAGGGACAGCGCGTGGTGGTGCTGGGTGGCGGCGACACCGCCATGGACTGTAACCGTACCGCCATCCGACAGGGCGCCACCGAGGTGACCTGCGCCTACCGTCGCGACGAGGAGAACATGCCAGGCTCACGCAAGGAGGTGGCCAATGCCCGCGAGGAGGGCGTGGAGTTCCTGTTCAATCGCCAGCCGGTCGCCGTGATCGGCGAGGGCAAGGTCGAAGGCGTCAAGGTCGTGCGCACCCGCCTGGGCGAGGCCGACGAGAATGGCCGCCGCCGCCCCGAGGTGGTGCCGGGCTCCGAGGAGGTGATCCCCGCCGACGCCGTGGTGATCGCCTTCGGCTTCCAGCCCGATCCACCGGAATGGTTCGGCAAGGTGGGTGTCGAGGTCGATGAGCGCGATCGGGTCAAGGCGCCGGAGAGCGCCGCTCTGCCGTTCCAGACCACCCACGAGAAGATCTTCGCTGGCGGCGACATGGTGCGCGGCTCTGACCTGGTCGTCACTGCCATTTACGAGGGGCGGCAGGCCGCCGAGGGTATCCTGGATTATCTCGGCGTCTGACGCGCTTCGGAAGGTATTACAGGCAAGAGAAAGTCGTGTGGGAGCCCGGATTCCGGGCGATGGCGCTGCTAGGCGACCTGCGGGCCACCCTAATCGCCGATAAATCGGGCTCCCACTAACCTCACCCTGTGACAACCTGTCCCCGGCGCCGCTCGCGCCTCCGCTTGCCGACTGCCGATAGCGTATGGACCATCCTGCTCGGCGCTCGGCGCTCGGCGCTCGGCGCTCGGCGCTCGGCGCTC
>CAYWBG010000241.1:0-3397 GCA_964456005.1 uncultured Halomonas sp.
GGTCACATTGGACGAGCATTTGCTCGGGTTCTGGAATCACGACATTCGCACGCATCACTACCAGAGCCAGGCTGGCATGATAATGAGCGAGCCGGATACGCAGCCCTGGCGGCTCGGCATTATGATGCCCAAGCCCACACTGACAGGCTTGCTCATGGAAAGCCCCGGGAAGCTCCTGGCCATTGCGCTGGTCTATCTCCTGTCGACGGCTTTCGGTCTCTTCTGGGTGCTCAGCCATCACCGACAGCAGCGCCTGCGACAGCACGCCGTGCGCTTTTCCCGCGAGGCACGCCAGTACGCTCATGAGGTCCAGGATCTCTATGAGAACGCTCCCTGTGGCTATCACTCGCTGGATAGCGAGGGACGTGTCGTCAAGATCAATCGCACCGAGCTCGACTGGCTGGGCTATCGCGCCGGCGAGATCATCGGCAAGCGCCACTACCGTGACTTCATCACGCCGGAGACCCGAGGCGCCTTCGACGCCGCCTTCCAGCAGGTGTTAGGCCCGGCGCAGGAAGGGGCAGCCGAGTGCGAGCTTGTGTGTCGCGGTGGCACTACCCTGCCAGTGGCGATTCAGGCCACCGCCCAGGTCACCGACGATGGCTTTCAGTACTCCCGTGCCATGGTCTTCGACCTGAGCGAGCGCAAGAGGCTGGAGGCACGCCTGGCGCAACAGGCCATGACCGATCCGCTAACTGGAATGGGTAACCGGCGCTATCTGGAAGACCAGGCAGCGATGGAGATTGCCCGTGCACAGCGAAGCGGGTTACCCCTCAGCCTGATCGCCGTCGACCTGGACCACTTCAAGCGCATCAACGACACCCATGGTCATGATGTGGGGGATCTGGTGCTGCAGGCCTTCTCCCGTACGGCACGCCAACAGCTGCGCGACGGTGATGTGCTATGCCGGATGGGGGGCGAGGAGTTTGCCGTTCTGCTGCCCGATACGACCCGCGAGCAGGCCATGCAGGTCGCAGAGCGTCTTCGCCTAGCGATCGAGGCTACACCGGCCGAGGTCGGCCGCGATGTTGTCGAAGCGGGCCGACTGGCCTATTCCGCCTCGCTAGGTGTGACGCTCGTCAACGCTGACGAGCGCTCACTGAAACCCGCCATCAAGCGCGCCGACCAGGGGCTGTACGCGGCCAAGGAAGCGGGGCGAAATCGGGCACACTGGCAACCAGGATAAGCGCCATTATGTGCCGAGATCGGCATGGAAGCCTGCGTGTCATCTTTTCAATCAAGAAAGCGGATATATGTGTGCGGTCGTACCCACCGCTCATCTTGCCCCATGCTTGCAAACGAGGAGGATATCCAGATATGAGCCACGGGGTAGATATCGACTGAATCTCGACAGGCCGATGTGCCGGTACCGGAGCCGGAGCCTCTGGCCGATCCGGAGCCGACTAGCGAGGTCCGTCCTCGACGATGGCGATGAGCCCTTCCACTGAGCGCAGTATCAGCTCCTTGCCTTCTATCATCACCAGGCCCTGGCGCTGGAAGCGACCCATGACCCGGCTGACCGTCTCCAGCGCCAGGCCCAGGTGGCTGCCGATGTCCGTTCGGGACATGGGGAGATGGAACCGGTAGCGGGAGTTGCCGCGGGCATGAAAGCGCGCCGAGAGCCCGAGCAGGAAGCCGGCCAGCCGCTGCTCGGCGGTGCGCCCGGAGAGCAGGCATACCTGGCGCTGATCGTCGCGCAGCTCGCTGCTCATGCAGCGGTAGAGCGCACTGCGCAGGGAAGGCAGCCGCGTGGCCAGGGTTTCCAGGTGGGCGAAGGGCAGCTCGCAGACGAAGGTGCGCTCCAGGGCCACGACCGTAGCCGGGCAGCGATCCTCGCCGATAGCATCCAGCCCCACCGTCTCGCTGGGCAGGTAGAAGTGAACCACTTGGTCGAAGTGGCCATTAACGTCGATCACCTGCTTAAGGCTGCCGGAGCGCACCACGAACAGGCTGGTGAAGTCCTGCCCCTGGCGTACCAGCGCCTCACCGCGCTGGAGCGGCCTGGGCCTCTCCAGTATCCCGTCGAATGACTCGAGCTCCTCCAGCGGCAGGTTGCGAGTCAGGCAGGCCGAATGGAGCGAACAGCCCTCGCACTGTAGTTTCACCGGCCCCGACTGGCACTGGCGAACGGTCGTCATAGTTTATTCCTTGAGGCGCTGCTGGAAGTTTATTGATCTCAGTCAGGTTAGCCCATGGCCCCGCGCGAGGGTAAAAGCCAATGGTCGAATGAGTCCCCTGCTACTTCGCTCCGCCTGACGGCTGCCCGTATAACCTTATCTGGCTACCCACCTTGATAGGGAAATGGATCTGGCGTTGGCCGTACACGCTGTCGCACGTACTCCATTGGTCAGATTGGCGAGGAAGGCACCAGTACCGGGCTTGGCAGTGCACTATCGGCAGCAGCAGGCCCGGATATAACTTGATGAAAGACAACTACTTTAGTTGCGGCTGTAGTGCTAGTCGAAGGATGAGGTTCCTCATCCAGTAAGTATGAAATTAAGGTATTTTGCCTACGCTCGAGCTCAAGTTTGACATAAGTCAATCTGCTTTCTCTGCCCTATCCATCACGATGGCCCCACCAGTACGCCAGCAAGCTGCATCCATGGGGGGTTCTTCATGTCTCGTCTTGATCGTCCCGACTTAGCCACCGCATTGGTGCCCCAGGAGTTATTGGCCTTGGCCACCGACCACGAGCGCCAGGAGATGCACCGCTATCGCCACCTGGCTTTCCTCTTCCTGACCTTCGGTGGGGGGGTGAGTCGCTTGATGACCGTCCTGGGTATCGAGTGCGAGACGCGACTGGCCGAACTGCAAGGGGTTGCACGCGAGATCGGCCTTTCATCGTCGTGTGTTGAGCTCTCTTGCGGTTCACCGCCAGCCTCGGGCGAGTCACTCAACCTGATCAACGACAGGGGGCAGGCGCTTGCAACCTTGAGGAAGGCCAAGGCCCGGGCCGAGCATGCGGTCCGCGTGGCGGAGCACCTCCAGAAGCGTAACGCTACCCCCGCCTTGGAGTCGCTACTGACGGGTGCGGTGGCCCAGAAACAGGCAGAGCAGCATATCCTCCAAGAGGTGATTGATGCCTATGACGGGGAGTGCGCGGAGGACGCCCATCTGGCCTCACGACCCTGGCCAAGGGGGTGGTTAACGGGAGCCAAGCAGTTACATTTCATTTCCGGCTGACGTCACATTGCGCCGCCTGGAAGGACATCAGATTTCGTTCGGGCGTTGTGCGTAGCGATTGATGTATTGACCATGATTTTCTGCACGGCGAAGTACCAGTGGCTCAATGAAAGAGCTTATTGAAACCCTGCGCAAGGAGGCATGATTTTTATGTTCTTACCAAACCCCGGTGCTCCTAAGGAAACGCTGCATAAATCCCGCCGGCGCTGCCTTG
>CAYWBG010000242.1:0-3394 GCA_964456005.1 uncultured Halomonas sp.
CCGAGGAGAGGTTGTCGCGCTGGTTCACCGCCGACCACACCACCTTGGAGGTGCGGGACTCGTCGATGGTCTCAAGCCAGGTGGAGATATGCGCACTGCCCGGATACTCGAAGAGGATGATCGGGCCGTTCAGCGGCACGTAGACGTAGCGCGTCGAGTTGCGCAGGAAATAGCCGAACATGTTGCGCGACCCGGTGGCGTAGCGCTGGTTGTTGGGATCGAACAACACCAGGGCGGCGTAGCCCTGCTCGGCCATCATGGCGCGCAGGCGTTCCAGACGACCCGCGCGCAGCTGCTTGGGATCGAAGGCGGTGGGGATGCTGTCGCCGCTAGCCATGGGTGCCGAGGGCACGACCGGAATCTGGTCCGGTTCGCTGTCGGTCAGTCTTTCTGACTCTACAATGCTCATGAAGGGGTCTCGCTGTGTCGTCAGGGCGATGGCCGCTCGGGGTCGGCGGCCATCCGGGATGCCGGGCGGGTGCTTAGTCGGCCAAGCTGTCGGTACGGTTCATGCCGTCCTTGAGCAGCCGCTCGTGGATCGGCGCCATGCGCCCGAAGATGTTCCTGGCGCGCTCGGGCCTGCCGATGAAACCCGGCTCCTTGGCATAGGCAAAGATCACGGTGTGGCGCTCCTTGTCGCCCTCCACCGGCGTCACCCGGTGCAGCGAATAGCGGCCGAAGAACACCTGCAGATCGCCGGGCTGAAGGTCGAGGGACTTGAGGCGCGAGCGGTCGCCGTCGATCACCTTTTCTACCTCATCGAAGTTCTCGCCCTCCGGGCTGCGGATACCCGGGGCGTACTCGAAGGTACCTCCGCCATGGGACTGACGGGTCATCATGGTGACGATGAATTCGTTGGTGTCGTAGTGCCAGGGATGCTGGCAGCCTTCGCGCAGCACGTTGACCACCAGATCGGCCAGCGGGTCGGCATACTGATGGATCTCCTCCATGCCCACCACGGCACCAATGAAGCGCTGGAAGCCGGAATGCTCATAGACCTGGCGAATGATGGTGTCGCCATTGATGCGGTCACCGGCGACGAAGCCGTTGGTACGGTCGTCAAAGCGATTAAGCGGGTGGCTGGCCGGCAGCTCGGGGTCGCCGGCGCTGTTGTAGGGGTTGGTCTCGGTCTGATTGTAATGAGCCTCGGGCGAGAGGCGCTCGGTCTCGCGCTCCAGGCGCGCCAGCGCCTCTTCGGGCACGAAGTTCTTGAGCACCACGCAGCCATCCTGGTCGAGCTGGCGGCGGCAGCTCTCGATGAGCTCGCGGCCCCTCGGGCTTTCCAGATCGTCGATGGGGTAGCGTCCCAGGTCGATCAGGCCGTGCAGGGATGTCGTCTCTTGCGTGTCGGCCGTGGCGTGCATCACGCTTTGCTCCTGTTCGTGGGGATTACCGTGTCTTGTCGAAGTACTGGACAGGGTAATCAGCCTGAATCCATAATTTAAATGAATAGTTGAGATACAACCCATTTGAAAGGCTTATCAATCATGGATACCGAGCTGCTGCGTGCTTTCGTCACCGTAGCCGAATGCGAAGGCTTTAGTGCCGCCGGCAAGGTGTTGCACCGCACCCAGTCGGCGGTCAGCCTGCAGATCAAGCGCCTCGAGGACCAGCTAGGCAGGTCGCTGTTCGAGCGCACCAGCCGCAGTGTCATGCTGACCGGCCCCGGTGAACGACTGCTGCCCTATGCCCGCCACCTGCTCAAGCTCGAGGTCGAGGCGCGGGAAGCGCTCGGCGACCTGTCACGCGGCGAGCTTATCCGCTTCGGCACTTCCGAGGAGCAGGCCGCTACCTACCTGCCCCGGCTGCTACCCCGTTACGGCGAGCGCTATCCGGACAGCCGCCTGGAAGTGCGCTGTGACATGAGCACATCGCTCGTCGAGGCCTTTCAGGAGGGGCTGTTGGATGTGGTGCTGTCGATTCGCCATGCCCCCACCCAGTCGGGGCAACTGCTGGGCTGGGAACCCATGGTATGGGTGGCGGCGGAGCATGTGGCGCCGGCACGCTGGCAGGAGCTGCCGCTGGCCCTCAACCCGGAGGGATGCATCTTCCGCGCGCACGCCCTCTCCGCATTGGGTCGTGAGAAGCGGCGCTGGAGGCTGCGTTACGTGAGCCAGTCGCCAACGGGGATCAACCTGCCGGTACAGGCGGGCCTGGCGATCACGGTCAAGACGCCGCGCAGCGTGCCGGAAGGATGCCGTGTCGTCGGGGAAGAAGAGGGACTACCCCTGCTGGGCCAGGTGGAGGTAGAGCTGCACCGCCGCCCCGGCCATACCAGCGAGGCACTGGAGGCCTTCTGCCAGGAACTGGAGGCCATCGTTACGGGAAATGACGCCGTGGCTTCACCCCGGCCGGCCGAAGCGGACGACCGGGGAGGCTAGTCAGCCGCGCTGGTAGGTGCCCACCAGGCGATTCATGCCCAGCAGGTGGGGCTCTATCTGGGTCAGCAGGTCGCGCAGCTTGAGACCCTCGGGCAGGCCGGTGGCCTTGTCCAACGCCAGCACCCAGAAATAGTAGCGGTGCACGCCGTGTCCCTCGGGAGGCATGGGGCCCCCGTAGCCTGTCCTGCCGAAGTCGTTCTTGCCGCGAGTGCCGGCACGGGTCGCTTCCTCCAGGGACGTGGTGGAGGCCGGCAGGTTGTAGAGCACCCAGTGCACGAAGCCGTAGGTGCCATTCTGCACCAGGGGGGCATCCGGGTCGTGGCAGATCACCGCAAAACTCTTGGTGCCTTCCGGGGCATCCTGCCAGACCAGGGTCGGTGAGAGGTCATCGCCTTCCCCGGTGTGCTTGACGGGAATGCCGCCACCATCCTCGAAGGCGGTACTGGTGAGTCGCATGGTCGACAGGGCAAATGCCATCGTTGATCCTCCTGAGAGAGTGAGAACGGTCGAGAACTCTTCCAGCCTCGGAAAATGCCCAGGAGCTGTCAACATGCCCAAGCGTTTATTGATCGTGGCCCATGCGCCATCACCCAACACCCTAACGCTTCGCGAAGCCGCCGAACGCGGGGCCTGCCACACGGATGTCGAGGGCGTGGAGGTCATCGTCAAGGCACCGCTGGAAGCCGGGCCCGAGGATGTGCAGGCCTGCGACGCCATCCTGCTCGGCACCACCGAGAACCTTGGCTACATGAGCGGCGCCCTCAAGGACTTCTTCGACCGCAGCTACTACCCGGTGCTGGAAGAAAAGCAGGGCCTACCCTGTGCGCTCTATATCCGCGCCGGCCGCGATGGCACCGGGACTCGCCGTGCCGTGGAGGGCATCGTCACCGGCCTTCGCTGGAAGTGGGTGCAGGAGCCGCTGACCCTGCACGGTAAGTGGCAGGAGGCGTTCGTCGATCAGGTGGAAGAACTGGCCATGACCATGGCAGCGGGCCTGGAGGCGGGAGTCATCT
>CAYWBG010000243.1:0-3349 GCA_964456005.1 uncultured Halomonas sp.
TACACGGTCAGTGACGCCAACCTGCTCATCCAGGATGACCTGCGCGAGGAGGCCCGCCGCGAGCTCCACGAGGCGGCAGTCCGCCAGCTCCTCGACCGCCTGCGCAGCCTGTCGCGCTAGCCCAGGTCGCCTGGCACCTGTGGGAGCTGGGCTCCGCCCGGCGAATGGCGGCGAAGCCGCCCAGCGGTGTTGCTGACCAATCCAGTGGCCTCAGCTTTTTCGCCCCGCAGAGCGTGGCTCCCACCAGTCGTAAAAGCCATGGTGGTTGCTGGATAACCTCCAGAATGGACAACCCTCCGTGGCTATCAAGACAAGCCACTCGCATGAATCGACCTCGGTAAAGGCACCATCGTGAAAGTCTTCCCCGACAAGCTGGCCGATGCGCTGGCCAAGAAGCTCCCCCCGGTGGTGATCGTCGCCGGCGAGGAGCCGCTACAGCACATCGAAGCCTGCGACGCCGTGCGTGCCGCCGCCCGCGAGCGAGGCATCGAGGAGCGCGAGATTCTCCATGTGGAAGGCAACTTCGCCTGGGGGCGCCTGCATGAGGCCTCGGCTAGCCTATCGCTGTTCGCCAGCGCCAAGCTGATCGAACTTCGCCTTTCCGGCAGCAACCTCGGGCAGGAGGGCGGAAAGGCGCTCAAGACCTACGCCGACCGGCTCAAGGGCAGCGACAACGTGCTGCTGCTGGCCATGGGCAAGCTCGACTTTCGCCAGCAGAAGAGCGCCTGGTTTCAGGCCCTGGACAAGGTCGGGTTCTTCGTGCCGGTATGGCCGGTGGATTCCTCGCGGCTGGGCTTCTGGCTCCGTGATCGCGCCGGCCGCCATCGCCTGAACCTCGACATGGACGCCGCCCGCCTGCTGGCCGAGCGCACCGAGGGAAACCTGCTGGCCGCCGACCAGGAGTTGCAGAAGCTCTCCCTGCTGCTGCCCCCCGGCACTCGGGTATCGCCCCGGGAGGTGGCCGGCGGGGTGGAAGACAGCGCCCGCTTCGATGTCTTTATCCTGATCGATGCCTGTCTGAAGGGGGAAAAAGCGCGGGTTTCGCGGATCATGGCCGGCCTGCGCGGCGAGGGAGTCGAGCCGCCCATCATCCTCTGGGCGCTGGCGCGTGAACTGCGCACCCTTCTCTCTCTGCACCAGCACCTGGATCAGGGTCAGAGCTTCGAACACGCCTGCAAGGCCCAGAAACCGGCAATCTTCGAGAAGCGCCGCCCGGCCTACCAGCAGGCCATCGGCCGGCTGCCGGTGAAGCGGCTACACAAGCTACTGCTCTTCGCCCAGCGCCTGGATCTTGCCATCAAGGGGGCCTCTCCCCTGCCGGTGCAGGACGGGCTGCACGACCTGGCCC
The DNA here is from genome assembly GCA_964456005.1 of uncultured Halomonas sp. Classification (GTDB taxonomy): domain Bacteria; phylum Pseudomonadota; class Gammaproteobacteria; order Pseudomonadales; family Halomonadaceae; genus Halomonas. The sequence goes on from CAYWBG010000243.1 coordinate 1,349, forward strand.
TGACCCTGTCTGGCGGGCGCGGCCTGCTCGCCGAGCTCCCCTCCTCCTACCGTCACAACCCCGGCACCACTATGAAGCGTTAATCTCACTTCGAGCCAAACGCATTGAGTTCTGCCAACATGACCGCAGGCCATCTGACCGGAGGATATACAAGTGCTGACTTGTCAGAAATATACCGCTGTATCCTTGCTGGCAGCCTCCACGCTCTGGCTATTTGCCCTTATGGCAGGACAGCCCGCCCAGGCGTCACCCGCCAGTGCCAGCGAGTTGGCTCCATCACAGGACGCCACTCCCATCCTTACCCTGCATGTGGACGGCCAGCGATACGCCGTTAGCCGTGCCGATATCGAAACGCTGCCGATGTACGAGATCACCCTGACACATTTCGAGGGTATCGAGGGGAGCTTTGCCGGCGTATGGCTGGATGACTTCCTCGCTGAGAATGACCTTGGCGGCCACCCCCAACTGCGCTTCATCGCCCATGACGATTACACGGTATTCCTGTCCCGGGAAGACCGTGAACAAAAGCGCTTTCTGCTCGCAACCCGACTCGACGGCGACCCCCTTACCCTCACGGAATTCGGTCCCAGCATGCTGATCGTGCCGGAAGACGCCTCAGCCATCGCGTCTGGCACGGCCAGCATGAGCCACTGGATCTGGTCGATACGAGACATCATCGCCCAATGAGTCCCCGACAACACGCCACCCTGAGCTGGCAGCTGGCCCTGGCATTCGCGCTATTGACCGGCATCTGCGCATTGGCCATCGGACTCTACGTGGTCAATGCACGCCAGCATGTGGGCGCCAACTATACCGCTCTCGGCGCCGATGTGGTGCGCGCCCAACAACACCCTACCCTGCTGCGTCGTGAACTTCAGGCGCTGAGAGATTCGCCCGGGAATTTCGAGGTCAACCGCTTCGACAACCTACTCTGGCGTATCCCCCAGCATATCCAGGGGGTTACCCATGGTCTTTCCAGAAGCCAGCTCAATCCTGCCGATTATGCCGATGCGCTGGAGAGACTACAGAGTGTTCAAGGTCGACTCCCCGACCTTCAGAATCGAGTCGATCAAACCGTGGCCGGTGACGATCCAGCAGCCCTGATCGAGCTCGGCTTCGCCATTGAAAATGATCTGGCCTGGGCCTACAGCCAGCTGAATGAACTCATTCACCAGGCCGCCGCCGAGCAGCGCCTCATTATGGAGCGCCTAACGCTCGCCATCGGGGTGCTGGTCCTGATCGTCATGCTGGTCGTTGGCAGCCTGATGCTGGCATTGCTCCGACTGAACCGGCAACGCATCCGGCTCTCTCAGCTCAGCCGAGTCGACGACCTCACGGGGCTTCGCAACCGCCGCTACCTGCTCGAACTCGCCGAGAACCTGTACCAGAGAGGGTTGCGCGATTCCCGTCCCCTGAGCCTGCTGCTGATTGATATCGACTACTTCAAACTGATCAACGATCGATACGGACATCCCGCCGGCGACCGAATACTCAAGGCATTTGCCCGGGCGCTAGTCGACCAAACGCGCCAGGTGGACGTTGTCGCTCGCCTGGGTGGCGAGGAGTTCTGCGTACTGATGCCTGACACCGATCCACCCAGCGCACTGGAAGTAGCCGAACGGATTCGTCAGCATATTCAAAGCCTTTCGATCCACCACTCGGGGGTCTCCATTCCCCTCACCATCAGCTTGGGCGTGGCAACGGGAGCCGCCGAAGACGCCGCCTTTGATCGACTCTACTCGCGAGCCGACCAGGCCCTCTACGTGGCGAAGGCCAGTGGCCGCAACTGCAGCAAGGTCGGTTGAAACCTCGGAAGCCGTTACCCTTCGCCCATGAAATCCCATGCCATTTCATTCTATACTGGGCGAGCATCATCGCGACGCTACGCTCGATCGTCAGGACGCGAAGCGTGGAGTATCCAGGAGCCGGAAGCCCACTCGACAAAGAAGGAACACCGACATGATGAAGACCATCTGCCGTTACCTCAGCCCGCTGCTGATC
>CAYWBG010000244.1:0-3321 GCA_964456005.1 uncultured Halomonas sp.
TCGCGGAGGGCGCGCTGGGCCTCGGGGTCGCCGTGGACCAGGCGGATATGGCCGGGTGGGTGGCGCATGCGGCGCACGAAGTTGAGCAGGTCGCGGCGATCGGCGTGGGCGGAGTAGCCGGCGACCGTCTCCACCCGGGCGCGGATGTCGAGGCGCTCGCCGTCGAGCTCCACCCAGCCGCCGCGGGGCCCGTAGCGCTGGATGTCTCGCCCCGGGGTGCCGGCGCCCTGGTAGCCGGTGAAGAGCACGCTGTGGCGCGCATCGCCCAGCATCCGCTTGAGGTAGTTGACCACCCTGCCCCCGCTGACCATGCCGCTGGCGGCGAGCACGACCGCCGGGCGCCCGCTCCGGGCCAGGTAGTCGACGGTGCGTTCGTGCTCGGCGTGGGAGCTAACGGTATAAAGATTCTCGAAGCTCAGGGGGTGGCGCCCGCTACGCAGCCGGCGGTGGGCCTCGGCGTCCCACCAGGGCTTGAGCTCGCGATAGACCCCGGTGAAGCGTGCGGCCAGCGGCGAATCGACGATGATCTCCAGGTCGCGCCAGCGCGCACTCCCCGCCCGGTGGATCAGCGCCTCCATCTCGTAGAGCAGCTCCTGGGTACGGCCGATGCTGAAGGCCGGAAATATCACGCTGCCGCCGTTCTCCAGGGCCCGGTCGATGGCCGCCTTGAGCCGGGCACGGCGGTGGCGGCGGTCTTCGTGCTCGCGGTCGCCGTAGGTGCTCTCCAGCACCAGGCTGTCGCAGCCCCAGGGCGGCGTCGGGGCGGGCAGCAGCGGCGCATGGGGCGCGCCCAGGTCACCGGAGAAAAGCGTGCGCTGCGCCCTGCCGCTGCCGCGCGCCAGGCTGTCGACCTCCACGTAGGCGGAGCCCAGGATGTGCCCCGCCCGCTGCAGCCGCACCCGCAGGCGGTGGCGCGCGTCATCGACCAGGGTGTGCCAGCGGCGATACTCCAGCGCCACCAAGAGCGGTTCGACCTCGGCCAGGAAGCGCTCGATCAGCGCCCGGTCGCGGGTGAAGCCCACCTTCAGGGCGTCCTCGATCACCAGCGGCAGCAGCCGGGCCGAGGGCACCGAGCAGAGGATCGGCCCCCGCCACCCCGCCGCCAGCAGGTAGGGCAGCCGGCCGATATGGTCGATGTGCACGTGAGTGACCACCAGCGCCAGCACGTCCTCCACCGGAAAGCTGACCCGGTGCTGCTCGAGGCTGTCGCGCCCCTCGGCATCCTCGCCCTGGAAGAGCCCGCAGTCGACCAGCAGCGCCCGGTCCGCGGCGACCTGCAGGCGGTGGCAGCTGCCGGTAACGCCGCGCGCACCGCCGTGGTGGGAAATTAGCGGGGTATCCGTCATGGCCTGCGGCCTCCCTGCCGGTGGGTGACCCCCAGTGTAGGCGCTGACAGATTCGGGGTCAGGCTCTTAAATCCCCTTAAGGGTCTGACCCCGAGGTGAGGGCGGGCTGGGGGCTTCCGGTTCGCCAGCCGTCGCGGCCCTGGGCCTTGACGTCGTAGAGCGCCCGGTCCGCGGCGGCGTAGGCGTGGTCGAAGGCTTGGGGGCCGGCGAGGAACTGGGCGCCGCCCACGCTTAAGGTGACGTGGGGGCCAGCGGGGTTGCCGGGGTGCGGCAGGGCGGCACGGCGCACCTCGTCCACCAGGCTGGCGCAGGCCTGCTCCAGGGCCGCGGTGTCTTCACAGGGCAGCAGGGCGGCGAATTCGTCGCCCCCCATGCGGTAGAGCCGCGCGGTGCCGTTCAGGGCGCGGTCGATCAGCGCGGCCAGCTCGCGCAGCAGGCGGTCGCCGTCCGGGTGGCCCAGGGCGTCGTTGTACTGCTTGAAGTAGTCGATATCGATCAGCACCAGGCCCAGGGGCCGGCGGCCCTCGGCGAGCACGTCGTCATGCAGCTTGCTGCGGTTGCCGATGCCGGTCAGCGGGTCGCGCAGGGCCTGGGCCATCCAGCGCAGGCTCTCGCGGGTGGCCCGGTCGGCATGGCGCCGCTGGCGTTCATGCATCCACCAGAACAGCAGGCCCAGCCCGTAGATCACCAGGCTGCCCAGCAGCACCTGGGTCTGGTGGCGCCGGGTCTCCTCGACGAACTGGTTGGTGACCAGGCCGCGGCGGTCGAGCTGGTCCATCTCGATCTCGGTCAGGCAGCGGATGGGCTGCAGTAGCTGCTCGCTGAGCGTGGCGGCGGGCGGCGTGGTGGTGGTGCCCAGGGTGTCGTAGAGGGCATCCAGGCGCTGCAGGCTGGGCGTGGTACAGGCGTACTCGTTGCGGTAGAGGCCGATGTCGAAGAGGCTGTAGCCCAGCTCGATGCGGAAGCGGGCCCGCTGGCGTTCCGCCTCGCTGTCGCCCTCCTCCAGCAGGATGCCCAGGCTCTCCTCCAGATAGCGCCGCGAGCGGGTCGCCAGCTGCTGGCCGGTCAGGTTGCCCGACTGACTGAAGTAGGCGTGGATATCCGGGTGCACCCAGCGCGTCTCGTAGGTGAGCAGCAGCAGCAGCGCGGTAAAGCTCATCAGGCTCAACGGCAGCCAGCCCAGGGAGGCGCGCCACAGGGGCCGGGGCGTCACGGCAGCGCCTCGACCCGGCGGATCATCCACACCCAGTCATTGAAGTTGCGCAGGCTGCTCGGGTCGCGATCGCCATAGTCGCGCTCCACCAGGCGTACCGGACCGCGTTGGCGCAGGCCGAGGGGCTCGCCGTCATGGTGGGTGACGAGGATCCAGTTGGGGTCGTCCCAGCCGCCCAGGGTCACCGCGTAGTCGTCCCAGGCGGTGAAGGCCAGGCGCTCGGGCACGTCGCCGAACTGCGCCTCGAGCAGATCGCGAAAGACCAGCCCGGTGATCGCCACCTCCTCGGCCAGGTAGGGGTCGAAGAAGGTGAACTGCACCTCGGCGGCGTCGCGCAGCGCTGCCACCTCCACCCGGGCCTCCTCCTCTCCCTGCTGGAAGACCACGACATCGGGGCTGGCCAGGGCAACGGCCGACCAGGCGGACAGGATCACGGGGGCAACGAGCAGCCGGCGCAGGGGGAAGGCGGGCGACATGGCGATTCCTATGCGTGCGTGAGGGGTCCATCAGCGTATGGCGATGCGGTCGGCTGAGTCTAGCACGCCGATCGCCGCCTGCCCCCCCTGCGGCCGAACGGGATGGCCGCCCACACGGCAGAAGGCCGCCGATCGATGATCGGCGGCCTTCTGACTGGGCCAGGCGCGGCCCCGGGGGGCCGGCCTGTCGCGCTTCCCGGCTTACTTGGCCTTGGGAGCGGCTTCCTTGACGGCCTTGGAGGCGGTCTCGGTGGCCTTCTGGGCGCTTTCCTGGGCCTGCTTGACG
>CAYWBG010000245.1:0-3308 GCA_964456005.1 uncultured Halomonas sp.
GCCGAGGATATCGCCAGCTTCTACCTGGGCTTTGCGGTGATGACCTTCGCCGCCTATGGCCTGGTGGTGCACTCCGGGACTCGGGATGCCCGTATCGGGGGCCGCGCCTACCTGATCATGGCGGTGCTGGGTGAGGGACTGATCCTGGCCGGGCTGCTGTGGGGCGCTGGTAGCCTGGGCGTGCTGACCCTGACGGGCTTGCGCGAGGGGCTCGCGACGCAATCCAACGCTGCCTGGATCGGCCTGCTGCTATGGCTAGGCTTCGGCGTCAAGGCCGGGGTGGTGGGGTTGCACCTCTGGCTGCCCATGGCGCATCCGGTGGCGCCCACGCCGGCCAGCGCTGTGCTCAGCGGTGCCATGATCAAGGCGGGCCTGGTCGGCTGGCTTGCTACCCTGCCGCTGGGCGAACCGTCCGCCGGCGAGGCCTTCGCCTGGCTGGGACGGACCATGCTGGTAGCCGGCCTGGCGGGCGCCTTCGGTGCGGCCCTCTATGGGGTCTGCCAGCGCCACCCCAAGGCGGTGCTTGCCTACTCCAGCGTCAGCCAGATGGGCATGCTCAGCGCCCTAGTGGCCATGGGCCTTGTCGCCCCCGGGCTATGGTCGGCCCTCTCGGCGGCGGTGGTTCTCTTCGCTGCCCACCATGGCTTGACCAAGGGTGCACTATTCCTCGGCGTGGGCATCGGCGAGCATCCGCCACGTCTGCCGGCCTGGCTACTTGGCGTGCTGCTGGCGCTTCCGGCGCTCTCGCTGGCCGGTGTTCTCGGCTCGGGGCTGGCCACCAAGTGGGCCTTCAAGTCGGTGCTCTATGACGGCGGCTATGCGGGGGTTGTGGTCTTGCTGAGCCTGGCGGCGGTGGGTACCACGGCGCTGATGGCCCGGGCCCTGTGGTGCCAGTGGCAGGGCGAGCGCCAGGCCCGCGAGGATGGCCTCGAGCCGCTGCTGTCGCCCATGCCGTTGGCCTGGCTGGTAACCCTGCTGGCCGCGCTGGGCCTGCCCTGGTGGCTGGGCGGTGGGCTCCTCCCACAGGGATGGCCGCCTATGGCCGAGCTTCCCGGGCTGCTGTGGCCCCTGCTAGTGGGCCTGGCGGGGGCGGCCGTGGCCTGGGGCGTGGCGCGTTATCGCCCCCTGCGGGTTACCTGGCGGCTGCCACCCGGCGATCTCTGGTGGCCGCTGGCCAGGGGTTGGCACTGGCTATGGGGCAGGGCGCGGGCAGGGTTGACCTGGCTCGGCAGCGCCCAGAGTGCCTGGGTGGCCTGGTGGGTGGCCCGTGAGCGAGAGGCCATCAAGGCGCTGGATGAGGTGACCGCTGCCGAGGCGTGGCTGCGCCGCCATGCGGCGCTGCTGATGATGGGGGTGGCGGTAGTGCTGGCCCTGATGATATTGCTCGACACGGCCAGTGCTGGCGCGGCCTGAGCCGCCGACAGGGACGGCACAGGCCGGGTGGCTCCGGTGAGTGGGTTAGCGCAGCTCCTCTTACAGCAGTTCCTCGCCGGCTAGGGCCAGGCGCGAACGCTCCACGCTCTTGAGGGTCACGTGACCGGCGTGGGGCCAGTCGCGGAAGCGCTGTACCAGTGCGGCCATGCCGCAGGTGTTGGCGGTCAGGTAGGGCGTGTCGATCTGGCCAACGTTGCCCAGGCAGACGATCTTGGTGTTGCGTCCGGCCCGGGTGACCAGCGACTTGAGCTGCTTGGGCGTGAAGTTCTGCGCCTCGTCGATGATCAGGAAGGTGTCGTTGAGAGTGCGGCCACGCATGAACCCCGGCGCGCGAATCTGTACCCGGGCCCCGAGCAACTGGCGGGTGGCGCCGTTGTCCCAGCTCGACTCGCCATTCTCGTCGCGCAGCAGGTTATCCATGTTGTCGTGGAAGGCGCCCATCCAGGGCGACATCTTCTCCTCCTCGGTGCCCGGCAGGAAACCGATGTCCTCGCTCATGGAGATCGGCGCCCGGGTGAAGACGATGCGCTCGAAGCGCTTGGTGTCCAGGGTCTGCTGGAAGGCGGCGGCCAGGGTCATGAAGGTCTTGCCGGTACCGGCGCTGCCGGCGATGGTGACCAGGTCGATGTCGTCGTCCATGAGCAGATTGAGCGTGAAGTTCTGGCGGCTGTCATGGGCATGCACGCCCCATACGCTGGCGCCGTGGCGGTAGTTGGTGAGAAGCTCCAGACGCGCGTGGCTCGGGCTCACCTCGCGGACAATCGCCTCGAAGCCGGCCTCCTGATCGTCGTCGGCGACCAGCATGCCCAGGTGCCACTCAGGGGGAACCTCGCCGGCCAGGTGGTAGGTGACCCGGTGGTCCTGGCGCTGGACGTTCACGTCCAGCGCCAGGCCGTTCCACAGGCCGCTGCCCTGGCCGTTGCCTTCCGGATAGATGCGCGTGCCTTCGAGCATGGCATCGGTATCGTCGAAGACGCGGTCGTTGAGGTAGTCCTCCACCGGCACGCCCAGGGCCGCCGCCTTGACGCGCAGGTTGATGTCCTTGGTAACCAGGATCACCGAGGCGTCGGGGCGCTCGTCGCGAAGCCGACAGGTCTCGGCGAGGATGCGGTTGTCGGGGCTCTCGGTGAGTGGCTCCAGGGACTCCAGGTCGGGATAGCAGAGCAGCCGCAGCCGGCCTCCGGCATCACTGAAGCGCGGGATGGGGATGCCGTTGCGGATCCGGTCGAGATCGACATTGGCGGTGAGGTCGGACAGGGTGCGACTGACCTGTCGCGCGGTGCGGGCGATCTCGCGTATGCCGTTCTTGTGCTTGTCGAGTTCTTCGAGCACGGTCATGGGAATGACCACGTCGTGTTCATCGAACTGGTAGAGGGATGCGGGGTCGTGAATCAGGACATTGGTGTCCAGTACATAGAGGCGGGTAGCCTTCTTGTCGATGCGTACCATCGGCGCAGCTCTCCTGAATGTCGCGAGCGGACGTCCTTTGTGACGTCCCGATGTCGACACTGTCAGCGCGCGATGTCAGGAAGGCGACAGCCGCCGACGGTGCCGTGCAGCGCTTCTACTCCCTCCTGTGGCCTTTCCTAAAATCTTCGACAGCGGGCGGGGCACAGAGTGCGCTTCCGCCTCAACTGAGCATGGTACCGGCGATGCCTGGCGGCCATGCAGAATCAGGGTTTGTTTCAACGCTTTCTCAGCGTGGCGCCTCCGTATCCTGATAGACGCTCTCCACGTCCAGGGTGGAGCGGCTGCCCAAATCCTTGAAATTCTCGGCCAGCCATTCGTCGGCGGTGCGCCTCCCTTCGTCGCGCAGATAGCAGAGGAAGGGCCACTCGGAGTTCAGCTTGCTGGAGACCGAGAGCTTGCCCAGG
>CAYWBG010000246.1:0-3301 GCA_964456005.1 uncultured Halomonas sp.
GGGCCAAGGGCACCTATATCGGTCGGGCGTTCACCTATGGGCTGGGGGCGGCGGGCCAGGCAGGCGTGACCAAGGCCCTCGAGATCATCCACAAGGAGTTGGATGTCACCATGGCGCTGTGTGGAGAAACGGACGTCAAGAATCTTGGCGAACACAACCTCTATGTGCCCCAGGGCTTCGGGGATCCCACCGTCAAGCTTTGATAGCCGGCCATGCCGGCAGGGGTATAAGAAAATTGCATGCCTGGGGATAAGCGTTTGGCTCTACTCCTTTTTCGGCTTGGGCATCACCATCCGCCCCATCGCTAAGGTGATGACCCACGCCAACCGAGGAAGCCCGATATGTCCACCCGACATGCGTTCGTCGTTCACGAGCAGCCCCCTTCGATCGTCCTCGACGACGGTCAGCAGTCGCTGGAGATCAGCCCGCTGTGGCTGCGTGAAAGGACTCAGGCGCCGGATCAGCTGGAACCGATGACCCAGCAACGCCTGTTCGATTCCCACGCCATCGATGCGTCCCTGACGCTGGAGAGTGCGTCGCGGGTCGATGCGTACCATGTGGCACTGGCGTTCAGCGATGGGCACCGAGAGACGTATGATCTCCGCGTGCTGGCCAAGGAACTCGACGATGCCGCGGCGATCTTTCCTGCGGCCGAACCCTGGGATGCCAGCCTGGATCAGGCGCGGGTGCGCTTCGACTGGCGACGGGTGCTCAAGGAGCCGGCCTATTTCCGCGATTCCCTGGACGCCTATCTGCGCTATGGCTATCTCATCCTCTACGGCGTGCCCACCGACCCCGAGCGTATTCTTCAGGTGGGCAGCCACTACGGCTACGTGAAGGAGACCAACTTCGGGCGCTACTTCGAGGTCTATTCGCGGCCCAGCGGCAACGATCTGGCCTATCGCAGCGTGGCGCTGGGGCCGCATACCGACAACCCCTATCGCAATCCGGTGCCGGGCATCCAGCTGCTGCACTGCCTGGTCAACGAGACCAGCGGTGGACTCTCGACCCTGGCCGACAGCCTCAAGGTGCTCGAGCGGCTGCGCCAGGAAGACCCCGAGGGCTATGCGCTGCTCAAGACCACCGCGGTGCGCTTTCGCTTCGTCGATGCCGGTACCCAGCTGGTCACCCAGCGCACCATGATCCAGACCGACGATGACGGCCACCCCACCGGCGTTCACTACAGCCCGCGCCTGGATGCGCTGCCGCTGCTCTCCGATGTCCAGACCCGGCAGTTCCACCGGGCGCGTCAGCGGCTCGGCGAACTGCTGGCGGATCCCGCCTACGAGGCGCGCTTTACCCTCGATGCCGGCGAGCTGATGCTGTTCGACAACAGCCGTGTGCTGCACGGGCGCACCCGCTACGACCCCAGCGAAGGGCATCGTCACCTGCAGGGCTGTTACCTGGATACCGACGGCCCGCGCGAACGCTTCGCCAGCCTGCTGAAACATCGTGAATCCATCGAGGAGGTTGCCTGAATGGACAAGGTCGCATTTCGACAGATGAAGGACGGTACCCGTGAGGAGTATGTCTTTCTCGACCATCTGGAAGAAGCGTTCAACCAGGGGCTGGTGGATCGCCTCCTGCAGGCGTTGCGCAACCTGGAAAACACCCTGAGCGGCTACCAGGTCACGCGGCTGGAGCACTCGCTGCAGTCGGCTGCGCGCGCCGAAGCGGACGGTGCCGACGAGGACATGATTATCGGCGCGCTGCTGCACGATCTCGGCGATGAGCTGGCGCCCTATAACCACTCCCAGCTGGCCGCGGCGATCATTCGCCCCTATGTGCGCGGCGAGGTGACCTGGGTGGTGCACCACCATGGCCTGTTCCAGAAGGTCTATTACGCGCACCACTTCGGCGATGACCCGCATGAGCGTGACCGCTACCGGGATCACCCCTGGTATCAGAGCTGCGCCGATTTCTGCGAACGCTACGACCAGGCCGCCTTCGACCCGGACTATCCGACGCCACCCCTGGAGCACTTCGAACCCATGCTGCGGCGGGTCTTCTCGCGCACGCCCTTCGATCCGGCGGTGATCGGCGAAGAGCAGCCGCTTGAGCTGTGAAGGTCACGATTGAGCGGTTGCCGTGGTAGGTGAGGCGCCGTATCCGGCGCCTCGCGGTGCTCATGCAGGGAGCAGCGGGACGGCCTCGAGCAGCCAGTTGCTGACCGGCTCCACCACGACGCTGCGGTGATGCTTGACGCTGAGCCAGTAGCCATAGTCCTTGCGCGTTACCCGGGGCCCCAGCGCCACCAGCTGACCGCTCGCCAGATAGTCCTGAACGAGGATCGACCAGCCCAGTGCCACGCCCTGGTGGGCAAGGGCGGCATTCAGCAGCAGGGCGTAGTTGTGGTAGGCGAACAGGTCGTCCCGGGGTGTCAGGGTCAGCCCGGCATGCCGGCACCACTGGGCCCAGTTCAACCAGCGGGGGTCGCGAATGTCCTGGTGCAGTAGCGAGATGGCCGGCAGGTCTGACGTGGTCAATATCTCTTTCAGACCATGCCGGCGGGCATAGTCGGGACTGCACACGGGGAACACGGCTTCACTTGCCACCAGGCGTCCGCGGTCCTGCGGCACGTAAGGGCCGAAGCGAATCGCGATATCCGCTGCCTGCAGCTCCGGGTCGTCGGCGCGGTCGACGGGCATCAGCTGGAAACTGAGTTCGGGAAAGGCCCGCTTGAGGGCCGGCAAGCGCGGCAGCAGTCGCAGGTGCGTAAAACCGGAGCCGGCAGCGATCACCACGGAGGGCGAGGGCCGCTTGCCATCCTGAATCAGCCGCTCGCAGGACTCCCGGATCTGGTTGAGGCTTGGCGCCATCTCGCTATAGAAGCGCTCGCCCTGAGCGGTGAGGGTCAAACGGCCCCCCTGACGGTGGAAAAGCGGGAGCCCGAGCCGCTCCTCCAGCGCTCGAATGCGCTGAGAAATCGTCGGTTGGGTGGTGCGGTCCTCGTCGGCGGCCGCCGTCATGGAGCCCAGGCGTGCCGTGGCTTCGAAGGCGATAAGGGACACCATGGAAGGGGGATGCTGGCTCACGGGGCTGTCACTTCTTGGGTGAAATGTCGCGATAGCTTCCCAGGCGAAGCGGGGTTTGCCTAGTCGTGGATGTTCATCGTAAAGAGGACTCTGGGCCCTTGGACGGTGCCGCAGTTTCCACCTTCGCCTGGTCTCTGGCGTGTTCCTCGCGCAGGCTGCGCCGGCGATAGTAGAAGGTCACGACGGTGGAGGTGATGACGATGAACAGCGAGTACATCACCGGGATCAGCAGCATCTGCTGCTGGGTCTCGCCGGTGAAGGAGAGG
>CAYWBG010000247.1:0-3289 GCA_964456005.1 uncultured Halomonas sp.
CTGGCTCGACCGTAGCCCGGTGCGCTCCATGCGCTACAAGGGTTGGATGTCAAAGACGATGCTGGCGATTTTCGCTTTGAGCTTCGTGGTCCTGGGTATCCTGGGCGCGATTCCCGGCACGCCGATTCGCACCGCCGTGGCCCAGCTCTGCACCGTTCTGTATTTCGCCTTCTTCCTGCTGATGCCGCTCTACACCAAGCTGGAGAAGACTAAACCCGTTCCGGAGAGGGTGACTGGCTAATGAAAAAGCAACTGTTCGCACTGCTCTTCGCGCTAGTGCCGTTCACGGCCATGGCGGCCCCGCTGCCGCCACAGCCGTTTTCTATGACGCCGGACATCAACGATCAGGCGTCCCTGCAGCGGGGCATGCAGCTCTACACCAACTACTGCATGGGCTGTCACTCACTGGAGCATCAGCGCTTTTCCCGGGCAGCAGCCGATCTCGGCATGCCCCAGGACTTGGTGGAGGAGAACCTGATCTTCTCCAGTCAGCTGGCATTTAATGATCAGATGCATATCGGTATGCAGCCTGGCGACTCAGAGAACTGGTTCGGTGTGACACCACCTGATCTGACGCTGTTCAACCGTATCAAGGGGTCTGACTACATCTACTCCTATCTGCTGAGCTTCTATCGTGATCCCAGCCAGCCGTTGGGCGTCAACAATAAGGTGCTCGAGGCTTCAGCCATGCCCAATGTGCTCGAGCCCCTGCAGGGCGTCCAGGAGGTGGTGTGTGCCGAGACTGACCGCCCAGTCGATGGTGCCGAGCTCGATCCGCTCACCGGCAAGTACCAATCCTGTGATGTGCTTCAGGTGACGCGTCCCGGGAGCATGGAGGCCGATGAGTTCGAGGAGGCGGTTTACGATCTGACCAACTTCCTGGTCTACGTCGGCGAGCCGTCCAAGCTCCAGGCCCAGGCCCTGGCCCCCAAGGTGTTGATCTTCATCTTCATCTTCGGTGTCATCGCCTACCTGCTCAAGCGCGAGTACTGGCGCGACGTTCACTGATCCGCCCAGGTGGATTAGTGCGGGGGCGCATGGCCGGCGGCCATGCGCCCCCGCTGGTGTCTGCACGCGCCGGTCTGGCCCTCATCGCCCCGGTTGCCGTGTTATCATTGCCGTCCGAACTGATGCGAGGATAGTTTCATGGGTGTAGTGGCCAAGCGGTCGTCGATGACCTTCTATTCCGGGGGGGCTGATCACTTCAGTCATCGCGTGCGTATCGTGCTTGCCGAGAAGGGCGTCGCGGTGGACATCGTCGAGGTCACCGACGAACAGCAACCCGAGGAGCTTGCCGACCTCAACCCCTACAACAGCGTGCCCACTCTGCTGGATCGGGATCTGGTGCTCTACGAATCCAAGGTGATGATGGAGTATCTGGACGAGCGTTTCCCGCATCCGCCGCTGCTGCCTGTCTACCCGGTGGCCCGGGCTCAGAGCCGGCTGTGGATGTTCCGTGTGGAGCGTGAGTGGTGCCCGCTGGTCGAGCAGATCGAGAAGGGCTCCAAGAAGGAGGCCGAGAAGGCGCGCAAGGAGCTGCGCGAGAGCCTGGTCGGCATCTCGCCGATTTTCGAGGACATGCCGTTCTTCATGAGCGACGAGTTCACCCTGGTGGACTGCTGCCTGGCGCCGATCCTCTGGCGCCTGCCGGCGCTGGGCATCGAGCTGCCGGAGAAGCAGGTCGGGCCTCTGCTCGCCTATATGGAGCGGGTGTTCGAGCGCGAGGGCTTCAAGGCCGCACTGAGCGAGCGTGAGCGCGAGATACGCACCTGAACACCAGCGCCTCGCGTTCGGGGCGCTGCCAGACCCAGGAGGGCCAGACCATGCAATCCAGTCGCCCCTATCTAGTTAGGGCCTTGTACCAGTGGCTACTGGACAATGAATTGACGCCCTATATCGTCGTGGATGCCGAGCAGTCCGGCGTGGAAGTCCCTCGGCAATTCGTGCAGAACGGCCAGATTGTGCTCAACCTGGCGCCCGGTGCGGTTCGTGATCTCTTCATGGAGAATGAGGCAGTCGGCTTCTCTGCGCGCTTTGGCGGCAAGCCGATGCGCGTGATGGTTCCGACCTCCGCCCTGGTGGCGATCTACGCCCGGGAAAACGGCGTCGGCATGGTGTTCGGCCATGAGCCGGTAATGCCGACATCCGCCGCCGAGGCCGATGAAGGGCCGTCGCTTTCCAGCGTCGAGTCCGAGTCGGGCGAGGAGGAGGCTGCCGTCGACGACGAGGCCTCCGACGAGGGAGCGCCGCCACGCAAGGGCAAGCCGTCGCTGCGTGTGATCAAGTAGCTACCTCTCTGCAGTCGCTCAACGTAACATCAGCAACGCAAAACGGCAGGCCAATGGCCTGCCGTTTTGCGTTTTGCTGTGGCTGCGGGATATCGGCAGCGGGTTCTCAGTCTAGGTAGTCGAAGACCTTGACGATTCGCTGCATGCCGCCCGCGCTGGAGACGGCATCCACGATGCGGTCGGCCTCGGCGCGACTGACGATGCCCATCAGGTAGACGGTGGCATTCTCGGTGACCACCCGAATGCGGCCGGTGTCGATGCGATCATTGGCGGCCAGGGTGGTGCGAATGCGGGTGTTTAGCCAGGTGTCGGAGAGACGCTGGCTGGCGGGCAGATTGGCGGCCACGGCGATCTCGTTGTGCACATCGCGTACGTTGCGCACCTCGCGGGCGATACCGGTGGCCTTCTCCTTGAGTTCCTGACTGGGAACCTGACCGGTGAGCAGCACGATCCCGTTATAGCTATCCACGTTGATACGGGCATCGCCCAGTCGGGCGTCGGTACGGCGCAGGTTGTGGCTGACCTTGGTCTCGATGTTCTGGTCCTCGACCTGAGTGCCGACGGTGCGCTTGCCGTAGTTTTCGTCGATGGTGCCCTGATGGGTGACGCTAGTGACGGTCGTGCAGCCGGCCAGCGCGAGGCTGGCGGCAAGCAGCAGGGAGGTGATAAGGGGCTTGCGGGTCATGGGGTTCACTCGCTTGTACCAAAGAGTTGTTCGTCGATCAGGTCGCACAGGCAGTGGATCACCAGCAGGTGCACTTCCTGGATGCGCGCGGTGGATGTGGCGGGAACGCGGATCTCGCAGTCGTCCTGGCCCAACAGCGAGGCCATGTTGCCTCCATCACGGCCGGTCAGCGCCACTACCGTCATGTCACGGTCATGGGCGGCCTGGATCGCCTGGATGACGTTGGCGGAGTTGCCGCTGGTGGAGATGGCCAGCAGGATATCGCCGGGCTGGCCCAGGGCGCGAACCTGCTTGGAGAAGACCTCGTTGTAGCTGT
>CAYWBG010000248.1:0-3280 GCA_964456005.1 uncultured Halomonas sp.
TCTTTCTGGGGATCCTGCCCTTCTTGCTCCTGGTGTTCGTGGCGATGTTCATCCTCTACATGGTGCCGGGGATCGTGTTCTGGCTGCCGGGGGTGCTCTATGGCTGATCGCTGTATGTGAAAGGGCCCGACGCTTGGCGTCGGGCCGGGGAGCGGTCTTCACAGACGCGTCACCGGTCAGTGCCGGTGACGCGTCGCGCTATTGGCCGGGTGTTTCGACTTGGCGTGGGTTGGCGTAACGGCCGTGATGCTTGCCGTGCCCTCGATAGTCGCTGCGCTGGATAGTGGTCTGCATCTCTTCGAGTTGTTCCGCACTCAGCACCTCCGCCAGGGCGGCCTGGTGCTCGTCGCGCATCTCGCGCATGGCGTCACGCCGTGCCTCGCGGGAATCGAAGTCGCGCTCGCGCAGCTCGGCCATGTCGGTGTAGATCGCCTGGCGGGTCTCGTGCAGGGCCTCGCGCTCCTCGTCGGAGAGATCCCAGTCTTCCACCAGGGCCTCCAGGCGCTCCTGCATGGCGCTGCGACGCTGCTCCAGCATCTCGGCCCGGTGCTCCCGGCGCATCTCGCCGCGGGCCTCTTCCAGGGCGGCACGCTGGTCGTCGTCGAGGATCTCGGCTAAGCGCTCGCGGTGTTGCTCGTGGAGCTCGCGCATGGCCTCGCGATGTTGGCGGTGGGCTTCATTCAGGGCCTCGCGGGTGGCCTCCTCGAGGCCGGCGCGCTCGAAGAGTGCCTGGCGATGCTCGGCACGGGCCTCCTGCCACAGCTGGTGCTTCTCGCTCCAGCCACCTTCGCCCTTGCCATGGTGGGCCGCGGTGGCGGAGAGCGCCAGGGGCGCGACGGCGATGGCGAGCAGGGCGGGCGCCAGCCACTTGCGGGAGAGGGACATCTTCATGGGGGAACTCCTTCGGGCCTCGAATTGACGGTCCCAGTCTCACTCCCCGGAATGCAAGGGGGGTGCAGCGAGCGTGCAAAATCGATGCACTCTGGGCCGGGAATCACTCCTCGGGCTGGTACTTGTAGCCCACCCCGTAGACCGAGCGGATCACCTCGCGTTCCGGCCATACCTCGCTGATCTTGCGGCGCAGCTTCTTGACGTGGCTGTCCACGGTGCGCTCCGAAACGATGCGATGGTCGCGGTACATGTGGTCCATCAGTTGGTCACGGGAGAAGATCCGCCCCGGGGCGTGCATCATGACCTTGAGCAACTGGAATTCCACCGCGGTCAGTCCCAGGTCTTGGCCGTCGGCCAGCGCCCGCCAGCCATCCTCGTCGAGTATCAGGTCGCTCCCCTCGGCGGCGGCCGGATCGCTGGCCGCCTGGCTGCGGCGCAGCACCGCCTTGACCCGGGCCACCACCTCCCGGGGGCTGAAGGGCTTGCAGATGTAGTCGTCGGCGCCCAGCTCCAGGCCCAGCAGGCGGTCTACCTCCTCGACCCGGGCGGTGAGCATGACCACGGCGATGGCCGGCCAACGCTGCCGGATTTCACGGCACAGGGTCAGGCCGTCGGTGCCGGGCAGCATCAGGTCAAGGAGCACCAGCGCCGGGGCCTGGCCGTCGTGCCGTGCCTGATCCAACCAGGGCAGCACGGCGTCGCCGTGATCCAGATGGTGGGTGGCAAAGCCGCTGCCCTCCAGGTAGTCGGATACCAGCCGGGCAATCTTGGGTTCGTCCTCTACGATCAAGATACGTGGGGTGACGGTGTCCTGCAGGGTCATGCCTTCTCCTTCCTGAAGCGGTCGTCATCGAGTCGTGGAAACGTCAACGTCCAGCATAACCCACCCAGTGCCGAGGACGAGGGGTGCATCTCGCCGCCATGGGCCTTGACCAGGGCGACAGCGATGGCGAGCCCCAGGCCGCTGCCGCCGCTGGCGCGACTGCGCGAGCCTTCCACGCGGTAGAGCCGCTCGGTGAGCCTCGGCAACTCCCCTTCGGGCACGCCGGGGGCGCTGTCCTCCCAGATGACACGGATCTCCTCCGGGGTGTCAGCGAGCCCCACCCGGAGCCGGCCGGGAGCCTGGGTATAGGCACAGGTGTTGTCGAGCAGGTTGTTCCACAGCTGGCGCAGGCGCTGGGTATCGCCACGGATCCAGGCCGGGCCCGGGATCTCGGCGTCCAGCGCGATGCCGCTGTCGGTGAGCCAGCCGCGGGCTTCCTCGAGGCGGCCAGAGAGGCTGTCGGCCAGATCCAAGGGGGCGAGCTGGACCTCCAGGGCGCCAGCGTCGCTCTGGGAGAGTAGCCGCAGGTCGGCCACCAGGCGTTCGAGCTGGCCGACTTCCTGGGCCAGGGAGTGCAGGCTGTCCTGGTCCAGGCGGCGGATACCGTCCTGCATCGCCTCGATCTCGCCGCGCAGCACCGCCAGCGGGGTGCGCAGCTCGTGGGCGATGTCCGAGACCCAGCGGCTGCGCGCCTGGCGGCTCGCCTCCAGGGTAGCGGCCAGCACGTTGAAGTCCCGGGAGAGCCGGGAGAGTTCGTCGCGCCCCTTCTCGGGCAGCCGCGTGCTGTAGTCGCCCTCGGTCAGGCGCCGAGTCGCCAGGGCCATGCTGCGGGTGCGTCGTCCCAGCCACCAGGAGAGGCCCCCGGCGAGGAGCAGGGAGGCGACGCCCAGGGAACCCACGATGATCGCCAGGTTGCGCTGCTGACGGGCCAAGAAGATGCGGTCCATGCGCGCCATCAGCTGCTCGGGAGGGCGGTAGCCCAGGGTGCCGACCCGCTCCCCCTCATGGAGAATCGGCAGCCAGCGCAGGGTGGCGGCCTCCTCCTCGTCGTCCGGGGGCAGGCCGATCACCGGCAGGCCCTCGGCGTCGTGGAGCACGAAGTCCTTGGGGTCGCCCAGGCGACGCTCGATGCCCTGGGGGGGCGCGCCGGCGCCCGGCCACAGCTGTCGGCGCACCAGGCGCTGCCAGGCCGAGGGCGAGACGCGCAGCCATTGCCAGTCGCCGCGGTGCGCCCACTCTTCGCCGAGCCCCTCGGCCAGGGTCTCGGCACGGTTGGCCTGGGTGGTATCCAGGTACTCGAGGAAGCCGCGGTCGAGGCTGCGCGAGATGGCTAGGAAGACCATGCCCGAGATGGCCACGTTGACGGCCAGGATGACGACGAAGAGCTTGATGCCCAGCCTTGACACGGCGGGGCGGGGCAGGCGAAGGCTCATGGAGATATCTCCTCGGGTTGTGGGCTGCGCCCTTGGAGTCGCTCGCGCAGCCTCTCCAGCATCAGATAGAGGCAGGGCACCAGCAGCAGCAGGATGAAGGTGGCGAAGAGCATGCCGAAGCCCAGCGAGATCG
>CAYWBG010000249.1:0-3274 GCA_964456005.1 uncultured Halomonas sp.
AGGAGATCGCCCCGAGGATTATGGCGCTGGCGGCGGCCTCCGGCCGTGCCCAGCGCGTCTAGGGGCGGGCCCGTGGTACCGCTCCTGCCCCCTGTACTGATACCCAGACACTGACCGGCCAAGGTAACGCCGGCCAGACCTGCTGACATCGAGAGGAAAGCCAATGGCAGACAAGAACATGAGCATCCTGGTGGTGGATGACTTCCCGACCATGCGCCGTATCGTGCGCAGCCTGCTCAAGGAGCTCGGCTTCACCAATGTGGAGGAGGCCGAGGACGGTCAGGACGCCCTGAACAAGCTCAAGGCGGGCGGCTTCCAGTTCGTGGTGTCCGACTGGAACATGCCCAACCTCGACGGCCTGGAGATGCTCAAGCAGATCCGCGCCGACGACGGCCTCAAGCACCTGCCGGTGCTGATGGTCACCGCCGAGGCCAAGAAGGAGAACATCATCGCCGCGGCCCAGGCCGGTGCCAGTGGCTATGTGGTCAAGCCATTCACCGCCGCCACCCTCGAGGAGAAGCTCAACAAGATCTTCGAGAAACTGGGCATGTGAAGCGTCGGGCCAAGGCCCGGGCGCAGGAGAGACGATGATGAGCCCGAACGAACAGTTAGAGGCCCGCGGAGGGGCCGCCAGCGACGATATGGTGCAGCGCATCGGTCACCTGACTCGGATGTTGCGCGAGAGCATGCGTGAGCTGGGCCTCGACAAGGAGATCGAGAAGGCCGCCGAGGCGATTCCGGATGCCCGCGACCGGCTGAGCTATGTCGCGACCATGACCGAGCAGGCGGCCGAGCGGTCCCTGAACGCCATCGATCGCGCCCAGCCGCTGCAGGAGGATCTGGGCGAGCGGGCCGAGGCCCTGGACGGTCGATGGGCGGAGTGGTTTGCCGAGCCCAAGTCTCTGGATGAGGCGCGCGAGCTGGTCGCCGAGACGCGGTCGTACCTCGCCGAGGTGCCGCAGAAGACCCAGGCCACCAACAAGGAGCTGCTCGAGATCATGATGGCCCAGGACTTTCAGGACCTGACCGGCCAGGTGATCAAGAAGATGATGGACGTCATCCGCGAGATCGAGAGTCAGCTCGTTCAGGTGCTGATCGATAGCGTGCCCGAGGAGGATAAGCGCGAAGACATGCAGCGTCTGGCCAACGATCAGCGCCAGAACGATGCCCGACGGCGTGACGAGAAGCTGCTCAACGGCCCCCAGGTCAAGCCCGATGGTGCCGATGTCATCAGCAGCCAGGATCAGGTCGACGACCTGCTGGACCAGCTGGGCTTCTGACCCCTTCCCCCCTGCCAGCGCCCGATAGTCGTGAAATAGCTCGCGATTATCGGCGCTTTTTGATGCACCACCGCTTCTCTCATCTCTCCACAATGGCCAGGGTCCGTAAGACTGTCCCCGACGAGTGGCCATGGCAGACCAGAGCAGCGATCAGGAAAAGACCGAAGAGGCCACGCCGCGACGCCTGGAAAAGGCGCGTGAGGAGGGGCAGGTCGCCCGTTCCCGGGAGCTGACCACCTTCATGCTGCTGCTCGGTGGGGTGGTGGGCCTCTGGGGGATGGGCGGCATGCTCTATGACCAGCTCGGCATGGTGATGGAGCAGGCCTTCCTGTTCGAGCGTCGCCACGCGCTGGAAACCACCCCCATGCTAAGTCTCGCCCTGGAGCTCGGCAGCCGCACGCTGATATCCATGCTGCCGCTGTTCCTGCTGCTGGCCCTGGTGGCCATGGTGGCGCCGGCGCTGCTGGGTGGCTGGCTGATCTCGGCCAAGTCGCTCAAGCCGCAGCTCTCCAAGCTGAACCCGTTCAAGGGGCTCAAGCGCATGTTCGGCGTCCAGGCCCTGGTGGAACTCTCCAAGGCCATCGCCAAGTCGCTGCTGGTGGGCAGCGTGGCGGTGACCTTCCTGTGGAGCCAGCGCGGCACCTACATGGGCCTGATGGACCAGCCGATCCAGCAGGCCCTGGCCAATGCCCTGGAGCTTGCCGCCCTGGCGTGTGGACTGATCGTGCTGACCCTGCTGGTGGTGATCCTGATCGATGTGCCCTATCAGCTCTGGAGCCATGCCAAGAAGCTGCGCATGACCAAGGATGAGGTCAAGCGAGAGAACAAGGAGTCCGAGGGCGATCCCCACGTGAAGGCGCGGATTCGGCAGCAGCAGCAGGCCATGGCCCGCGGTCGGATGATGAGCCAGGTGCCCGAGGCGGACGTGATCATCACCAACCCGATCCACTATGCGGTGGCACTGAAGTACGAGGAGGCCGGCATGGCGGCGCCGCGGGTGGTGGCCAAGGGGGCCGACCAGGTCGCCCTGCGCATCCGCGAACTGGGCGAGGAGCACGCGGTGCCG
Organism: uncultured Halomonas sp.; assembly: GCA_964456005.1. Lineage (GTDB taxonomy): Bacteria > Pseudomonadota > Gammaproteobacteria > Pseudomonadales > Halomonadaceae > Halomonas. The sequence goes on from CAYWBG010000249.1 coordinate 2,347, forward strand.
CGGCTCGAGGCGCCGCCGTTGGCCCGGTCGCTCTATCACCACGTGGACCTCGATGCCGAGGTCCCCGAAGCACTCTATACCGCCGTGGCGGAGGTCCTGGCCTGGGCCTTCCGGCTGCGGCGCGTTTCACAGGAGGGGGGCGACGTGCCACCGACACCCGAGGATCTGCCGGTGCCCGATGCGTTGGCAGTACAGGGACACGCTGACGGGGCGGCAACATGAAGGCCTGGAGCGACTACCTGGGTCGCGGCGACTGGCTGGCCAAGGTGCCCATGAAGGTGCTGGCCGGGCCGCTGCTGATCCTGTTTGTGATGGCGATGCTGATCCTGCCGCTACCGCCCCTCGCGCTGGATCTCTTCTTCACCTTCAACATCGCCCTGGCGGTGATGGTGCTGCTGGTCAGCATGTTCACCCAGAAGCCCCTGGACTTCGCGGCCTTCCCCGCGGTGCTGCTGTTCACCACCCTGCTGCGGCTCTCACTCAACGTGGCCTCCACGCGCGTGATCCTCATGGAAGGCCACCAGGGCGGTGACGCGGCGGGCAAGGTGATCGAGGCCTTCGGCCAGTTCCTGGTCGGCGGCAACTTTGCCGTGGGCCTGGTGGTGTTCCTGATCCTTATCGTCATCAATTTCATGGTCATCACCAAGGGCGCCGGGCGCATCGCCGAGGTGGGCGCCCGCTTCATGCTCGACGCCATGCCCGGCAAGCAGATGGCGATCGATGCCGACCTGAACGCCGGCCTGATTGGCGAGGAAGACGCCCGTCGGCGCCGTACCGAGGTATCCCAGGAAGCCGACTTCTTCGGCTCCATGGACGGCGCGAGCAAGTTCGTGCGCGGCGATGCCATGGCCGGCCTGGTGATCATGGTGGTCAACATCATCGGCGGCCTGCTGATCGGCATGCTGCAGCACGGCATGGACTTCGGCGA
>CAYWBG010000250.1:0-3251 GCA_964456005.1 uncultured Halomonas sp.
GAGAGCTTGACGTCGGCGCGGCTGGCGGCCAGGTCGACGAAGGCGTTGCGCATCAGCCGCAGCGCCAGGTCGAAGCAGAGCACCAAGAAGATGCCCGCCGCCAACACCCACAGCGTCTCGGTGGCGTGGTTGGGCACCACCCGATCGTAGACGTTAAGCACGAACAACGGCATCGCCACGGCGAAGAGGTTGATCATCACCGAGCCGGCGATGACATCCCGGTAGAGCTTGCGGTTCTCGCGGATCACGCCCCAGAACCAGTGACGTCCGCGCTGCTTCTTCACCTCCGGCCCGCGGGCATCAAAGTGGAAGCGCGGTCGCACATAGATCGCCTGTCCCGAATAGCTGGACTGAAGTCCATCCAGGCTGACGTCGGTGGCGGCCTCGCCCAGTTCCGGGAAGATCACCTGGGCGCGGCGAGCCTCGAGGTCCAGGGACACCAGCACGCAGGCGCGACCCGGCTCCAGCAACAAGATGGCAGGAAACAGCTCCGGGTTGAGTTGTACCAGGCGGCTCTTGACGATACGTGCCGTCAGGCCGGCCCGCGAGGCGGCTCGCGGGAAGACCGCGGGGGTCAACCTTCCCTCTTCGAGGGGTAGCCCGGCTGTCAGGGTTTCCGCGGTAGTCGACTGGTCATGCAGGCTAGCAACGCTTTGAAGGCACTCCAGCAGTTCGTCTTGTATCGCCGGACGGGCCGGCCCCTCTGGTGGGTCCAGGGATTCTCTTTGGGTCACGGACACCTCAAACATGTGGTTACCCCGCCGACTCTGGGTCAGCGGGATGAACCTGCTATCAGGCACCCTGCCCGTTCATCGGCAGGGGTCAGGCAGTGCTCGGGTCAGCCTTGTACTTCATAGCTTCCGGGATGCCCCATGGCGTCCAGGCGCTGCTGGAGCTCGGTCAATTCGCCAGGGGCGATCGGCCCTAGCTGAACCCGGTGGAGGCCTCCACGCTGTTGCAGGCGCACCGGCCGATCCAGTTCGACGCTCAACTGCTCGACCAGGCCAGTGGCACCGCGCTCGCTCTGCAGGGCGGCAACCTGGAGGAAAGTACCATCGATTTGCCGATCGACCAGCTCTTTCGGTAGCACTTCCCGTTGGTCATCCACCTCAGCATAAAGGTTCACACTCACCCGTCCGCCGGCATCCGACCAGGCACGCGATAGCGTGTCGCTACCCGCGGCCAGCGCCTGGGGCTGAGTCTCCACCGGACGGAAGCTCATGTCCTGGCTCTCGCCCTCGCGCTCCAGCGTGACCTCCACACGGCGATTCTGACGACGGCCCTGGGCAGTATCATTGGTAGCCACCGGCTGGTGCGAGCCATAGCCTCGGGTCTCGATCAGGTTGGCGCTGACACCCTGGCTGACAAGATAGTTGGCAACACTGTCCGCCCGGCGCTGGGAGAGCGGATCGTTGATGGCATCATTGCCGGTAGTGTCGGCATGGCCGGCGATGAAGATTCGCGTCAGGTCGTCAAGGTTGCGAATTTGCGCCACTAGGTCGGCGAGTTCGCCGCGGGCCTGGCTGGAGAGCTCGGCACTGTTGATGGCGAAGAGCGCATCCGCGGAGAGGGTGACATCCGGAGCACGAGTCGGGGGTGCGCTGATGCCGCCGGTGAAATCTTGCAAGGTAAAACCCATGGGTCCGTCGGCAGGACAGATCACATCGGGGTTGATTGCCACGCCGTCGCTGCCCATCTCGGCAAGAGTGGGCATGTCGTCTCGCACCACGCCGAGAGTCGGCATCAACTGGCCCATGGCGGCCAGGGTGCGGGCATCCGCCAGTGCGACGTCATACTCGGCATTGACGTAGGCGCGACTGGCTTCGAAGTATTCGTTCTCGCTGTCCAGGACGTCGAGCAGGGTACGCTCACCGATATCGAACTGCTGCTGATAGGCGCCACGCACCCGGTCGATAGACTGACGGTGCTCATTGAGGTACTGCAGCTGTTCGCGCAGGCGCCGGGTATCGTTGTAGGCGATCTGGGTCGTCTGGCGGACATTGACGCAGGCCTGCTCGCGCTGGTTGACGGCCTGCTCGACGCGATCACTGGCGGCGCGGAAGGAGGCACGGTCGCTGCCGCCACGGAACAGGTTCATGCTGGCGACCAGCTCGATGCTGTGGCGGTCACGGCTGCCCAGGGGGTCAAAGTTACCGTCGCTGCTGTCGTAGGTGCCGGTGCGGCCGCGCAGGTCGAGCCGCGGCTGGAAGGCGGCACGGGTACCTTGCTGTTCGGCGCGGCTAGCCTCGATGTTCTCGATGGCGGCATGAAACTCCGGGTTGCCCTGGAAGGCATGGTTGACGGCCTCGGCCACAGAGGGTGGCAGTCTATCGTCAAGTTGCGGGGCTGGGGCCAGGCTCTCGGCGGGCAACTTGCCGACGATGCGCTGATAGCGGGCCGTCACGTCATGCAGGTTGGAGGCCTCGGTCATCAGGTTGGACTCGGCCAGAGCCAGACGGCCGCTGATCTGCTCCAGATCGACGCCTCGACCGGCGCCGGACCGCACCCGCTCCTCGATCTGATTGAAGACCCTCATATGGTCGGCGTAGTTGTCCTGGGCCAGGCCAACCAGCTCACGGTAGCGCTGAACATCCAGGTAGGCCCGCGCCGCCTCCAGGGCGACATTCTCGCTGGCACCAAGCAGTTCGTAATAGCTCACCAGCTTGGCGCGATCGAGACGCTCGACCTCATTACGCGTGGCGAAGCCATCGTAGATCATCTGACTCAGCGTGAGCTCGGCAAAGGTCGTTTCATAGCTACCGCGCCCGTCGCTTTCGCGGTCCTCACGCCCGATGCCGGCCGATACGTCAACGCTGGGCAGGTAGTTGCCACGGGCCACGCCCACATCGTTGCCGGCGGCACGCAGCCCGTTCCAGGCGGCATGCACCTCGGGATTGGTCGCCAGGGCCTCACGCACGACCTGCTGCAGGTCGCTAGAGCCGGGGGCGGCAAGGCCCGGCGGCAGGCTCTGGGCCACGGCGGCCGACAGAGGCAACAGCGTCAAGGCGGAAGTAACTGCGGCGGCGGAGGCAAGGTGGCGACGAACTGAAGACTTGGTTGCGCGTTTCATGACAGTTCCCTTATGCATGATCCCGGAACGAGCTATTGGCTCGTCACCGCCAGAACGTGGGTTGTTGATGTTCGGGTCTCATTCCAGTTGGGCAGTGGCCAAGCCGGACGGCGCGTCCTTTCCCGAATTCCCTGATCCATGCCCCATTCATGGGTGCACTCATTGGCTATGCGTGAAGAAT
>CAYWBG010000251.1:0-3238 GCA_964456005.1 uncultured Halomonas sp.
CCACCGGCAGGGTCACCGTGGCCTGGACCCGGTCCGACTCCACCCGGGGCATCAGTGAGAAGCCCAGCCGACCGCTCATGGCCCAGGCCAGGGCCACCGCCAGCACCGCCACGGCAAGGCTCACGGTGAGCAGGCGCTGGTCCAGGCAGCGCTCCAGGAAGGGGGCGAAACGCTGCCGGGTGAAACGGAATAGCCACGCCTGGAGCCCCTGGCGGATGCGGTCCAGAGGCCGGCGCCAGGCCGGGGCCTCGCGGCTTGTATCGCGGTGGGCCAGGTGGGCGGGGAGGATGAACAGCGCCTCCAGCCAGGAGGCCAGGAACACCGTGATCACCACCAGCGGCACCACGGCGAAGATCATGCCCAGGAACCCTGGCAGGAACAGCAGCGGCAGGAAGGCGACGATGTTGGAGAGGATCGCGAAGCTGATCGGCACCGCCATCTCTCGGGCGCCGCGCACCGCCGCTTCCCGTGCGGAGTGGCCCTGCTCGCGGTAGCTGTGGATGTTCTCGCCCACCATGATGGCGTCATCCACCACGATGCCCAGGGCGATGATGAAGGCGAACATCGACATCATGTTCAGCGACACCCCGAACCAGGGCAGGAACAGCAGGGCGCCGAGGAAGGCGGTAGGGATGCCCAGAGTGACCCAGAAGGCCAGCCGCGCCTCCAGGAAGAGGCCCATCAATATTAGCACCAGTGCCAGGCCCAGGAAGGCGTTCTTGAGCAGCAGATCGAGGCGGTCGCGATAGATCTCGGAGGTGTCCCGCGAGACCGAGAGGCTGACGCCCTCCGGCAGGCCCGTCTGGAGGCGTTCGAGCTGGGCGTGGACGGCGTCCGAGATGCCGATGGGGGTCTGATTGCCGATCTGGTAGACCTCCAGGGAGAGGCTCGGCGCCCCGTTATAGAGCACCTCGCGGTCGGTTTCGGCAAAGCCGCGCTCGACCCGGGCGATGTCTCCCAGGCGCAGCTGTCCACCGTCGGCGGTGCCGAGGATCGGCAGTTCGGCAAACCCCCGGGCCTCGTCGCGGCGTCCCTGATAGCGGATCAGCCATTCTCCTTCGCCGGTAGTCAGGCGGCCGCCGGCCAGGTCCAGGGCCTCGTCGCCGATGCGTCCGGCCAGCTGGCGATGGTCGAAGCCGTGGCGCTGCATCGCCTCCTCGTCGAGCAGCACCTGGATCTCGCGTTCGCGGTTGCCGGATAGCTCCACCCGGGAGATGCCCGAGGCGGCCTGGAGCTCGGCGCGCATCTCTTCGGCCAGGTCGTGGAGCAACTGGTCATCGACCCAACCGTGAAGCTGCAGGCTCATCACGCTGCGCGAGCGCCCTGCCAGGCCGAAGCGGGGCGGGTCGGCGGCGGCTGGCAGGCTGGTGATGGCGCCCACCGCCTGCTGGATCTCCTGATAGACCCGCATCACCTCCACGCCCTCTACCAGGCTGGCGGAGACACGCCCGGCGCCCTCGTTGGCGGTGGCGGTCAGCTCGTCGATGCCGTCCACATCGGCCAGCGCCGCCTCCAGAGGCAGCAGCAGGCTGCGCTCCACCTCCTCGGGGGTGGCGCCGGGGTAGCCGATGGCGACGGTGATGATCTCCAGCTCGAAGTCGGGGAATACCTCCTTCTTGATGGTGGTAGAGGCCACCAGTCCGCCGATGATCAGCAGCAGCATCAGCAGGTTGGGTGCCACCCCGTGGTGGACCATCCAGGCAATGGGGCCGCGGTGCGTCATCGACGGGGCTCCGCCGGCTCGGGCTCCACTTGTTCGACGGCTCGTTCGTCTCGGGACGAAGACGTACGCAGGGCCATGCCCTCCCGGGGTTGGCCCAGGGGCGAGGTAATCACCCGCTCGCCCTCGGCCAGGCCTTCAGTCACCAGCACCCGGTCATCATCACGATGCAGCACGTGCACCGGTCGGCTGAGCAGGCGGTCCTCCTCGTCCAGTACCCACACCTCGTCCCCGGGGCGCAAGGCGGCCGCGGGAAGCGCCGCCAGCGCCTCGCGTTCTCGGGCCTCGAACGCCAGGCGGACAATGTCGCCCAGTCGCAGCGATGGGGCATCGCGGGCCCCGTCGGACAGTGCCAGGGGATCCTCCACCGCCACCAGCAGTTGCGCTTGCAGTCCGTTCTCCTCCAGGGCGGGCAGAACCGAGAGCAGCTCCCCCTGGCGCTCGCGCCCGGCGGGCCAGCTGCGGCTGGAGAGCGTGACGGCGCTGCCAGAGGTGTCCTGCGTGGCGGGCTCAAGCCAGGCCAACGCCTCGCCGGGCAGCGTGACCCGCACCCAGAAGCGTGACACATCCACCAGGTGCAGCAGTTCGGTGCCACTGCTCACTTCGCTGCCCTCGCCGATCAGGCGGGCCTGGACCATGCCGCGCCAGGGGGCGGTGAGGGTGGCGCGTTCGAAATCGAGTCGCGCCCGGTCGCGGGCGGCCCGGGCGCGTTCCACCTCCGCCTGGGCGCTGCGCAACTGGGGCTCGCGCAGCACCAGGGCGCGTCGCTCAGCGGACAGCTCGCGGCCGAAGCTCTGATATTCGGACTGGGCGCGCTGCTGCTCGCCGCGCTCCATGGCCAGGGCCGCCTCGGCCTGGGCCAGGTTGGCTTCGGCTTCGCGCAGGGCGAGTGCCAGGTCGGCGTCGTCCAGCCGGGCCAGGGGCGCACCGGCCTCCACCATTTGGCCGGGCAGTACGCCGGGGGTGAAGGCCTCCAGGCGGCCGGCGACTCGGCTGGCCAGGCGTGCCTCGCGCTCCGCCACCACCCGGCCGAAGCCGTGGAGCGAGGGTGCGGCGGGGCGGAGGGTCACCCTCAGGGTGTCCACCAGGGGTGGGGCGGGCTCGGTGGCAGGGCGTCGCTCCACACGCGGGGGCTCGGCGATCAGCCACCAGGACAGGGCGAATCCCCCGGCCAGCACCAGCAGGGCGGCCAGGACGCCGAGGTGCAGGCGCCCGCCCTGACGGCGGGGATGAATCCTGGAGGCGGGGGGCAGGCGGCACATGGGCGACTCGGGCAGGGAGACGGGTTGAACATTATCAAGGCGAGGAATGCAGCCAATGGTCACGAAATGTGCAAGCGGCATGCAAGCCGTCGGGTTGCAGCATCGCGTCACAGCGACAGGAAGAAGAGGATCAGCGGCGGCGAGAGCAGCGAGAGGATGAAGCCAGAGACCACGGCCACCGGTACGCAGCCGACTCCGCCGTGCTGCTGGATCACCGGCAGGGTGAAATCCATGGAGGTGGCGCCGCCATAGCCGA
>CAYWBG010000252.1:0-3235 GCA_964456005.1 uncultured Halomonas sp.
ACGCGGCGGTAGGCGGCCTGGATCTCGCCCTTCAGGGCCTCATCGAGCATGGTCTCAGAGCAGGCCTTCCGGTGGGTGCTCACAGGGCAGCTTTTCACCGATGAAGCGCTCGATCTCGGGCAGCGAGAAGGCATCCTCCTCGCCCACGAAGCTGATCGATACGCCCTTGGCGCCTGCCCGTCCGGTGCGCCCGATGCGGTGGACATAGTCCTCCGGATCTTCCGGGAGGGTGTAATTGATCACGTGACTGACATCCTCGATATGGATGCCGCGGCCGGCCACATCGGTAGCCACCAACACCTGGATCTCCCCCTCGCGAAACTGCTCGAGGGTGGTGATACGCTGGCTCTGGGGCACGTCGCCGGAGAGCATGGCGACACTGATGCCTGCCTTGCGCAGCAGATCGTCAAGCTTGCGGACCAGGTCACGGCGGTTGCCGAACACCATGACCCGATCGAAGCTCTCCTGCTGCAGCAGCCCCACCAGCAGCTTCTGCTTGTCGGCGTCACCCACCATGTAGACGCGCTGGTCGATATCGGCCTGGTTCTCGACGGTGACGGCGATCTCCACGTGGGCCGGTTGCTGGGTCCACTGGCTAGCCAGGTTGAGGATGTCCTCAGTGAAAGTGGCCGAGAAGAGGAAGGTCTGGCGCTCCTCCTTCTTCGGGGTATGGCGGATGATGCGCTTGACGTCGGGAATGAAACCCATGGAGAGCATGCGGTCGGCTTCATCGAGGACAAGCACCTCCACCTCGGTGAGGTCCACGTCGCGCTTCTCATGGAAATCGAGCAGGCGTCCCGGTGTCGCCACCAGGATGTCGAGTTTGCCAGCCAGGGCATCGCGCTGCTTCTGATAATCCATGCCGCCCACGACGCTGGCCACCTTGAGGTGGGTAAAGCGGGCCAGGGCCTTGGCGTCCTTCTCGATCTGCAGCGCCAGCTCGCGGGTCGGAGCCACGATCAGGGCCCGGGGCGCGCCCTCCTTCTGGCCGTTGGGGGTCTCCTCCTCGAGGAAGTAGGCGAGAATGGAGATCAGGAAGGCGGCGGTCTTGCCGGTGCCGGTCTGGGCCTTGCCGACGACGTCGCCGCCCAGCAGGGTGTGGCTCAGCGCCTCGGCCTGGATCGGGGTACAGTACTCGAACCCCTGGGCATGGATGGCGCGCATCAGCGGCAGCGGCAGGTCGAAGTCGTGAAAGCGCCACTTGCCGGCCACCGGGGGTACCTGAAACTGGCGCAGGTCCCAGTTGGACTGACGACGGCGCGGCTTGCGGCGACGACGCTTGGGCTTGCGGTTTTCGGCCGGGGCCGTGGTCTGTTCCGACTCGCTCATAGGCTTGCTGTCTGTCCGTGTCGATAGGGAAGTCATGTCATACAAACGGCCATTGTAACAGCCAATACGACGAAGGGCGCGCTTCGTGCACGGCGCTAATAGCCCCCCTACTTCGACCTGTCCCCGGCGCCTCTCGCTTTGAATCACTGCAATTGCCCTGCACGGCGCGACTGTGGGGGGGGCGGCTGGGCTGTTAGAATGTGCGCCAGAACAGAGGAGTTTCCCCCATGACCCGTCGCAAGAAGACCCGTTCGTTGGCCGACAAGGTGCAGATTCGCACCGGCAAGCGTAAGGACTACAAGAAGTGGCGTCACGAGAACCCCGACCAGGTGACCTCGTCGACCCGCTTTACCCAGAAGAAGCGCCAGCAGCGCAAGCTCCAGGCGGCCCGCAAGCAGGCTCGTCAGGAAGAGGGCCAGGCGATCGCCATTCATCCCGATCGAGATTCCTCCACCGAGCGGGGAGGCTCGGAGAGCTAATGCGCCTGGTCTCGTTCAATATCAACGGTATCCGTGCCCGCCTGCATCAGTTGCAAGCCCTGGTCGATAGCCATCGGCCGGCGGTGATCGGCCTGCAGGAGACCAAGGTGCAGGACGCCGAGTTCCCCCGCGAGGCGGTGGAGGCCCTGGGCTATCGGGTCGTCTTTCACGGCCAGAAGGGCCACTACGGGGTGGCGCTGATGATCGACACCGCCCAGTGCGGAGATCCTGAAGCGGTCCACTACGGCTTCGCCGACGACGACGAGGACGCCCAGCGACGCATGATCGGCGTGCGGCTGACACTGGCCGACGGCGAGCCGCTGACGGTCTGGAATGGCTACTTTCCCCAGGGCGAGAACGTCGAGCACCCCTTGAAATTCCCCCACAAGCGCGAGTTCTACGCCCAGCTCCAGCGGCTTCTCGAGACCCAGCATCGCGCCGACGAGCGCCTGGTGGTGATGGGCGACTTCAACATCTCCCCCGAGGAGGCCGATATCGGCATCGGCGAGTCCAACCGCAAGCGCTGGCTGCGCGAGGGCAAAACCAGCTTCCAGCCGGTGGAGCGGGAGTGGCTCTCGGGCATCAAGGCCTGGGGGCTGACCGACAGCTACCGGGTGCGCTACCCGGAAGTTAACGACCGCTTTAGCTGGTTCGACTACCGTTCACGCGGGTTCGAACGCGACCCGCGGCGCGGCCTGCGTATCGACCATATCCTGGTGACCCAGCCGCTGGCGGATAAGGTACGCGACGCCGGTATCGACTACGGCCTGCGCGGCATGGAGAAACCCTCCGACCACGCCCCGGTGTGGACAGAGTTCGATCTCTAGCCCATGGCCTGGCGGGAGTACTACCAACCTTGGCGACGATCGCCAGTCGCTCAATAAATTGAGCTCCCAAAGGTGGATACTTACCGCCTTGGCGCTGCCCGCCATTAGCACAATGTAATGCGCTCCCACCAGGCTTGGCTCGACGCTTGATCCCTGCGTTCAGCGCAGCTGAAACACCAGGCGCTGCCGCGCCTGGCGCAGGCGGCCGTCGGCCTCGAAGCGCCACTCGCCTATCGCCTGCTCGGCGGCCTCCTCGAAAGTCCCGCGCGGGTGCGCCTCCAACACCCGGATACTGGATCGATCGACGCTGCCGTCGGGTCGGATCAGGAACGCTAGCTCGACGTGACCCTCCAGCCCACGACGCTGGGCGCGACGCGGGTAGCTCGGCGGCACGCGACTCAGGGCCACGACCTGGCCTACCTCCACGGGCACGCTGGCCTCACTGCCCTGCCCGGCCACTTCGGCGGAACGCTCGAGCGGGGCCTGCGGCGGCGAATCGGCAGAGTCACCATGGGAGGCAACCCCGACCGCCTCTTCAACTGGCGCCGAGGGAGCTAGCTCCTCGGGCTCTGAGTCTGGAAGCGCTTCCGGCTCTGGCTC
>CAYWBG010000253.1:0-3229 GCA_964456005.1 uncultured Halomonas sp.
CCCATCATCATCGCCGCCTTGGCAGCGTGCTTGCTCACCGACGGGTTGACGTCGACCCCATGCATCATGGAGACGTGCTCCATGTGTTCGACACCACCCACCAGGTAGACGTCGCCCATGCCGGCCTTGATATTGGCTGCGGCGATGTGCAGCGCGCTCATGGAGGAGCCACACAGGCGGTTGACGGTCTGGGCCGGCACGGACCGCGGGATGCGCGTCATGAGCGCCGCGTTGCGGCCCACGTTGTAGCCCTGCTCCAGGGTCTGGTTGACGCAGCCCCAGATGATGTCATCAATCTCGGCCGGATCCAGGCCGGCGCTGCGGTCGAGCAGCGCCTCCATCACCGCGGCGGAAAGGTTCTCGGCGCGCACGTGGCGGAAGGCGCCGTTCTTGGCCTTGGCCATGGCGGTACGCACGCCGTCGACCACCACGATATCTCTCGGGTTCAAGCTCATCGTTCTGCTACTCCTGTTGGTCGTGGCGGGTTCAACCCTGGGCCGGGTCCGCGTAGAAGGACTCGCCGGACCTGGCCATCTCGCGCAGCCTGTCGGTGGGTGCATAGAGGGGCCCCAGCTCCTCGGCCAGGCCTTCGGCCAGCCGGACGAAGGCGTCCACGCCCATGGCGTCGATGTAGCGCAGCGCCCCGCCCCGGAACGGTGGGAAACCAACGCCGTAGATCAGCGCCATGTCCGCTTCGGCCGGGCTGCCGACGATGCCATCCTCCAGGCAGCGCACGGTCTCCAAGCACAGCGGCACCATCATGCGGGCGATGATGTCGTCGTCGCTGAACTCTCGGGACTCCTTGGCCACGCCCTTGACCAGTTCGATGGCGGCGTCATCGGTGACCTTCCGGGGCTTGCCCTTCTTGTCTTCCTCGTAGGCGTAGAAGCCCTTGTCGTTCTTCTGCCCCAGGCGATCGCTGTCGAACATCACCTGGATGACGCTCTTGTCGCCCTCCCCACCCAGGCTGCCCATGCGTTCGGGGAAGCCTTCTGCCATCACGTCACCGGCGTGCACGGCGGTATCGATGCCCACCACGTCGAGCAGGTAGGCCGGGCCCATGGGCCAGCCAAACGTCTCCATGATCTTGTCGACGCGCTGGAAGTCGGCGCCCTGCTCCATCAACTGGCTGAAGCCGCCGAAGTAGGGAAAGAGCACCCGATTGACCATAAAGCCAGGACAGTCGTTGACCACGATGGGCGTCTTGCCCATGGCACGGGCATAGGCCACCGTGGCCGCCACGGCGGCGTCGGAGGTCTTCTCGCCGCGGATCACCTCCACTAGCGGCATGCGGTGCACCGGGTTGAAGAAGTGCATGCCGCAAAAGTTCTCGGGACGCGACAGGTTCTGGGCCAGGCGAGTGATGGAGATGGTAGACGTGTTGGAGGTCAGTATCGTCTCCTCCCCTACCAGACCTTCCACCTCGGTGAGCACGGCGTCCTTGACCTTGGGGCTCTCGACCACTGCCTCGACCACCAGGTCGACGTTGCCGAAATCGCCGTAGGAGAGGGTCGGGCGAATATGGGTCAGCTTCTCTGCCATCTTCTCGGTGGTCAGCTTCTTACGCTCCACCTGCTTGGCGAACAGCTTGCGGGCTTCCTTCAGTCCGAGCTCGATGGCATCGTCCTTGATATCCTTCATCAGGATCGGCGTGCCCTTGGAGGCACTCTGGTAGGCGATACCGCCGCCCATGATGCCGGCACCCAATACCGCGGCCTGCTTCACCGGACGGGCCTGCTTCTCGTATTTACCGCCCTTCTTCTTGACGACCTGGTCGTTGAGGAACAGACCCACCAGATTGAAGGCCACATCGGTCATCGCCAGCTTGGCGAAGGCCTTGGCTTCGATGGCCTGGGCCCGGGCGCGCTCTTCGCCGGCGCCCTTCTGGATCACCTTGATCGCCTCGACCGGCGCCGGATAGTGCGGGCCCGCCTTGCCGGCCACATAGCCCTTGGCAGTCTCGAAGGCCATCATCTGCTCAATGGGATTGAGCTTGAGGGGCGCTTTCTTCTCCTCGCGGCGAGCCCGATAGTCCAGTTCGCCGGACATGGCCCGGGCCAGGATATCCTGGGCGGCGGCCTCGAGTTGCTCACCGGGCACCACAGCATCCACGGCACCCATCTTCAGCGCCGCCTCGGCCTTGTTCTGGGTGCCGCCGGCGATCCACTCGATGGCGTTGTCAGCACCGATCAGGCGCGGCAGTCGCACGCAGCCGCCCCAGCCCGGCAGCAGGCCAAGCTGGGTCTCGGGCAGCCCGATTTGGGCCTTCTCGCTCATCACGCGGAAGTCGGTGCTCAGCAGCACCTCGCAGCCGCCGCCCAGGGCCAGGCCGTTAATCGCGGTGACAGTAGGAAACGGCAGGTCCTCGATAGCGTTGAAGATGCCGTGAACCCGATGAAGCATCGACTCCAGGAAGTCGCCGCCCTTGCCGAACATGGCCTGAAACTCGGTGATATCGGCCCCGACGATGAAGGCTTCCTTGGCGCTGGCCAACAGCAGGCCCCCGAGACCACTCTCGGCCTGGATCGCCTTGACAGCCTCCTCCAACTCGGCAATCACCGCGCTGGAAAGCTTGTTGACCGACTCGTCCTTCAGGTCGAAGGTGAGCGTGGCGATGTTGTCGCCACTGCGGGCCACCGTGATGGCATTGCCCTGATAGATCATCCGCGAATCTCCCGATTTCATACGGCCGTTTGAATACCCACAGCTTGGTTCACTCCGCTGCCGGCGTCAACCCCTAGGCGGCCAACTATCGCCGACCCCGCTGTCACAGCGAGTGGCCATGCTTTCGGCACACGAGAACGCTGTTAAGGTTGGGTCTCGGCGAATCCCCCCGCCCTTGCACAGAGTAGCCCACCGCGATGCCATCTCCTCCTCCTGACGCACCCTCCCGACCGCCGCCCAAGAAAACCTTGCCCATGCGACTGCATGCCGCGCAGCGGCGGTTAGCAGCGCTGGTAGAGCGCCTGCGCCCCTGGAGTTGGCTGTGGCCGCCGCTGGCCTTTGCTGCCGGCCTCGGCAGCTTCTTCCTGGTGGAGCGCCAGCAGTGGCTGGGCGCCCTATTGGCGCTGGGGATGCTCGCCGCCTGGCTGCTGCTGCTCTTCGAGAGCCTGATAGGTCGGCTACTGGCGCGCCGCGGGTATCCCACCCTGCCCCATGGCGCTACCCTGTTCCTCGCCCAGATGATCCACCAGGAAACGCTGTTCTTCTCGCTGCCCTTCCTGCTGGC
>CAYWBG010000254.1:0-3208 GCA_964456005.1 uncultured Halomonas sp.
AGGCCACGCCCTTGCGCACCAGGTAGTCGGCCAGGTCGGTGGCGGTGGAGAAGCCGCGCCGAGCCGCTTCGGTCATCTGTGCCTTCTTCGGCTCGATGGCCGGCACCATGTCGGCGAACGCCTTGAGGCAGTCCTTGACGGTGTCCACGGCGTCGAACAGTGGCTCCTTGTCCTCCTGGTTATCCTTGTTGTAAGCCAGCGGCTGGGACTTCATCAGGGTCAACAGGCCCATCAGGTGGCCATAGACGCGCCCGGTCTTGCCACGCACGAGTTCCGGTACATCGGGATTTTTCTTCTGCGGCATGATCGAGGAGCCGGTGCAGAAGCGGTCGGGGAGGTCGATGAAGTCGAACTGTGCGCTGGTCCACAGAACGAGCTCTTCGCTCATCCGAGATAGGTGCATCAGCAGGATGCTGGCGAAGGACGTGAACTCGATGGCGAAGTCGCGATCGCTCACCGCATCCAGGCTGTTCTCGGCGGGGCGCTCGAAGCCTAACAGCTCGGCGGTGACGTGGCGGTCGATGGGATAGGTGGTGCCGGCCAGGGCCGCGGCACCCAGCGGCATCACATTGACGCGGCCCCGGCAATCGAGCAGGCGTTCGTGATCGCGGGCCAGCATCTCCTGCCAGGCCAGCAGATGGTGGCCGAAGGTGACCGGCTGAGCCGTCTGCAGGTGCGTGAAACCGGGCATGATGGTGCCGGCCTCCCGGTCGGCCAGTTCGATCAGGCCGCGGCGCAGGCGGGCGAGCTCGGCGGCCACCTGGTCGATCTCGTCGCGCAGGAAGAGCCGGATGTCGGTGGCCACCTGGTCGTTGCGCGAGCGGCCAGTGTGCAGCTTCTTGCCGGTGACACCGATCTTCTCGGTGAGCCGCGCCTCGATGTTCATATGCACGTCTTCCAGGGCGACCGACCACGGGAAGTCGCCACGCTCGATCTCGCGGCGCACCTCTTCGAGCCCGGCCACGATGGTATTGCGTTCGTCGTCGGTGAGTACGCCGACCCCGGCCAGCATGGTGGCGTGGGCGATGGAGCCCTGTATATCGTGGAAGGCAAGGCGCCGGTCGAACGCCTCGGAGGCGGTGAAGCGGGCGACGAAGGCGTCGGTGGGCTCGTTGAAGCGGCCACCCCAGGACTGATTGGTGTCGGGATTGGGAGAACTAGGGCTCATCGGACGAGGCATCCTGCATGACGGTTGCGTGGGACCAGAGCCGGTGGGGCCGGCTCAGCGCCGCCCTGCGGCGCGATAGTGACATGGCGAGCAGTGTACCAGAGTCCACGGGCGTGGCGAGGGGCCGGGCGGACTGTCCAGGAGCGTGATTTTTCCTGTCCTGTCGGGTGCTTTATGATGGCAGCCTATATGCTGGGCATGTAAGCGTCAGCGACATCGGGCGCAGGCGCAAGGGGCGCCGCCCGCAGGGAACCGGGACCGGGAGAACCACGTGCAAGCCATTACCAAGCTGCGTATCGCCACCCGCAAGAGTCAACTGGCCATGTGGCAGGCCGAACACGTCCGCGATCGCCTCATGGCCGCCCATCCTGGGCTGGAGGTGGAGCTGGTGGCCATGGCGACCCGAGGCGACAAGATCCTCGATACGCCGCTGGCCAAGGTGGGCGGCAAGGGGCTCTTCGTGAAGGAGCTCGAGGAAGCGATGCTCGACGGCCGTGCCGACATCGCCGTGCACTCCATGAAGGACGTGCCCATGCACTTTCCCGAAGGGCTGGGGCTGTCGGTGATCCTCGAAGGCGCCGAGCCTACCGATGCCTTCGTCTCCAACCACTATGCCAGCCTGGATGAGCTACCCGAGGGGGCGCGGATCGGCACCTCCAGCCTGCGCCGCGGACTGCAGATGCAGGAGGCGCGTCCGGACTTCGAGGTTCTCAGCTTGCGCGGCAATGTCCAGACCCGCCTCGGCAAGCTTGATGCCGGCGAGTTCGACGCCATCCTTCTGGCCACCTCCGGCCTGCGTCGCCTTGGCCTCGATGATCGCATCACCATGGAACTCCCACCCGAGGTGTGCCTGCCGGCCTGTGGCCAGGGCGCACTGGGCATCGAGTGTCGCCTACACGACCCCGAGCTGATTTCGCTGCTGGCGCCCCTGGACGACCCCGACACCGCCACTCGAGTGCGCGCCGAGCGTGCCATGAACACCCGCCTAGAGGGCGGCTGCCAGGTACCCATTGGTGGTCATGCGGTGTTTGAAAACGACGACCAGACCCTCTGGCTGCGCGCCCTGGTGGGGACTCCGGACGGCAGCCGGGTGCTGCGCGCCGAGGGGCGCGGCTCCATCTACGAACCCGAGGCGCTGGGTATTCGCGTCGCCGAGGAGCTATTGGAACTGGGGGCCGGCGAGATTCTCGCCGAGGTCTACGGCGCTGGCTGATGGGTGCCCTGCCGGTGGTGATCACCCGCCCCGGGGAGAGGGGCTCCGTGCTGGCAGCGGCCATCGAGGCCCGTGGTTTGCCAGTGGCCCGCCTCGAGGCCCTGCGCCTCGAGCCCCTGCCCGAGACGGCGAAGCAGCGCGCCACCTGGCTCGACTTCGACCACTTCCGGCGGGTGGTGGTGGTCAGTCCCTTCGCCGCCGAGTGCCTCGCCCAGGCATTGGATCGTTACTGGCCCCAGCTGCCGGTGGGGATCGACTACTATGGGGTGGGGGCCGCCACCGCCACCATCCTGCACGAACGTCTCGGCGTGCGCGTGCATGTACCACCCGCCGAGGCCGGCGAGGATACCAGTGAGGCGCTGCTGCGCCTGGGCTCGCTCAGACGCCTGGCAGACGAGAAGGTATTGCTGGTGGCCGGCGAAGGTGGGCGTCGCCTGCTCGCCGAGACTCTCGCCGAGCGCGGCGCCCGGGTCACCCGCCTGGCGGTCTATCGCCGCACCTCGCTGTCTCCCCCTCCGGACATGCAGCGCCGCTTGGTTCAGGGCAATTATCGCGCGCTGGTGGTCAGTAGCGGAGAAATTCTCGAACATCTGGCAAGATGGTTCACGGATGCCGCCTTGAACCAACCGCTAATCGTTTCCAGCACCCGGTTGGCTACACTGGCCGGCAAGCTGGGGTTCCGTGCCCCCGTCGTGGCGCTCGGTGCCACGCCGGACGCCATGGCGGAGGCGGTTGCCGACGCCTGTGACCCGCAGGATGCCGATGTCGATCAAGACGATCTCGAAAAGGGCTAGCGACAAGATGAGCAAGCAACCACACGAGCAGGA
>CAYWBG010000255.1:0-3189 GCA_964456005.1 uncultured Halomonas sp.
TGCGCTACGAGCTGCCCCAGGTGATGTTCATGCGCGTGGCCATGGGCCTGGCGCTCAACGAAGACGACCGCGAGGCACGGGCCATTGAGTTCTACGAGCTGCTCTCCAGCTTCGACTACATGGCCTCCACCCCGACCCTGTTCAACGCCGGCACCGTGCGCAGCCAGCTCTCCAGCTGTTATCTCACCACCGTGCCCGACGAGCTCGACGGCATCTACAGCGCCATCCGCGACAACGCCATGCTCTCCAAATGGGCCGGGGGGCTCGGCAACGACTGGACCCCAGTGCGGGCGCTGGGTTCCTGGATCAAGGGAACCAATGGCAAGAGCCAGGGCGTGGTGCCCTTCCTCAAGGTGGTCAACGACACCGCGGTGGCCGTCAACCAGGGCGGCAAGCGCAAGGGCGCGGTGTGCGCCTACCTGGAGACCTGGCACCTGGATATCGAGGAGTTCCTCGAGCTGCGCAAGAACACCGGCGACGACCGCCGCCGCACCCACGACATGAACACCGCCAACTGGGTGCCGGACCTCTTCATGAAGCGGGTCTTCGAGGATGGCGAATGGACGCTCTTCTCACCCTCTACCTGTCCGGATCTCCATGACCTCTATGGCGCCGCCTTCGAGCAGCGCTATGGGGAGTACGAGGCGATGACTCGCTCGGGCGAACTGACGCTGTTCAAGCGGGTGCGCGCCAAGGACCTGTGGCGCCGGATGCTCTCCATGCTGTTCGAGACCGGCCACCCCTGGATCACCTTCAAGGACCCCTGCAACCTGCGCAGCCCTCAGCAGCACGCCGGCGTGGTGCACTCCTCCAACCTGTGCACCGAGATCACCCTGAACACCTCGGTGGACGAGATCGCGGTATGCAACCTGGGCTCAGTCAACCTGGCCCAGCACGTGGTCGATGGCGAACTCGACAACGACAAGCTGCGCCGCACGGTGCGCACCGCAGTGCGCATGCTCGACAACGTCATCGACATCAACTATTACGCGGTGCCCCAGGCGCAGCGCTCCAACTTCCGGCATCGCCCGGTGGGGCTGGGCATCATGGGCTTCCAGGACGCCCTCTACGCCCAGGACGTCGCCTACGCCTCTGATGCCGCCGTCGAGTTTGCCGACCGCTCCATGGAACTGGTCAGCTACCATGCCATCGAGGCGTCCAGTGACCTGGCCACCGAACGCGGGCGCTACGCGAGCTTCGAAGGCTCGCTGTGGAGCCAGGGCGTCCTGCCTATCGACTCCATCGAGAAGCTTCGGCTGGAGCGCGGCGAGAAGTATATCGAGGTCGACACCTCCGCCACCCAGGAGTGGGGCGCCCTGCGCGAGAAGATCGCCGAGCAGGGCATGCGCAACTCTAACGTGATGGCCATCGCCCCCACCGCGACCATCTCCAATATCTGCGGCGTGACCCAGTCCATCGAGCCCACCTACCAGAACCTCTTCGTGAAGTCGAACCTCTCCGGCGAGTTCACCGTGGTCAACGCCCACATGGTCAACGACCTCAAGGCTCGCGGCCTGTGGGACGAGGTGATGATCAACGACCTCAAGTACTACGACGGCTCGGTCCAGCCCATCGAGCGCATCCCGGCGGACCTCAAGGCCAAGTACGCCACCGCCTTCGAGGTCGAGCCCAAGTGGCTGGTAGAGGCCGCGGCGCGGCGCCAGAAGTGGATCGACCAGGCGCAGTCGCTGAACCTCTATATCCAAGGCGTCTCCGGCAAGAAGCTCGACGTGACCTACCGCATGGCCTGGTTCCGCGGACTCAAGACCACCTATTACTTGCGTGCCTTAGGCGCCACCTCGGTAGAGAAGTCGACGGTCGACCGCGGCAGCCTCAATGCGGTAAGCAACCAGGCCCCCACTGCCGCCCCGGCACCGACCCCGTCGGAGTCACCGGCGGGCGAGCCCCGTGGCGTGGAGGACTTCCTGACCGGCAAGGCGGGCAGCGGCTCCCGCGCCCCCAGCGCCGCCGAGATCGATGACCTGGGCTGCGAAGCCTGCCAATAAGCGCCAAGCGCCAAGCGCCAAGCGCCAAGCGCCAAGCGCCAAGCGCCAAGCGCCAAGCAAGAGGGAAGGCGTCGGCCTCCCTCTCGTCAACACCGAATGTAGCCGGAACCTGACCGGGAGAGACAGATGCTGAACTGGGACGAATTCCACGAAGACGACAACGCCGTCGCCGAGGCGCCGCCCGCCAAGGCCGCACCGGCCCCGACCGCCAAGCCGGAGGCCCCGAAGGAGGAAATGCGGTCCGAGGCCGTTGCCGAAAGCCGCGGGAGCTATCAGGTAGCCGAGGGTGACCGGTTGGCGCGGGCCCGCCAGTCCCTGGAAGAGCTCGACGTGGCCGCTGGCCTCGAGGAGCTCGAGATGGGCGCGGCGCGCATCGAGGTCGACGACAAGCAGATGATCAATGCTCGCGCCGACCTCAACCAGCTGGTGCCCTTCAAGTACGAGTGGGCCTGGCAGAAGTACCTGGACGGCAGCGCCAACCACTGGATGCCCCAGGAAGTGAACATGAACGCCGACATCGCCCTCTGGAAGAGCCAGGAGGGCCTGACCGCAGACGAGCGGCGTATCGTCGAGCGCAGCCTTGGCTACTTCTCCACCGCCGATTCGCTGGTGGCCAACAACCTGGTGCTGGCCCTCTACCGCCTGATCACCAACCCGGAGTGCCGCCAGTACCTGCTGCGCCAGGCCTTCGAGGAGGCGATCCACACCCACGCCTACCAGTACTGCGTGGAATCGCTGGGCATGGACGAGGGGGCGGTCTTCAACATGTACCGCGAGGTGCCCTCGGTGGCCGCCAAGTCCGCCTGGAGCCTCAAGCACACCCAGTCCCTGGCGCGCCCGGACTTCCAGACCGGCACCCCGGAGACCGACCAGGAGCTGCTGCGCAACCTGGTGGCCTTCTACTGCGTGACCGAGGGCATCTTCTTCTACTGCGGCTTCAGCCAGATCCTCTCCATGGGGCGGCGCAACAAGATGACCGGCGTCGCCGAGCAGTTCCAGTACATCCTGCGTGACGAGTCCATGCACCTGAACTTCGGGGTGGACATGATCAACCAGATCAAGATCGAGAACCCGCACCTCTGGACCGCCGAGTTCCAGGACGAGGTGACCCAGATGATCCTCGAGGGTACCGAGCTGGAGATCGCCTACGCCCGGGACACCATGCCCCGCGGCGTGCTGGGCA
>CAYWBG010000256.1:0-3181 GCA_964456005.1 uncultured Halomonas sp.
AGGCGGACTGGATGACGTCGGCCACCACCTGCTCGGGCAGGGCGGTGGAGTCGACAATCATGGCGTTCATGCCGCCGGTCTCGGCGATCAGCGCCGGCAGGGGAGCTTCCTCGCGGGCCGCCAGGGCGCGGTTGATGATCTGCGCCGTGTCCGTACCGCCGGTGAAGACCACGCCGGTAATGCGCGGGTCGCGGGTCAGCACGCTGCCCACGGTGGGGCCGTCGCCGGGCAGCAGCTGCACCACGTCGCGGGGCATGCCGGCTTCATGCAGTAGCTCGATCACTCGGTGGGCAACGATTGAGGTCTGCTCGGCAGGCTTGGCCAGCACCGTGTTGCCGGCCACGGCGGCGGCCACCACCTGGCCGCAGAAGATCGCCACCGGGAAGTTCCAGGGGCTGATCGCTGCGAACACGCCCTTGCCGCCCAGTATCAGCTCGTTGGATTCGCCGGTGGGACCGGGCAGGACGATGGGTCGGTCGAACTGTTCCTCCGCCTTCATGGCGTAGTAGCGGCAGAAGTCCACCGCCTCCTTGATTTCGTCGACGCCGTCGGTAAGCAGCTTGCCGCCCTCCCGGGAGCACAGCGTCATCAGCTCGGCCATGTGGGTCTCCATCAGGTCACCCAGGCGGCGCACGATGGCGGCTCGCTCGGCGGCGGGCGTGGCCTCCCAGCGCGGGAAGGCGGCCCAGGCGGCATCCACGGCCCTGGCGGCCTGTTCGGCGCTGGTCCACTGCACCGTACCGACCTTCTTGCGGCGGTCGTAGGGGCTGAAGACCTGGTGCTGGTTGGCCGGGTCGTCGGCTACCGCAAAGGCCAGTAGCGGCCCCACCCGATGCTCCTTCTCCATGGTGGCGGCCATGGCATCCATCAGCGGCTGGTACTGGCTGCGCACGTTGAGGTTCACGCCGCGGGAGTTTGGGCGGCCAGGGCCGAAGATATCGCGGGGCAGGGGAATGCGCGGGTTGGTGTAGGTCTTGTACTGCTTGAGTGTCTCGGCGGGGTGCACGCAGAGCGACTCCACCGGCACATCGGGATCCACCAACTGGTGCACGAACGAGGAGTTGGCGCCGTTCTCGAGCAGTCGGCGAACCAGGTAGGGGAGCAGGTCCTGGTGGGCGCCCACGGGAGCGTAGATGCGGCAGTAGGTGCCTTTCGGGGCGCGGGTCAGGGCGGCATCGTAGAGCGCCTCGCCCATGCCGTGCAGGCGCTGGAACTCGAACGGGCGAGTGGCCTGGTTGGCGAGCTCGAGGATGGTGCTGATGGTGTGGGCGTTGTGGGTAGCGAACTGCGGGAAGATACGCCCACGAGTGTCATCGGAGAGCAGGAAGCGCGCGCACACCAGGTAGGCCACATCGGTGCTGGCCTTGCGGGTATAGACCGGATAGCCGTCGACGCCGAGCTGCTGGGACTCCTTGATCTCGCTGTCCCAGTAGGCGCCCTTGACCAGGCGCAGGGGTATCTCGTCACCCTGGGTCTCGGCCAGCCGGTTGAGGTAGTGGAGCACGGGCAGGGCGCGCTTGGAGTAGGCCTGAACCACCAGCCCGAAGTGGCCCCAGCCCCGGCAGACGTCGCTTGCGTAGACGGCGCGGAATACCTCCAGGGAGATCTCCAGGCGGTCGACCTCCTCGGCGTCGATGGTCAGCGCCACATCACGCTCGCGGGCCATGGCCGCGAGCTTCTTCACGCTGTCGACCAGCTCGTCCAGCACCTGTTCGCGACGGCCGAATTCGTAGCGGGGGTGCAGCGCCGAGAGCTTGATGGAGACGGAGGGCGCCGGCGTCTTCTCGGTCAGCGCCTTGCTGGTCTTGCCCACCCGCTCGATGGCGCGGGCATAGTCGTCGAAGTACTTGGCGGCGTCCTGGCGGGTGCGCGCGGCTTCGCCGAGCATGTCGTAGGAGTAGGTGTAGCCCTTGTCGAACAGTGGTCGGGAGCGCTTGAGGGCCTCGTCGATGTCGCGCCCCAGCACGAACTGCTTGCCCATTACCTTCATGGCCTCACGCATGGCGCGCCGAATCACCGGCTCGCCCAGGCGATTGACCAGCTTGTTGATGAAGCCGGCCGGTCGGCCCTCCCTGGGGTGGTCGAGGTTGATCACTCGCCCCGTCATCAAAAGGCCCCAGGTCGAGGCGTTGACGAACCAGGAGTCGCTCTGACCGAGGTGAGACTTCCAGTCGGCGGGGCCCAGCCTGTCCTCGATCAGCGCATCGGCGGTGGCC
This sequence comes from uncultured Halomonas sp., assembly GCA_964456005.1. Lineage (GTDB taxonomy): Bacteria > Pseudomonadota > Gammaproteobacteria > Pseudomonadales > Halomonadaceae > Halomonas. The sequence goes on from CAYWBG010000256.1 coordinate 2,217, forward strand.
GTATCGGGAATGCGCAGCATGGCTTCGGCCAGGCACATCAGCATCAGCCCCTCGTGGGTGTCGAGGCTGTACTGCTGCAGCAGCTCGTCGATGGAGTCCACGGCGGTGTCCATTTCGCGGACTTCGCGGACCAGCTCGGCGGTCTTGCCGGCGATGCGCTGGAAGTCGCGGGAATCGGCGCCCAGCGCCTTGATCAGCTCGGCGACGAAGGCGTTCTCGTCGACCACGTAATGATCGCTGATGCGCGAGAAGAGAGCGTCGATATCCTGCTGCCAGCTAGCGGTATCCAGCATGGTGTGGGCGTCGAGCATGAAAGGTCCCCCGGTGTTGTCGTCAAGCGTTAGGGTGCCGTAGGTACGGGCATGACCATGACTCTATGAGTGCTCGAGACTCGCCGCTTGCGGATTCCACGGGAAAACGTGTCGATTCCGCGGCTTTTGCCGGGTTGATGATCTCGGGGTTAGACGTTGGTCGAATATTGTGCTGGGCCGGGAAGGGGCGCTCAGGGGGGGGGGAGGAGGCGGTGGGTCGGTCAGCTTCCCGAGCTGCCGCAGTCGGCTCGGGGGCTGGCCGAATGCGCTTCGGCAGGCGCTGGAGAGTGCACTCTGGCTGGCAAAGCCAGTCAGGGCGGCCACCTCGGTGAGCGGCATGCGGCTGTCGGCCAGCAGTCGGCGGGCCGCCTCCAGGCGCTTGCGCCGCACGTGCTGCCAGGGGGAGCAGCCGGTCTGCTCGCGGAAGCAGTGGCGGAAATGGGCCTCGCTGAGGCAGGCCTCTGCGGCCAGGTCGGCGACACTCAGCCGATTGGCCAGGTGCCGCTCGATAAAGCGGTCCAGGCGCGTCAGGTCGAGGCGGCGACCGCGGGGCGCAGCAGGGGGCTTCGCCAGGCGGGCGCTCAAGCAGCCAAGCAGGGTGCCGGACAGTCGCTCCTGCTGGGCCTCGGAGTCGTCGGCAAGGTCGAGTTCCAG
>CAYWBG010000257.1:0-3173 GCA_964456005.1 uncultured Halomonas sp.
CCGCCGCCCTCTCCATCGCCCTGATGCTGATGGCCCTCTACCTCTTCGGGGAGCCAGGGCGATGAGCGACCTCTATCTGCTGCTGGCTGCGGCGCTGACCGGGATGTCGCTGATCGGCCTGTTTCGCGCCGCTGACCTGCTGCGACAGGTGCTGGCACTCAACGTGCTGGCCAGCGCCGTCTTTCTGCTGCTGGTCGGCCTGGCGCAGACCCCGGACGGCATCGACCCGCTTCCCCACGCCATGGTGCTGACGGGCATCGTCGTGGCGGTGAGCACCACCGCCGCGGTGCTCGCCCTCGCGGTGCAGGCCCACGAGAAACGCCGCGGGGAGGGGCCGTGACGCCAGCGAACTGGCTGCTGCCCCTGCTCGTCGCTCTGCCCCTGGCCCTGGCCATCGCCGCCCTGCTGGGCCTGCTCTCGTCGCGCCGCCAGGTGGCTATCGCCCTGGGTGGGCTGGCGATAGGCGGACTGGGTCTTGGGGGACTGGGGCTGATGGATGGCGTTGCCGAGGCCTCCGTCTGGCTGGGGAACTGGGCACCACCGGTGGGGATTGCCTGGCGCCTCGATGCCCCTGCCACGCTGCTGATCGGCATGGTCGGTGGGCTGATGGGGCTGGCCAGCCTGGCGCTGCTGGCAGAGCCCGACAGCCGCAACGACCCTTACCTGTGGAGTCTGTGGTGGCTGCTGTGGGCGGCCCTCAACGCCCTGCTGCTCTCCCGGGATCTCTTCAACCTCTATGTCACCCTGGAACTGATGTCCCTGGCGGCAGTGGGCCTGGTCAGCCGCTCCCGGGAAGACCCTTACTATGTGGCGGCACTGCGCTACCTGATGGCCTCGCTGCTGGGGTCACTGCTCTATCTGCTGGGCGTGGCGCTTCTCTATGGCCAGTTCGGAAGGCTCGACCTGGAGCAACTGGCGGCGGTCATCGAGGATGGGCCGGCCGCACGTCTCGCCGCCCTGGCGGTGACCCTGGGGCTGCTGATCAAGGCGGCCATGGTGCCCCTGCACAGCTGGCTGCCGGCGGCCCACTCCCGCGCTAATGCGCCTGTCAGTGCCCTGCTGTCAGGCGCCGTGGTCGCCGCTGCCCTGATGGTGCTGTGGCGGCTGTGGCTCGGGCCGTTCGCTGAACTCGGCAGCCTGATGCGCCAGGCACTGGCCGCCTTCGGCACCGTGGCGCTGGTATGGGGCGGCATCCAGGCCTTGCTGCAGAACCGGCTGAAGCTGGTAATCGCCTGGTCGACGCTCTCCCAGAGCGGCTATGCGCTGATGCTGCCGGCCCTGGCCGGCAGCGAGGCATGGCAAGGCACCGGGGCCCGTGGCGCCCTGCTACTGCTGCTGGCGCATGGCCTCGCCAAGGGCGGGCTCTTCCTCGCCGCCGGGCGGCTGCATCATCGCTTCGGCCACGACCGCCTGGCGGGGCTGGCCGGCAGCGCCCGGGGCCTGCCGCTGCTGTGGTCAGCGATCGCCCTGGGGGGCCTCTCGCTGTTGGGGCTACCACCCAGCGGGGGCTTCATGGGCAAATGGTGGCTGCTGCGCGCCGCCCTGGACGACGCCCAGCCGCTGCTGGCGGGGGTGATACTGCTGGGCACCCTGCTCACCGCTGCCTGGCTATGGCGCCTGGTGTCCATTGCCCTGGCACCGCTTCCCGTCCCATTTCGCGCCCCCTCGCGCCTCTCGGAGGGCTGGCGCGAGGCGGCCCCGGCGCTGCTGCTGGTGACAGTGGCCTGGCTGGTTGGCCTCGTCGCCCTGAGCAGTGCCCCCGGGCTCTCGCTGGCCCTGCCGCGCATTGAAGTCGACCGGCTCGCCTGGCTGCTGCCGGCGCTGCTGATCTGGCCGCTGGCCCTGGCCGCCGCCAGATCGGGCACCCGGGCGGCGGCGACCACCGGCTCGCCGCGCTACCTGGCCAGGCTGCTCGGCCTCACCGCCGCGGCCCACCTGTCCCTCCTGCTGGCGGGCGACCTGTTCACCTTCTACCTGGGGGCCGCCTGGCTGGGTCTGGCGGGCTGGGGCCTGGTGCGTCTGGACGGGCAACCGGCCGCTCGGCGTGCCGCCGCCGGGTATCTCGCCATGATGATGATCGCCGAGGTGAGCCTGCTGCTGGGGCTGACACTCGCCTGGCAGGCTTCCCCATCGCTGGCGTTCCCCGCCCTCGCCGAGGCGGGTCTGCCTGGCCCGGCCCTGGCCGCCCTGGGCCTGGGGCTTGCCATCAAGGCGGGCGCCATCGGCGTGCACGCCTGGCTGCCGCTGGCCCATCCGGTGGCGCCGCCGGTGGCCAGCGCCGTGCTCTCGGGGCTGATGATCAAGGTGGGGGTGCTGGGGGGCGTGCTGCTGATGCCCGGCATAGAGGCCGGAAATCGACTGGGACTGGTGCTGGTCGCCGCAGGCTTGATAGGGGCTCTCTACGCCGCCCTGCGCGGGCTGGCCCAGATTGCCCCCAAGCAGTTGCTGGCCTGGTCGAGCGTCAGCCAGATGGGGCTGGCCACCGCCCTGTTGGGGCTTTACCAACTGGGGCACCTCGCGGCCCTGCCGGCCCTGCTGACGCTGGTGGCGGCCCACGCCCTGGCCAAGTCGGCGCTCTTCCTCGGCGCCGGGATGGCAGAGCGCATCCCCGCGAGGCAGCGCCGGCTGCTGCTCGGTGCCCTGGCCCTGTCGGCCATCACCCTGGTGGGCGTGCCGCCCGGTGCCGGCATGGCGATCAAGGCGGGGCTCGAGCAGGCACTGCACGAGGCGGCGCTGCCTGCCTGGCCGATCACCCTGAGCGGTGTATTGACGGGTCTGCTGATGCTGCGGCTATTCTGGCTGCTCCGTCACGCCGGCGCCCCTTCCCGGGACGCCGCCGCTCCCGGCTGGCTGCTGGCAGCGCTGTGGGGACTGGGTGGCTTGGCCGCACTGCTGCCTTGGGCCTGGACCGACGTGTCCTTGGCCTATCTGGCCGCGCCGGATGCCTGGCTCAAGGCCCTGGCCCCCGGTTTCGCGGCACTGGTGATCGCCTTGCTGCTGCTCTTCGCTAGGCCCCTGCATCGGCGCCTGACCCTCCTGGGCAGGCGGCGCCAGGTGAACCAGCGGGCCCGTCGCCTGGCGGCCCGGCGGGCTAGCCGGCGCTGGCGCTGGCGGCTGCGGCGCGCCGATGCCTGGCTGATGCCCTGGCCCGCCTTCGGCGTCTGCCTGGGGCT
>CAYWBG010000258.1:0-3169 GCA_964456005.1 uncultured Halomonas sp.
CGCAGCCGCTGGGGCCGAGCAGGGCAAGGATCTCGCCGTTGTCCAGGGAGAAGCTTACGTCCTCCACGGCCAGAGGGTCCGAGCCTCGGTAACGCTTGTGCAGCCCGCCCACCGAGAGCAGCGGCTCCGGCAGTCGGGTGGGCGTGCCCTCGGGGGCGGCCCTGAGGTTGAGGTTGGACATCATTTTCCCTCCTTGGTGAGCAACAGGCCCACGGACAGGCTGGAGAACACCACGATGGCGGCAGCGAAGGGCGCCGCCTCGGCCAGCATGCCTTCCGAGGTGCGGGTGAAGACGGTGACTGCCAGGGTCGTGTAGCCGGTGGGTGCCAGCAGGAAGGTGATCGGCAGCTCCTTCATGCACAGCACGAAGACCAGCACGACGCCGGCCAGGATGCCGCGGCGCAGCCGCGGGAAGATCACGTTGACGAAGGTGCTAATGGGGCCGTGGCCCAGTGAGTGGGCGGCCTCCTCCATGCTGGGGCGGGTCTGCAGCAGGGCACTGCGGATCGGGCCCAGCGCCAGTGCCAGCGAGGCCATGGCCCAGGTGATGATCAGCATCGCCAGAGTCTGGTAGAGGAAGGGCGCGGTGCGCAGCGAGAAGAATACCATGGCCAGCGCTAGTGCCAGCGGTGGCAGGGCATAGCCGATATAGGCGGAGCGCTCGATCAGGGTGGCGAAGGGTGAGCGATAGCGCACCGTCAGAAAGGCCAGGGGCAGGGCGAAGGCAGCGGCCAGCAGGGCCGCTGGGAGGGCCGCCCCGGCGGAGCGCAGCAGGGTGCCGGGCACTCGGGCAAAGAAGCTGACGTCCGGCGGCGAGAGCAGCAGCCAGTAGGCCAGGATCATCACCGGCAGGCCGATGGAGGCAGTGAACAGCACCACCAGGTACGGCCAGGCCAGGAAACGCACCCGGCCCAGCGGCATGGGCATCATCGGCCTCGCCACCCCGGTGCCGATGCGTGCCAGCTTGCGCTTGACCACCAGGCTGTCGAGCATCACGAAGCAGGTGGCGAGTGCTAGTAGCATCAGCGCCAGCCAGGCGGCATAGATGCGATCGAAGGCGCCGGAATACTGGGTGTAGATGGCGTAGCTGAAGGCCTCGTAGCGCATCAGCGCCACGGCACCGAAGTCGCCCAGTACGTAGAGGGTGATCACCAGCCAGCCGGCCATCAGCGCCGGCATCAGATGGGGCAGGGTGATGCGGCGGAAGATCTCGCCCTGGGAGTAGCCAAGGCTGCGCGCGCTCTCCTCGAGGTTGCCGTCCAGCCCCGACAGGGCGGCCCGCAGATTGAGAAAGAGATAGGGAAAGGTATAGAGGGATAGCGCCAGGGTGGCGCCCCAGTAGCCCTGCAGGCGCGGTAGTTGTAGCCCGGTGAGCTGAGCCAGTACGCCATAGTTGCCGCCCAGGCCGATCAGCGCGTAGGCCATCACGTAGCCGGGCACCGCCAGTGGAATGACGCCCAGCACGGTGAGGGTGCGCTTGAAGCGGATATCGGTGCGGGTCACCAGCCAGGCCAGGGGAAAGGCCATCAGGGTGGTCAGCGACACCACGCCGGCGGCCAGGGCTAGAGTATTGAGCAGCAGTTGGAAATTACGCGGGCGCAAGACCAGATCGGCCAGGGTGGCGCTGTCGGCCTCGAAGGCTCGCAGCCCCAGGTAGACCAGCGGCACCAGCATCACGCCTGCCGCCACCAGCGAGGGCAGCAGGATATGCAGGGGCACGCCGCGGGGCAGCAGCCGGGGGAGGCCCGGGGCGCGGTGCGGCGTGGCGGTCTGACGAGTCGCGTTCATCGTGCCTCGTGATTGATGACCCGCCGCCCGGCGGCGGCAGGTCGCGGGGCGCGGCCGGGTTTAAAGCAGTCCGGCATCGCGCAGCAGGTTGAGGGTGCCCTCGAGGTCCTCCAGATCATCCAGGTCAATCTGCGGGGAGACCTCCAGCAGGCGGTCGAAGTTTTCAAGCATGGGGTTCTGGATCACGTCGCGAGTCACCGGGTATTCATAGACGTTGTCGGTGAAGTACTGCTGGGCCGCGGGCGAGAGCAGGAAGCGCACGAACTCGACGGCGGTCTCCTGTCTGTCGCTGCTCGCCAGTACGGCGATTCCGGCCACGTTCACCAGGTTGCCGATGTCGCCGTCGACGAAGAAGGCCTGTTCGACGGGGAATTCGTCGCCGGCTGCCAGGAACCGAGGTAAATAGTAATTGTTTACAAGACCGAAGTCGATTTCCCCGTCGGCCACGCCCTGTACCTGAGTGCTGTTGTTGCGGAAGGTGACGGCACCGTTGGCCGACATGTCCTCGAGCCACGTCAGGGTGCGCTCGTCACCATGTTCGACACGCATGGCGGTGACGAAGGACTGGAAGGAGCCGTTGGTGGGCGCCCAGCCGACACGACCCTCATAGCGCTCATCGGTGAGGTCGAAGACGCTCTCTGGAAACTCTGCGTCGCTGACTCGCTCCGGTGAATAGGCGAAGACTCGGGCGCGGCCGCTGGCGGCCACCCAGTTGCCGCTCTCGCTGGTGTAGATGGTGGGTAAGCCCGCATAGATATCCTCGGGCAACTCGGCGAGCAGGCCTGCCTTGCTCAGGGCGCCCATGGCGCCGGCATCCTGGCCCCAGTAGAGGTCCGCGGGAGATCGGTGGCCCTCCTCTTGGAGTAGCACTGCGAGCTGGGCGGTATCGCCGTAGCGTACGGCGACCTCCAGGCCCGTGTTCTTCTCGAACTGCTCGATGATCGGTTCGACCATGGACTCGCCGCGGCCGGAGTAAAGCGTGAGGTCGGCGGCGAGGGCGAGAGGAGTGGCCAGCAAGGTCGCGACAACGGTGGCGGAGGTAAAGATCGACTTTTGCATCCTGGATAATTCCTCGATTCGGCGGTTGGAAGGAATGCCGCTCGTCATGGCGGCTTGTTCCCCACGGCCAGTCCCGGTCTATCGGCACGATAGCAAAAAAGCATCCAGCTGCAAATGATAATGATACGCAAAAGGGTTTTCATGACCTGGGTCAACTCTCTGAGCAGGCCGGGTCAGGACGGCAGAGCGCCCGCCATGCAAAACATGGCGGGCGCTCTCAGGATGTCGCGAGGGCGGTCTCGCGGTCAGTAACCCACTAGCACCGAGGGCAGACCGGTGATGATGGCGGGGAAGAAGGCCATCAGCAGGCAGGCCAGCACGA
>CAYWBG010000259.1:0-3167 GCA_964456005.1 uncultured Halomonas sp.
GCAGGCCGTCGCGAGGGCCGACCTCGACCAGGCGCACGTGTTGGGGGAATGCCATAGGGAGTTCTCCGATGGTTCTACGGGGCGCCTGCGGCGTGATTCGCCCATTCGCCCGATAAATCGGGCTCCCACAGGGGCCTGGGTGGACCCTGCAGGAGCCTTGGCGTTACTCCTCCGGGGCGAACTCGAGCAGCACGTCGCCCTGGCCCACGGTGTCGCCGGCCTGGAAGTGGAAGCTTGCCACATGGCCGTCGGCGGGGGCGGACATGGTGTGCTCCATCTTCATGGCTTCCATGACCATCAGCGGTATGCCCTTTTCGACGCGCTGACCCGGCTCCACCAGCAGTGCTACCACGGTGCCGTGCATGGGCGCGGTGAGGGTGGATTCCGCCTCATGCTGGCCATGGTCGATGGCGTCGATGCGGCGCCAGAACAGGCGGGTCTCGCCACGCGGGTCGACCATCACCACCACGTTGCCGTCGCGGCGTGCCTGCAGGCGGCGGCGGTGGCCGTTGAGGGTGACCGCCACGGCGTCGCCTTCCAGGTGCTGCAGGCGGGCGGTGAGGGTCTCGCCGCCGATGGTCAGGTGCCACGGATCTGCATCGGTCTCGCGGGTGCCTTCGACCACGACGACGCCTTCGGCATCCGGCGCCTGGGCATTGGTCAGGTTCTGGCCGGTAGGGCACAGGGCGATGCGGATGGTGTGCGGGGCGTTGAGTCGAAAGCCGTCGTGACGATCCCAGGGGGAGTCGCTCTCGCACTCGCGGGCCAGCTGGTTGAGACCGATCAGCGCGGCGCCGGCGTAGGCGTTGATGTCGTATTCGATCGGGGCGAACAGGGTAGCTTCGTTCTTCTCGATAAAGCGGGTGTCCAGCTCCGCGTTACGGAAGGCCGGGTGGGTGGCCAGCCGCTGCAGGAAGGCGCGGTTGGTGACCACGCCCTGCACGTCAAGGGCGGCCAGCGCCCGATTGAGGGTGGCCAGCGCCTGGTCGCGGTCGTTGCCGTGGACGATCAGCTTGGCGAGCATCGGGTCGTAGTGCATGGAGACCACGTCGCCGGTCTCCACGCCGCTGTCCAGGCGCACCTTGGCGGGGTCCAGCCCGGCGCCCTCGAGGTCCATGGCGAAGCGGGTCAGGCCACCGGTGGCCGGCAGGAAGTCCTGCTCCGGGTCCTCGGCGTAGAGACGCGCCTCGAAACTGTGGCCGGTGATGGTCAATTCCTCCTGGGCGAGCGGCAGTCGTTCGCCCATGGCCACGCGCAGCTGCCACTCGACCAGGTCCTGGCCGGTGATCATCTCGGTGACCGGGTGCTCCACCTGCAGGCGGGTGTTCATCTCCATGAAGAAGAAGGAGCCATCCGCGTCCAGGAGGAACTCCACCGTCCCGGCGCCCACGTAGCCGATCTCCTTGGCGGCGCGCACGGCGGCGTCGCCCATCTCGCGGCGCAGCTCTGCCGACATGCCCGGGGCCGGGGCCTCTTCCAGCACCTTCTGGTGGCGGCGCTGCACGGAGCAGTCGCGCTCGAACAGGTAGACGCCGTTGCCGTGGCTATCGCAGAACACCTGGACCTCCACGTGGCGCGGCTGGGTCAGGTACTTCTCGATCAACATGCGCTGGTCGCCGAAGGCGGCCTGGGACTCGCGGCGGCAGCCGTCCAGGGCGGCCTGGAAGCCGTCGGCGGACTCGACCACTCGCATGCCCTTGCCGCCGCCGCCGGCGCTGGCCTTGAGCAGCACCGGATAGCCGATCTTGTCGGCCTCGGTCTTGAGCAGGGCATCGTCCTGGTCGTCGCCGTGGTAGCCCGGGACCAGCGGCACGCCGGCGTTGTACATGCGCGCCTTGGCGGCGGACTTGTCACCCATGGCGGCGATGGCCGAAGCGGGCGGGCCGACGAAGGTGATGCCGGCCTGCTCCAGGGCATCCACGAAGGGGCCATTCTCGGACAGGAAGCCGTAGCCGGGGTGGATGGCCCCGGCGCCGGTACGCCGCGCCGCTTCGATCACCGCCTCGACCTTGAGGTAGCTCTCGCGGGCGGCGGCGGGGCCCAGGCGCACGGCCTCGTCCGCCTCGCGCACGTGGCGGGCGTTGGCGTCGGCATCGGAGTAGACGGCCACGGTGCGCAGGCCCATGGCGCGCGCGGTGCGCATCACCCGGCAGGCGATCTCGCCGCGGTTGGCGACCAGCAGGGTATCGAATTTCTTCACTTCAGAGGTCATGAGCGGGGCTCCGCGGCATTGTTGTCGCTGTCGTTTGTCCAGGCGGGGCGGCGCTTCTCGAAGAAGCTGGCCAGGCCCTCCTGGCCCTCGGCGCTGACGCGCAGCTCGGAGATCACCCGGCAGGTGTGCTCGCGGGTGGCCTTGCTGTCGGGCTCGCGCGCCACCTCGGCCAGCAGCGCCTTGGTGGCGCGCTGGGCCTGGGGGGAGCCGGCGAGCAGGGTGTCGAGCATGGTCTCCACGGCAGCGTCGAGCGCGTCAGGCTCGACCACCTGGTGGGCCAGCCCCAGTGCCAGGGCGGTGGAGGCATCCATTACCTCGGCGCTCAGGGCATAGCGGCGCATCTGGCGCGAGCCGATGGCGCGCTGCACGTAAGGGCTGATCACCGCCGGCGACAGGCCGATCTTCACCTCGGAGAGGCAGAACTTGGCCTTCTCGGAGGCGACGACGATGTCGCAGCAGGCGGCCAGGCCCACGGCCCCGCCGAAGGCGGCACCCTGCACGCGGCACACGGTCGGGCAGGGCAGGGTGTCGAGCCCGAACATCAGCGCCGACAGCTTGCGCGAGTCGGCGAGGTTGCCGTCGAAGTCGTACTCGACCATGCGCTTCATCCAGCCCAGGTCGGCCCCGGCGGAGAAGCTCTTGCCCTCGGAGCCCAGCACCACCGCGCGAATCTCGCCGTGGCCGGCGGCTACGTGCAGTCGCTCCAGGTGGGCGTTGAGCTCGGCGATCAGGCTGTCGTCGAAGGCGTTGTGGACCTCGGGGCGTTCCAGCGTGAGCCAGGCGATGCCGCGATCATCCAGTTCCAGCCGTGAGAAGGTCTGTTGCGTTGCCATGGGGGAGATCCTTCCTTACATCCGGAACACGCCGAACTTGGTCTCTTCGACCTCGGCATTCATGGCCGCGGCCAGCGACAGGCCCAGCACGTCGCGGGTCTGGGCCGGGTCGATCACGCCGT
>CAYWBG010000260.1:0-3136 GCA_964456005.1 uncultured Halomonas sp.
GAGCGTCCCCCTCCTAAGGGGAAGGTCTCAGGTTCGAATCCTGATGGGGGCGCCATATTTTTCAACATGTTACATTGAATCATAATGTTCATGCCTAGCTAAAAACCGCTTTCGCCCCCACGCACGCCCCCACACTCTGCAAGCTATACTTCCAGGTAGGGTTAAAACGCCCCACATCACTCAGTTACTGCTTTAACTGGGTGTCTACTGCTGTTCGGCAAAATCAGTCTCACCCAAAGATCGCGGAATAGACAGTGCGTCATCCCCGCCCTGCGGGGACCGGGCAGGTGCGGTTGTTGCCCTCGGATGCCGAGACGGGTTATCCCCGCGCCTGCGGGGACCGGTTGTAGGCCTTGGTCAGGTGGTCGAAGGCCATCGGGTTATCCCCGCGCCTGCGGGGACCGGCCGCGCACCGTGGCCAGCGCTGCATCCTCCGGCGGGTTATCCCCGCGCCTGCGGGGACCGGACGTAGGCAGTCGTGCGCATGCAAGAGCCAAAACGACATCGCCCCGGTCTTGACCGGGGCGATGGGTAAAAATCATTCGGCATTCCGCATCCAAGAAGCCCTTCCCTGGGCCCACCATCCGTGGCGTAACATGAAAAACTCAAGTCGACTTAGTGAGCCGATCTTGCACCTTGACCATGGGCCAACGGCTGGTCGAAAACCAGACGAGATCTCTGCAATCCAGTGTAAGCGATCACATACACGGCAAGGGGCATGACTCATATTCCGCACAGCAGCCCGCTTGCCTGAAGCCGCTCCAGACGATCCCCCCCCATAGCGTCAGGATGGTCCGCCCGCCGGACGTCCCAGAGGGTACATGTACGGCATCACTGGGAAATGATCGAGAGGCGCGCTGGACAAGAGGAGACTGCCGCTGCCAGCATGGCAAATCAGGCCTTCTCGAAGTCCAGTTAGAGCTTCACCCCCTCGCGACCCGTCACTACCCTGGCCATCCTCTGACCCCACCACCTGGAGCTTGCGCGTGCCCAACACCCATTACAGCGATGCCGAGATCGCTGCCGCCCTGGAGGCCTGTGCCCGTGAACCGGTGCATATCCCCGGGGCCATCCAGCCGATGGGCTGCCTGGTGAGCCTGGATGCCGACCTGGGACGGATTCGCCAGGTCAGTGCCAATATCGAGGATTTCCTGGGTATCAGCGTGGCGGATGTCCTGGCTGGCGAGCCCAGAGCGGTACTGGGCGACGAGTTGATGGATCTCCTGGAAACTGAACTGGTGAAGAAAGACAACTCGGCTTCCGTTCTTACCGCCCAGGGCGAGGTGCAAGGCAAACGACGCCGCTTCCACGTGGTGGCCTATCCCAGTGGCGATGCTTTCGTCGTGGAAATGGAATTCCAGATGTGCCCGGATGGACATCGCCTGTTGGACAAGGTGAATGACTGGCTGGTCGAAGTAAGGAGAATCGACGACACCGATACTCTTCTCAATGCCCTAACGCGGTGGGTTCAGGCGTGGACCGGCCATGAAAGGGTGATGGTCTACCGTTTCGACGAGCAGTGGAACGGCCGCGTCGTCGCCGAGACTTGTCTACCCGAAGCGGAGAGCTACCTCGATCACTACTTCCCGGCCAGCGACATTCCTCCCCAGGTACGCCGACTCTACGAATTCAACAGGGTACGCAGCATCCCCGATGCCCTAGCACCCACGGTTCCCGTGGTGCCAGCCTGTGGCCCTGGCGAGGCAACGCCACTGGACATGTCGCGTGGGGTGCTGCGCGCCGTCGCGCCGATTCACCAGCAGTACCTCACCAACATGGGCGTCGGCTCCTCGCTGTCGATTGCCATGCACGAGGAGGAGAAGCTCTGGGGACTGCTGGCCTGCCAGGGCCTGGACCCCAGGACGCTGGAGGCCGACCTGCGTGATGCGCTGTGCACCCTGGTCCAGATCGCTATGCAGCGGCTGAGGGTATTGCGCACCCGAGCCGACACCCACCTCTTACACGGCATCCACGACAGCAACGAGGTTCTCTCCGATGAGAGCGGGCGTCTTCTCGGACCGGATGGCTTGATCCAGCGTCACGGCGCGCAATGGCTCGAACTGTTGGATGCCAGCGGCATCGCCCTGGTCACCGGGGAAGTGAACAGTGGTATGGGAACTCTGCCGCCCAACGAGAACCTGACCGCCATGGCCGACTGGCTGAGCCGTCACCAGCCTCGCGACATCCCATGGCACACCCAATCGCTGGCAATGACGCCCCTAGCGCCCTGGCAGGAACGCGACCTCTGTGGGCTGCTCGCCTTGCCCCTGCCCACGGAGTCGGCCCACTGGCTGATGTTCTTTCGCCGCGAGCAGCGACACAGCAGGCGCTGGGCCGGCAAGCCCGAGGATACTCCCATAATCCGGGACGGACAGTTGATCCTGACGCCCCGCCGTTCCTTTGCCCAGTGGCAGGAAGAGGTGAGGGGGCGCGGCCTCGCATGGCGCCCCATCGAGTGCCGTGCCGCCGGGGACCTCGCCAAGAACCTGGCCGTGCTGACCTCCAGCCACGAGATCGCCCAACTCAATGAAAAGCTCAAGAGCCTGGCCTACAGCGACAGCCTGACCGGCACCTGGAACCGCTACCGCATGGAGAAGGCGATCGATGCCGAGCTCAATGCCGCCGAACGTCACGGCAGGTCCTTTGCCGTGCTGCTATTCGACATTGATCATTTCAAGCACTTCAACGATACCCACGGCCATGAGGCCGGCGATGAGGTACTGGTGACGCTGTGCCATGTCCTGCAGAACATCCTACGCCCCACCGACCAGCTGGGCCGCTGGGGCGGCGAGGAGTTTCTGGTGCTGGCCAGCGATTGCGACCTGGTCGGCGGCAGGCATCTCGGCGAACGCCTCAGGCAGCGTGCTGAAGCATTGGACCTGGGCAAGCTGGGAGGCGTGACCATTAGCGTCGGCGTGGCCACCTGGCGATCGGGCGACACTCGCAAGGCGCTGGTCACACGCGCCGACCGGGCCATGTACGGGGCCAAGGAAGGAGGCCGCAACCAGGTGGAAGCCGAAGCGTGAGCCTCGTTGCTCCCCCATGATTCAAGGCCTGGCAGGACCCGTACATCCATCGCCGTCCCTGCATGCGAAAGGCCACCGATCATGGATCGGTGGCCTCGGGTATCGCGTCC
>CAYWBG010000261.1:0-3084 GCA_964456005.1 uncultured Halomonas sp.
GAGCGCCGAGCGCCGAGCGCCGAGCGCCGAGCGCCGAGCGCCGCAGGATGATGCCCCCAGGAGTGCCAACGTCAACAAGACCCCCCGCCGAAGTTTATCAAAGGGGGAAGCGTTGACTGCCTCAACACCCGCTGCCCGTCAATGAGCAGCTGGGCGCTAGGCGCTTGTAGCTGGGCGCTGCCCGACGGGCCCTACCTCAGATACCGCCTTCCGCCGTGCATCACGGCCCCACGCACCTCGCAGGGTGACTCTCCGCCGGCCAGCTGACGCTGTAGCCTCTCCCAGGCATCCTCATCCAGCAGGTCCCGTTCGGCCAGCCAGCTGGCCAGGCGCGGCGCCTCGAAGCCTCGGTCCAGCTCCTGGCCCTGTTCATCCGCCAGCACCGGGATGCGCACGCCGTAGCGCTCGACCAGGGCATCCTCCTCGCTGATCTCGACCCGCTCGAGGCAGTACTCACACGCACACAGCGTCACCAACAGCGTCTCGAGCTGGTGGCATAGGTGACAGCCCAGGGTGGTGTAAAGCGTCAGGCGGATCATGTCGTCGACGCCCGGTGACGAATCAGAAACACATGGTGAAGGTCGGGGTTCCTGGAAAAATCCGGATCGAAGGTCTTCGACGAGATGTCCTCCACCGCGTAGTGCTCGGCCAGGTCGGCGTCGAGCTTAAAGCGACGCTGGTTGTTGGAGAAGACCAGGGTGCCGCCCGAGGCCAGGCGCGCCATGGCCAGCCGCACCAGGCGCCCGTGATCGCGCTGCACGTCCAGGGTTCCCTCCATCTTCTTGGAGTTGGAGAAGGTGGGCGGGTCCATGAAGATCAGATCGAACTCGGCGCCGGCCGTCTCCAGCCAGCGCAGGCAGTCGTCTCGCACCACCCGGTGGCGGCTCGGATCGAGGCCGTTGAGGGCGAAGTTGTCCCGCGCCCACTCCAGGTAGGTGTTGGAGAGATCTACGCTGACGCTGTCGCTGGCGCCGGCCAAGCCCTCGGCGTCACGCGGCCCCAGCGCCGCCTGGACGGTGGCGGCGGCGGTGTAACAGAAGAGATTGAGGAAGCGCTTGCCGGGCGCCATCTCGCCCAGCATGCGGCGCACCGGTCGGTGGTCCAGGAAGAGGCCGGTATCCAGATAGTCGCGCAGGTTGACCCATAGCCGGGCACGCCCCTCTTTGACCTCGAAGCGTTCGCCGCTGGCCGCCTGCTTCTGGTACTGGGCACGACCGCTCTGGCGCTCGCGACGCTTGATCACCACGCGGGCCGGGTCGACCTGCAGCGCCTCGGGAATCACCGAGAGCGCCTCGAAGAGCCGCTTCTGGGCCTGGGCAGCATCGACCGTCTTCGGTGCCGCATACTCCTGCACGTGAACCCGGTCGCCATAGAGATCGATGGCCAAGGCATACTCCGGCATATCGGCGTCATACAGGCGATAGCAGCTCTCGCCACTCTTCTTCAGCCACTTCTTCAAACGCTTGCGGTTCTTCTCGAGGCGGTTGGCGAACATCTGCGCGCCTTCGGAACGCGATGTCCTGTCGCCTGCGGCCGCCTCTTGGGCATCCCCATCATCACCAGCCGCCGGCACCGCCATCAACAACAGCTTGGCCTCCAGGGGGCCGTTGCGCAGGGAATACTGCTTGTGGGCACGCAGGCCGAGACGGTGGCCGAGGTCCGGGTTGCCGGTGAAGACCGCCAGCTGCCAGCCGGGGAAGGCGGCACGCACCCGCTCACCCAGCTGGCCATACAGGCCCACCAGCTCAGGCAGCTCACCGAGTCGCTCGCCGTAGGGGGGATTGGTGATGATCAGCCCCGCCGGCGCGTCGGCCAGGCCCTCGGGACGCGACAGCTCGGCGAGGCTGGCCCCATGGAATTCGATCAGCGCCGGGAGGCCGGCACGCATGGCATTGGACCTCGCCGCCGCCAGGGCCGGCGGGCTCTGGTCGAAACCGAAAAGACGCGACCGGCAGCGCTTTCGGCCGATGCTGGCACGGGCCTCGGCCTCGCGCTTCAGCTCGCGCCAGGCCGCCTCGTCATGCCCTCCCCAGCCATGGAAGCCAAAGCGCTGGCGCGACAGATTGGGGGCCATGTCGGCGGCCATCATGGCCGCCTCGATCAGCAGGGTGCCGGCGCCGCACAATGGGTCCACCAACGGGGCACCTTCCCGGGCCAGCGCCGGCCAGCCGGCGCGCACCAGCAGAGCCGCGGCCAGGTTCTCCTTGAGCGGGGCGTGGCCCACCTCGCGGCGGTAGCCGCGGCGGTGCAGGCTGTCGCCGGCCAGGTCCACCCCCAGGATCAACCGACCGCGGTGGAGATGCGCATGCAGCCGCAGGTCGGGCGCCTTCAGGTCGATATCGGGGCGCGCCCGCCCTTCGGCCTGGAGGCGGTCGACCACGCCGTCCTTGACCGTCTGGGAGCCGAAGCGGGTGTGACGAATCGCCTCTGAGCGCCCCTGGAAGTCCACGGCCAGGCTCGCCCCGGGCACCAGATGGTCCTTCCAGTCGACGCCGGCGGTGACCGCCCGCAGTTGCTCCGGCGTCTCGATCTCCGACTCGCGCACCAGACAGAGCACCACCCGGTTGGCCAGGCGAGACCAGAGACAGGCCCGATACGCCGCCTCGAGGCTACCGCGGAAGTGAACCCCGCCCACCGTCGTCTTACCGGGCTCGGCCCCCAGACCGGCGAGCTCGTCGGCCAGCAGCAGCTCGATACCGCGCGGGCATGTCGCTAGAAATTCAAGAGTTTCAGCGGGTTGACTATCGATCATAAAAGGACCACCGACGGGCTGTTGGGCTCAGTGTCGCCGTGACGGGCGAGTGAACGGGATGTTACAAATCAGGGGTCGACAATGACGACCGAGATGGGCTATCAATGTCCTAGTAGCTACTGAAGAACGCATGCGTTTTCTGTCACCGGGCTCGCCTCCCTGTAGCATTACATAGTGCTTCATTTACAGGCTCAAGCGGTTCCCGGGGCACGTTACGGTCTGTTGGTGCGCCACGCTGACGCACTTTCAGCCAGGTTGATACCTTTTCAAGAGGTAGTCCAATGAAACGACAGAAACGTGATCGCTTCCAGCGTGCCTACATTCATGGCTAC
>CAYWBG010000262.1:0-1514 GCA_964456005.1 uncultured Halomonas sp.
GAGCTGGTGCCGCTCAACCGCAAGTACAATATCCGCACCCTGCTGGATGCCTGCCACCGCTACCTGGCAAAGTGCGATGACACCCGAATGGTCACCATCGAGTACACGGTGATCAAGGACGTCAACGACCAACAGGAGCACGCCGAGCAGCTCGCCGAGCTGCTGCGCGAGTTGCCGTGCAAGATCAACCTGATCCCCTTCAACCCCTTCCCCCACTCGGGATACGAGAAACCCTCTCGCAACCAGGTGATGCGTTTCCAGCAGTGGCTCTATGAGCTGGGCTACACCGCGCCGGTTCGCACTACCCGCGGCGACGACATCGATGCGGCTTGTGGCCAGCTGGTGGGCAGGGTCAAGGATCGCACCAAGCGCCACGCGCGCTATATCCAGTCGATCCAGATCGACGCCGACTGATGGGGTGGGCCGCCTTGACTTCACCCGGGCACAACGCTTTGATGGTCAGGCTTTTTACCTCTCCGGCACCTGCAGCGCCAAGCCGCCGGAGGCCTCGTGTCGACCGTGGGAGGACACCATGACGCGCCGTTCATGCCCTGCTGGAAATCCCCGGCTACGCGTTATCGCCCTGATGCTGGGCGCGCTGTGGCTGTCCGGCTGTGCTACCCAGCCCCAGGGACTCGGCGGCGGCGAGCGCGAGGCCCGCCCGGCAGATGCCTACACCCAACTGGGCGTGGCCTATCTCGAGCGCGACAACCTGCGGCGGGCCATGGGAGCCCTGGACCGCGCCCTGGAGATCGACGCCAATGACCCGGAGGCACTCCAGGCCATGGCCATGGTCTACCAGCGCCAGGGCGAGGCCGAACTGGCCGACGAGACCTTCCAGCGCGCCCTGTCCGCCGATCGCCATTTCACGCGGGCACGCAACAACTACGCCGCCTTCCTGTATGACAGAGGGCGCATCCGCGAGGCCTGCGAACAGCTCGAGCTGGCCTCTGGAGATGCCCAGTACCCCGCTAGGGCCCAGCTCTTTGCCAACCTGGGGCAGTGCCAGCGTGAGCTGGGCGACATCACAGCGGCCCGCCAGAGCCTGGAGAGGGCTCAAAACATCGACCCCCGCAGTGCACGCAGCTACTACACTCTTGCCGAGTTGGAGCACGCCCAGGGCAACCATGCCCGGGCACAGCAGCAGCTCGAGACCTTCATGCGCCTGGCAGGCGCCGATGCCTCGGCCCTGGAGTTGGCACGCGACATCGCCCGCGCCCAAGGCGACCAGGCCGCCGCGGCCTTTTATACCCAACAGCTGGAAGGTGCCCGTGGCACGCCCTGAACAACGATTTCATACGAAGGAAGCTCAGCCATGAGCGACACCCAGACACCTGACCCCGTCGATTCCGCCCTCACGGCCTCGCCTGGCGAGCAGCTCAGGCGCGAGCGAGAGTCCCAAGGCCTCTCCATGGGCGAAGTCGCCAGCGGCCTCAACCTACGCCCGGCGGTGATCCGTGGGCTGGAAGAGGACAGCTATGAAGAGGTACCGGTCGCCGCCTACCGTCGCGGCT
>CAYWBG010000262.1:1614-3077 GCA_964456005.1 uncultured Halomonas sp.
CCGTCGCGGCTCGGTGCCTGGCTGTTTCGCCTGGTCACTCTGCTGGTGATCGCCGGCCTGATCGGGCTGACCCTGATGTGGTGGCAGAGCCGCGGCGGCAGCGAGCCCCCCGGCATCAGCGACAGCGGCCCCGTGGCCGTCGATGGCCTCGACGGCACCCCCACCGTGACCGAACCCGAACGACCGGCCGCTGCCGACCCGACCGAGGACCTGCCGCCGCTGCCCGATGCGGAGAGCGACCTGGGCCTGGTCGAGGGCCCCGGAGAGGCCACAGAGCCCGCAACCGGCGAGGTCGACGCTGACCCATCACGCCTGGTCACCGACCCGCCCGAGCCGGCCCTCCCCGCCGAGGAAACGGCTACCGCCGAGGCCGACGAGCCGGACGTGGAAGCGGTGGAGGAAACCCCCACCCCCGACCCGGGCCTACTCGAGTTGACCTTCAACGAACAGTCCTGGACCGAAATCTTCGACGCCAACAACCAGCGCGTCTTCGTCGGCCTTCAGGAACCCGGCACCACGGCCAGCGTCGAAGGCGAACCGCCCTTCCGTCTGACCATCGGCAACGCCACCGGCGTCGAACTGGTCTGGCAGGGCGAATCTGTGGACCTGGTAGACCGCGCCGGGGCCAACAACGTTGCCCGCTTCACCCTGGGAGACTGATCTCGTCATCATGCACGCACAATCCCCCATCATTCGCCGTAAGTCACGCCAGATCCACGTCGGCCAGGTGCCGGTCGGGGGCGATGCTCCCATCTCCGTCCAGAGCATGACCAACACCGACACCCTGGACGTGGCCGCCACCGTGGCGCAGATCCGCCAGCTAGAGACTGCCGGCGCGGACATCGTGCGCGTCTCGGTGCCCGACATGGATGCCGCCGAGGCCTTCGGCCGCATCAAGCGCGAGGTCGGGGTCCCCCTGGTCGCCGACATCCACTTCGACTACAAGATCGCCCTGCGCGTCGCCGAGCTGGGCGTCGACTGCCTGCGCATCAACCCCGGCAACATCGGCAAGGAGGAGCGGGTTCGAGCGGTGGTCAGCGCCGCCCGCGACAACGGCATCCCGATCCGCATTGGGGTCAACGCCGGCTCGCTCGAAAAGGACCTGCAGAGGAAGTACGGCGAGCCCACGCCCGCCGCCCTGGTCGAGTCGGCCATGCGCCATATCGATCACCTGGATCGCCTGGACTTCCAGGAGTACAAGGTCAGCGTCAAGGCCTCCGACGTGTTCATGGCGGTGGCCGCCTACCGCGACCTGGCCACGCGCATCGATCAGCCGCTTCACCTCGGGATCACCGAAGCAGGTGGTCTGCGCTCGGGCACCGTGAAGTCATCGATCGGCCTGGGCCTGCTGCTGATGGATGGCATCGGTGACACCATCCGTGTGTCGCTGGCCGCGGATCCCGTCGAAGAGATCAAGGTCGGCTTCGACATGCTCAAGAGCCTGCGCCTGCGCGCCAAGGGCA
>CAYWBG010000263.1:0-3068 GCA_964456005.1 uncultured Halomonas sp.
GGCGCTAGGCGCTAGGCGCTAGGCGCTAGGCGCTAGGCGCTCAGTAATGAAGCACACTGCGAATGCTCTTGCCAGCATGCAGCAGGTCGAAGGCCTCGTTGATCTGCTCGAAGGCCATGTCATGGGTGATGAAGTCATCGATGTTAATCTCACCCTTCATGTACTGCTCCACATAGCCCGGTAGCTCCGTGCGCCCCTTCACGCCACCGAAGGCGGAGCCCTTCCACACCCGGCCGGTGACCAGCTGGAACGGGCGGGTGGATATCTCCTCGCCGGCCCCGGCCACGCCGATGATGATCGACTCGCCCCAGCCCTTGTGACAGCACTCCAGCGCCGAGCGCATGACATTGACGTTGCCGATGCACTCGAAGGAGTAGTCGACGCCGCCATCGGTCAGGTCGACGATGACCTGCTGGATCGGGTCACTGTACTCCTTGGGGTTGACGAAGTCGGTGGCGCCGAACTGCTCGGCGAGCTTGAACTTCTCCGGGTTGACGTCGATGGCAATGATGCGACTGGCCTTGGCCATCACCGCGCCCTGGATCACGGCCAGGCCGATGGCGCCCAGGCCGAACACGGCAACGGTCGAGCCCGGCTCCACCTTGGCGGTGTTCATCACGGCGCCGATGCCGGTGGTCACGCCGCAACCCAGCAGGCAGATCTTGTCTAGCGGCGCCTCCCTAGAGACCACCGCCAGCGACACCTCGGGCAGTACGGTGTATTCGCTGAAGGTGGAGGTACCCATGTAGTGGTGCAGCGACTTGCCCTCGAAGGAGAAGCGGCTGGTGCCATCGGGCATCAGGCCCTTGCCCTGGGTAGCGCGCACGCTGCCACAGAGGTTGGTCTTGCCGGAGAGGCAGAACTTGCACTGGCCGCACTCGGCGGTATAGAGGGGAATGACATGATCCCCGGGACGCAGGCTGGTGACGCCCTCGCCGACCTCCTCGACGATGCCAGCCCCCTCGTGGCCCAGCACCGCCGGGAAGTTGCCCTCGGGGTCGGCGCCGGAGAGCGTGTAAGCGTCGGTATGGCAGACGCTGGTGGCGGCGATCTTCACCAGCACCTCGCCGGCCTTGGGGCCCTCCACGTCGATCTCGACGAGTTCCAGGGGCTTGCCCGGCTCCAGGGCAATAGCAGCACGTGACTTCATGGCAGGCTTCCTCGGTCAGAAAATGTCTCCCCCTAGTCTAGGCAAGGGCGCTACCCAAGATAAACTGCACCAAACGCACGACATTATTGCCATACAGCAACAATCGGCCGGAGGCATGCCATGCAGCACTGGGATCGTATCGAAGCCTTCGTCGAGGTAGTGAGGCAGGGCACCTTCGCCGCTGCCGCGCGTCAGCTCAAGGTCTCCAACTCCCATGTCAGCCGCCTGGTCAGCCAGCTGGAAAACCAGCTGGGCGCCGCCCTGCTCTACCGCACCACCCGCCAGATCCACCTGACCGAGGAGGGGCGGCTCTATTACGCCCGCTGCCGCGACCTGTTCGACGGCTTCCGGGAGGCCGAGGCCGCCATCAGCGATCTCCAGGACGGGCCGCACGGTCGCCTCACCCTGACCTCCTCCACGACCTTTGGCGAGCGGTTCATCGCCCCGCTGGTCAATGACTTCCTGCGCCTGCACCCTCGCCTCGAGGTGCGCCTGCACTTTACCAACCGCCAGGTGGACATCATCGACGAGGGCTACGACATCGCCATCCGCATGGGCAAGCTGGAAGACTCGACGCTGATCGCTCGACGACTCTGCGAGCGGCGCGAGTACGTGGTGGGGTCGCCGGCCTATTTCGCACACATCTCCCAGCCCCATGCGCTCGCCGAGCTGTCTCGACACCGCTGCCTGGTGGGCTCCCGGGACCACTGGCGCTTCGACGTGGGAGGCGTACGCCGTGAGGTGCGTGTGCAGGGTCCCTGGCAGGCCAACTCCGGGCCGGCTCTGCTGGATGCCACCCTAAAGGGGCTGGGGCTCGCCCAGTTGCCCGACTACTACGTCGAGGAGCACCTCGCCAGCGGCGCACTGGTCTCGGTGCTGGATGCCTACCGCCATGGCGACACCGCCGTCTGGGGCGTCTATCCGCGGCACCGTCAGCGCTCGCCGAGGGTCCATCGTTTCCTGGACTACCTCGCCGCCCACCTCGCAGAAGCCCTGCCCAGCCGGAGGCGGACAGAGTCCGGCACTTCGCCCGGCCATAAAGAAGGCGCCCCGCGGGGCGCCTGATCATCTTGGTGAAGGTTGTGCCGTAAGACTACTTGAAGTTCTTGCGGTAGGACTTGAGGATCTCGCCGACGATGCCGCTGCGGAAACTCAGCACGCAGAACACGAAGATCACCCCGAGGATCGGCCCCACCCAGTTGCCCAGTGGCGACTGGGCCAGCACGTGCTGCATGCTGACTACGATGCCGGCGCCCACCACCGGACCGAACAGCGTCCCCACCCCGCCCAGCAGGGTCATCAGGATCACCTCGCCGGACATGTGCCAGTGGGCATCGGTCAGCGAGGCCAGCTGGAAGACCACCGTCTTGGTGGAACCGGCCAACCCGGCCAGGCCCGCGGAGAGGATGAAGGCCACCAGCTTGTAGGCATCAACGTTGTAGCCCAGCGACACCGCCCGCGGCTCGTTCTCGCGGATCGCCTTGAGCACCTGGCCGTAGGGCGAGTGCACGGCACGCTGCACGATGGCGAAGCCGATCAGGAAGATGGCGAACACGAAGTAGTACATGGCCAGGTTGCTGCGCAGGCTGATCAGGCCGAACAGCTCGCCCCGCTGAACCCCGTGCAGACCATCCTCACCGCCGGTGAAAGGCGACTGCACGAAGATGAAGTAGACCAGCTGGGCCAGCGCCAGGGTCACCATGGCGAAGTAGATTCCCTGGCGGCGGATCGACAGGGCCCCGAACACGGTGCCCAACACCACGGCGGCCAGGGTCCCGGCGAGGATGCCCAGCTCCGGGGTCAGCGCCGGGTGGCTCGACAGCAGGTAGCCCGTGACATAACCGCCGGTGGCCAGGAAGGCCGCATGCCCGAAGGAGAGCAGCCCCGCGTAGCCCAGCAGCAGGTTGAAGGCGCAGGC
>CAYWBG010000264.1:0-3046 GCA_964456005.1 uncultured Halomonas sp.
TCGGTTGGCCGGCCGAAACGCCAGGCGAGGGTGGGTCAGCGCACCGACACAGATCGTGATCGGGAGTACCTTGATACGAACCCTGCATCTCGATGACTTCATGACAAGGTTCAGGCGTCGACACCGACACCGGCTCTTCACGGGAGACATGTTCATGAACAGACCCCAGGTAGACGCCGGAAAGGACAGGAGTACCAGACGAAATGAAGAGTAACCCGATGAACATGATGTTCGCATGGATGAAGATCGCATCTTCCTACAACATGATGATGCTTTCTTCCAGTGAGGTGATCGCCCGTCGCATGATGATGATGGCCAGCGGCGCCATGACCGGTCCCGAAGCCATGGGTATGGTGATGGAAAAGGGGACGATTTACGCCACCGCGAGCGAGCGCGCGGCAGTGGCGATGGCCAGCGGCGCCGACCCCGCGAAGATCACCGCAGCAGCGCTGAAGCCTTACACCACCAAGACTCAGTCTAACGTGCGCAAGCTGCGCGGCTGAACGAAGCCTACTCCACCAGCGGCAATCGCCGAGCAGCAGACCCGCAATGCAAAACCGCCACCCGGAGAGATCCGACAGTGGCGGTTTTTTTATGGTCTTGGGCCTGGCACGCCGCTTTGCGTTGCGCATTAATGGTGAGGATCGCCCCGGTAGCATCGAACGCTCACACCTCGAAGCGCTGGCACGCTCGATGCGATTCCAGCCACGCTACGTCTTGCGCCAAGGCCTCGAACTCGCCGAACGCATGCCGGCGGCCATCGACGCTACCCTCGCCACCCTGAGCCCCGAGGCGCACCAAGGCAGCGAGCCAACGCTGCTGGAGAGGCTGCAGCGGCGGCTGCTAAGCAACTGCCGCAAGCTGCCGCTGCGGTGGGCAGTCGGGGGGCGGTTAGTCGGCCACGGTAGCCGTCAGGGCAGCACCTACACTAGCCGGTAATGCCGCTAGCCGGGCCAAGCGCCAGGCACAAGAAAAACCTTCATTTTCCCTTATTAATTCGGGCAAATACTCTGCATTAATACCGCTATATAGCCACTTCATCTTAATGATCGACACCTGGCCGATTTTATAACAAGTGCTGATAAGATCCGCCCATGACAGGCGCTGCCCCGCGGCGCAACCTCGTGTATCCATCGGCAGGGAGACCTTCATGGCCCGCAATATCATCGTTCTTGGTGCCGGCATGGTCGGCGTATCCGTGGCCTGGCATCTGGTGCGTCGCGGTCATGACGTCACCCTGGTGGACCGCCGCGAGCCGGGGCTCGAGACCTCCTTCGGCAATGCCGGCATCATCCAGCGCGAGGCGGTGCGCCCCTACGCCTTCCCGCGTGATATCGGCACCCTGCTGCGGGTGCTGCCCAACCGCAAGGTGGATATCCGCTACCGCCCCACCGGCATGATGAACGCCGCGGGCCCGCTGCTGAACTACTGGCTGAACTCGAGCGGTAAGCGCTACGAGCGCATCGTAGGCGAGTGGGCGTCATTGATCATGCGCTGCCAGGATGCCCACGCGCCGATGATCGAGGCCGCCGGCGCCGAGGCGCTGGTGCGCCAGGGCGGCTGGCTGGAGCTTTACCGCACCCGCAAGGCGTTCGAGGCGTGCCAGAAGAAGGCCAGAGAGAACCACGAGCGCTTCGGGGTCGAGTATGAAGTGCTGGACGCCGAGGCGCTCCACGCCAAGGAGCCGCACCTGGACAAGGGGCTGATCGGCGCGATCCACTGGACGCAGCCGTGGATGGTCTCGGACCCGGGCGGCCTGGTGCAGGCCTACGCCCGCAGCTTTGCCGAACAGGGCGGCCGGGTGATGCAGGCCAGTGTAGAGGACGTGCTCCAGGTAGAAGGCGGCTGGCAGGTCAAGACCAGCGAAGGCCTCCTGGCGGCCGACCAGGTGGTAGTGGCCCTCGGGCCCTGGGCCGGCGACCTGCTGGGTAGGCTGGGCATGAAAGTGCCGCTGTTCGTGAAGCGCGGCTACCATATGCACTACTCCGCGGAAGAGGGCGCCAAGCTCAACCACTGGGTGATGGACGCCGAGAAGGGCTTCCTGCTCGAACCCATGCGCGCCGGGATTCGCCTGACCACCGGCGCCGAGCTTGCCGACCTGGACTCACCGCCCCAGTACAAGCAGCTGGCCGCCGCCGAGAAGGTGGCCCGCAAGCTGTTCCCGCTGGGCAAGCGTCGCGACGGCCAGCCCTGGAAAGGTGCCCGCCCCTGCCTGCCCGACATGAAGCCGGTGATCGGCCCCGCCCCCGACAAGGCGGGGCTATGGCTCGCCTTCGGCCACGGCCATCAGGGCTTTACCCTGGGCCCCGCCACCGGCGAGCTGCTCGCCCAGATGATGGATGGCGAAGAGCCTGCGGTGGATATGGCGCCATTCCGGGTTGATCGCTTCTGAAGATGAGGCCACTACGAAAACGGGTGGCCTGAGAGTGCCCGCTTTGTCATGGCTACCACGACTCCCCTGCCCCTTCCTTCGAGCTGCTTGCCCAGATGATGGATGGCAAAAAACCCAAAGTGGACATGACCCCGTTCTGCCTCGACCGCTTCTGACCAGGCGCTCCATTACCGGCGCAGGCGCCCCTGCGGCCCCCGCGTGCCCATGCCGGGCCGAGGCAGGGCCCGCTGTAGCACGCCGACGCCACCCTGCTCCCTCATGCTGAGGCCCTTCCCACCGTCATGGCCGACTCGGGCGAGACGCCCTGGGCCAGGGCCGCCTCCCCGTCGAACAGCGCGGGCACCGTGCCCAGCGGGTTGATCTCGAGGAAGGCCGCGTCGTGTACCCGGGGCGGAAAGGCATGCATCACCAGCTCATAGGGCAGCCCTAGCTCCTCGAGCATCCAGAGGGGACGGAAGGAACGGGCGCTGACGCAGTGGTGGAGTCGAATCATGGCAGAATTCCTTCGGCGGCTTTCAGGGCATGGTGCCCCGGCGCCGTGGATCGCGAAAGTCCCGACCCAAGACCGCTTCCAGACACGCCGAACCCGCCACGGGGGCGGGTTCGGAAAACGCCGTCAATCCAGTGGAATCACTCCCACTCGATCGTCGCGGG
>CAYWBG010000265.1:0-3011 GCA_964456005.1 uncultured Halomonas sp.
CTGGGCCGCTGGTTCAAGGTGCCCCAGGCGCGCCTCGATGCCCTCTTCGAGGAGCTCGCCGTGAGCCTGCGTGGCGAGCTGGACTACCACGCCGAGGCCGAGGCCCTGGCACGCTACCGTGAGCGTTACGCCCATCTCGAACGGCTGGTGATTCCCGAGCCGCTTCCGGAATACTCCGGCCCGCGGGTGCTGGCCATGCGCTACGAGCCGGGGACGCCGCTGCGCGACCTGGAAGCGGGCGATGACGCCCTGCGCCAGGGCGTGGCGGAGACCCTGGCCGACTGGATCACCGAGGAGCTCTTCACCCATGGCGAACTCCATGCCGACCCCCACGCCGGCAACTTCGCCGTCAACGACCGGGGACAGCTGGTCGTTTACGACCTGGGGGCGGTGATCCCGGTACCTGAGGCGCGCCTCAAGGCCATGATGCAACTGCTCGAGGCGACCCTGGCAAAGGACCCCATGGCCATGGACCAGGCGCTGCTCAAGATGGGGGGCCGCCAGGGACAGGGGGCGCCGCTCTCCCTGTATCGGGAGTCCGCCGAGGCGGTGACGCCGCTGTTCGCCCCCGGCGAGCAGGACTTCGGTGACGTGCGCGTCCACCGCCAACTGCGTGAGCTCAGCCCCAAGGTATGGGCGGCCATGGACCGCCTGCAGCCACCGGCGGACACCCTGCTGTTGTCGCGTACCCTCAACGGCCACTACTGGAACCTGGTGCGCCTGGGCGCGCGGCTCGATATGCACGCGCGTACCCGGCCGCTGCTGGAGTGGGTCAGAACGTAGCGCCCCTCGCTTTCCCTGACGCCACATCACGTTTCAGGCGGTGCCCGGCTGCCCAGCCCCCCGGGAGGCTGGTAGACTGTGCTGTTTTCGGGACCGTGGAGACTGGGATGCTGGCAGTATGGGTGGAACAGCTGCTGGGGTTTGCCTCGGGCGCCCTGGCCGCCATTCGCAAGGATGAACGCTATCCGACGCTGATGGCCTGGGCCCGCGAGGAGGGGCCTGCCCTGGTGGGGGATAACCTGCCGCTGGCCCAGGCGCTGGCGCCGGAGCTCTGGTCCCAGACGCCGCTCGAGCGCCTGGACTTCGCCAGCGAACCCCTGGCCCGGCCGGGGCGCAACGAGCCCTGCTGGTGCGACTCTGGGCGCAAGACCAAGCATTGCTGCGGGGCGGTGACCCTGCCGGGGTCGGTGCCCGACCACCTGATGTGGATGCTGTCGCTACGCGAATGGAAAGGCGCGTCGCTCAAGGCCGCCCTGGCCAGTGGTCGTGCGCCGGCCCAGGCGCTGCTGGAGGCCGGTTTGATTGCCGCCGAGACCGGTCAGAGCGGCCGTGCCCAGCAGATCCTCGAGGCGCTTTTCGAGCGTGACGACTGGTTGCATCTGCCGGAACAGGCCGAGCCGGCCTTCGAGATCCTCATCGACCTCTACCAGGAGCGCGGCTTCCATCGCAAGCGGGAGGCGCTTCTCGACGCCGTGCTCGAGCGCGGCCCGCTGTTCTTGCGCGGCGTGGCGCTCGAGCGCCTGTGTCTGATGCACCTGGACAACGACGATCTCGACAGCGCCCGGGCCGCCTTCGTGCGTGCCCAGCAGGCCCTGCCGGACTCGCCGACCCTGGCCTACATCGAGGCCATGCTGCTGCTCCACGAGGGCCATGAAGAGGAGGCTGCCGAGCGGGCAAGCTTCTGGTTCCGCCGACTGGCTCGCCAGGGCGACATGGAGCCTGAGCAGCTGCAGTTCCTCGCCGACCTGGCCGAGAACCCGGGCGCCACCCTGGCCGATCAGCTGCTCAACGCCGAGGAAGACCTGGCCGGACCGCTGGGGTCCCTGCAGGCGCTCTTAGAGGCGCTGCCGGTCGCCCCGCGGCTCGATGTCCGACTGACCGACGCCGGGCGCCTCGAATATCACGCCTCGGCCCGGGAGGACACCCTGTTTGCCGTCTGGCAGCAGCACTTCCCGGTGGCGGTGGCTAGCGACTCGCCCATGGGCCTGGAGGATGACCCCTGGCCCGAGGCGGCCAGCTGGCTGAGTGAACTCTGCGCCCACCCGGAGTGGCTGGATGCGCCGCGGGTCATGCAGGGGCTGACCCTGGCCCTGACCAGCCGCTTCGGCAGCCTGCCGTGGATGGCACCCAGCCTGTTCGTTCCGCTGGCCGACCGCCTGGAGCGTTGGCTCGAGCAGCTGGCCGCCGAGGGGTCGGGTACTCTGGCCTGGGATGACGCCGACAATGCCGTGCTGCTGCGCACCGGCCTGGCGCTGGTGGTGGGCATGGAGCGCGGTGCGCGGCAGCGCTCGCGACAGCTAGCCGAGAACCTGCTGGCACTGGACGATCATGACAGCCTGGGACTGCGCGAGCTGGTGCTCGACCAGCTGCTGCGCGACGGACGCGACCTTGAGGCCCTGGTGGTCAGCGAGCAGCCGGTCACCGCCGATGGCGATGAGCCGCCGCCGTTGGGCCTGCTCATGGGGCGTGCCCTGGCGCTCTATCGTCTGGAGCGTGGCGACGAGGCCGCCGAGGCACTGGCCACCGCGCAGCGCCACAATGCCCATGCCCTGAACCTGCTTTGCGCCGAGAACCCCCGTCCGGCGCACACCGGCTCAGACGGTATCGCCGAGCCCGGCTCCCGGGCCGAGGCGTGGCAGTACCGCACCCTGATGCGCGACCAGTGGCGTGCCACCCCAGGCGCCCTGGCGTGGCTCAGCGAACGGGTCGAGAACTGAGCCTTAGGCCGAGCGGGGAGTTGGCGGCGGCACCAGCTCCCGGTCGCGGCTGATCCAGATCGCCAGGGCAATGGCCGGCAACCCCAGGGCCGTGGCGATCACGAAGAAGGTGGCGTAACCCTCGGCGGTCACCACCAGGCCGCCGAAGCCGCTGAGGAACTTGCCCGGCAGGGTCATCAGCGAGGAGAACAGCGCGTACTGGGTTGCCGTGTAGGCCCGGGAGGTCAGGCTCGACAGGAAGGCGATGAACACCGCGCTGGCCAGGCCGTTGGCCAGGTTGTCGCCGACGAT